>CALKAR010000033.1 GCA_937988745.1 uncultured Peptococcaceae bacterium
GTAATCCGTCCTTCCTCCAGAGCTTGGGCATCCACCACATCACGATAAGCGTAGTCACTTTCGATGAAGTCTTCTATCCCGAACGCCTGTCGAGTCATAGTAAGGTGGTGTTCGAGATAAGGCTTTTCCCTTTCATATTCATTCGGTGAAACAATCCAATTCTGCACTAAGGAAGGCAGCACGCCGCCGACTACTACTGCCGCGATCAACCAAGCTGCCAGCGCCGAGATAAGGGGTCGCGACCTTCCCTTCATCACCAGCATCCAGATTCCACCGATGACAAACAACCCCATTACGGCCATCAATCGGAAGGCGCACAATCGAACATTGACATCAGTAAAACCGGCCCCATAAACCGCGCCGGTTCTAGAAAACAGCAGTTCATAACCTGCAAGCCAGCGAGCTGCTGCCTGAACAGCAACTACCAGTGTCAGCAGCACTCCAAGATGAACTTTACTCGATCGAGTCCATGAAAAGGCCGCTGTAATGGCATAAATCAATCCCAGTAAGAGGGCTGTGGTGAGAAATAGGCCAGAAAGCCAATTAAGAACGATGTTAATTGCAGGCAGGGTAAACACATAAAAAGCAATATCGCGCTGGAAAACTGGATCCACAGTGAGGAAAGGTACCTGTTTAAACAGCTGTCCGATTTCAAACCAATAAGCCGCCGCTCCAGATGCGAATAGGATGCCATAAAGGACACTGACAATCCAAATGACCACGTCTAAGTGAATGGCTTGAATCCGGTTCAAACCCGGTATTCGCGCGAAGGCACGGCCTAGTACTGGTTTGGTGCGCCTCAAATTGAAGGCGAGAAACAAAGCCGCAACGAAGAATGCTGTTGCGGCTATTTCCACCTGCCAACCAAGGCGCGCGGTAAACACAGACAAGTAGCCTATCTGCTGGAACCACCAGTATTCAGTTAGCAGTTGACTAGAAATACCGAGGACTGCAGCAGCGAATAGCGCTACAGCAATCCCCGTCAGCACTAGGCGGCGCATTAACTTAGTCCCTCTCCTTTTGCAGACGGAGTTCACGCAAAACGTCTTCCAGTTCAGGCAGCGGATAGTAATATTTCTCTGCGCAGAAGCGACACTCCGTCTCTACAGTTTCTCCATGGGCAATTAAACCTTCGAGCTCCTCTTCTCCAAGCGCGATCAGTCCTTGCATAAAGCGCTCTTTTGAGCAGTCACACTGATAACTTACAGGCCCTTCAGCGATAAACTTGAGGCCCAAATGACCTAAGTATTCTTCTGCGAGACGTTCTGGAGTCATATCATCAGCGAACACACTGCTGATCGCCGGTATTTGCGCAACACTTTTTTCAAGAGCGGTAATAAACTCTTCATCATTTTCCGCACCTGGCAGCAGTTGAATCACTAAACCACCAGCAGATTGAACCGAATGATCAGGATTGACCAGCACGCCCAAGCTGACTACCGAAGGCGTCTGTTCAGAAACAGCAAAGTAGAACGCAAAGTCCTCGGCAATTTCACCCGTCTGTAAAGGGACAGAACCTTGATAATTCTCTCTCAATCCCAGGTCACGGATGACAAACAGCATTCCCTGACCAACCGCTTCACCGACCGCCAGTTTCCCACCGGAATTTAAGGGTAGGTGAACATGGGGATTACCCACGTATCCCCGCACATGGCCTTTTGAATCTGCCGTTGTTACAACTCCCTGCAGAATGCCATCGCCTCTGACCTGTACTGTAACAGACTCTTCACCTTTGAGCATTGCTCCTAGAACCAGGGTAGCTGTCAGGGTCCTACCAAGGGCCGCAGTGGCCACTGGATACGTGTCATGCCGTCGTTGTGCTTCATTTACTAGATCAGTTGTGCGCAGGACAAACAGTCGGGCCCTGCCATCACCTAGAATTCCTCGAACTAATTTGTCTTGCTTTCTCAAGCTGCAACCCCCTAAGTATTTCCGAAATAGCCATTGGCCCACAACCAATAAGCCAAGCCTGCCAGCACTACTGCGGCAGCTGTAATTCCAAGTATGCGCATACGCCGCCTGCGGCGGGCTGCGGCCCGTCTCGCGCGTAGGGTTCCCCGCTCTTCGGCAGTTTCAAGCGGCATGCGCCTTATTTCATATTGGGCAATAACCTCATCAGGATCAAGCCCGACTTCTCGAGCATAGCTGCGCACGAACGCGCGAAAATACACTTCACCAGGAACTTTTTCAGGATTTCCCTCTTCAACCGCCTTGAGATAGTCTACCCGAATTCGGGTTCTCTCGGACAAATCCTCAAGAGAAAGCCCACGCTCTGCCCTGGCTTCCAATAGAATTGCTCCCAACTCCTTCACTCTATTCACCTCTCCGCCAAATACGAGCTATCGACCAGGACCTCACGGGGTTTGCTGCCTTGGTACGGCCCGACAATTCCCCGTACTTCCATTATGTCTATCAGCCGCGCAGCGCGACTATAACCAATACGGAAGCGTCGCTGAAGCATAGAAATAGACGCCTGGCCACTGTCAATTACGAGGCGGATAGCATCTTCAAGCAGCTCGTCCTCCTCTTCGGCAAAATCTAATGCCTGACCCACCTCTTCTTGACCAATCTCCTCATTGTATACAGGTTCGCCTTGACGCTTCCAGAAGTTGACCAAGGCCTCGATTTCACTGTCAGAAATCCAGGCACCCTGCGCCCGAACAGGTTTAGCAGCACCTAAGGGATAGTAAAGCATGTCTCCCCTTCCAATAAGGCGCTCGGCTCCACCCATGTCCAGGATAGTCCTTGAGTCAACTTGACTGGAAACTGCAAAAGCGATTCTGCTGGGGACATTAGCCTTAATCAATCCTGTAATTACATCGACCGATGGACGCTGAGTAGCGATCACAAGATATATCCCAGCTGCCCTCGCCATCTGGGCTAGCCGGCAGATAGCGTCTTCTACCTCAGCGGCGGCGACCATCATCAGATCCGCCAGTTCGTCGATAATCACAACGATGTATGGCAGTTCTTCCCGTTCTTCTCCTTCGGCATTTTGAGGCGGCAGCTCCTGATACATATCAATATTCCGAACACCTAACTCAGCGAAGAGCTCATAACGCCGCTCCATTTCAAGAACAGCCCAGCGCAGGGCTGCTGCTGCCTTCTTGGGGTCGGTAACCACCGGACTAATGAGATGGGGAATTCCATCATAAACCGCCAACTCGACCCGCTTTGGATCAATCATCATAAGCTTTACTTCATCAGGTTTGGCACGAAAAAGAATGCTTGCAATAATACAGTTCAAGCAGACACTCTTACCCGAACCTGTCGCACCCGCTACAAGAAGATGGAGCCATTTTTTCAGGTCCGCGATCACAGTTCGGCCAGAAATATCCTTACCTAGTGCGAGAGCCACTTTCGATGGATGCTCACTGAAAGCAGAGTCCTCTAACACTTCACGGAAATATACTGTTTCGACTTCCTTATTAGGAACCTCGATACCCACCACGGGTTTCCCTGGCACAGGAGCCTCGATGCGAACATCAGCTGCTGCCAGCGCAAGGGCAAGGTCATCGGCCAAAGCCGTAATGCGGCTCACTTTGATTCCAGGAGCAGGCTGCAGCTCATAGCGAGTCACAACAGGCCCATGCTGCACATTTACCACTTTGGCAGATACCCCAAAACTTGCAAGTGTTTCCTCTAAAAGCTCACTTTGAAGTGGACTGTCTGAGCGGCGGGACTTGGCAGGCTTTTTTAGAATGTAAGGCGGCGGAGTCATGTACTCAGTGCCGTCTCCAATCACCTCTGGAAGTACGATTTCTACCTCCTCAGTCGGAACAGCATCGTCGGCCGCAGTCTTGGATGAACTGCCGTCTCGCTTCCGCCGCTTAGCAGGCTTCGACTGAGACTGGGGCTGAGGAAGAGGCTCGGTAATCTCCTCGACTACTGCCTGATTAGCTGAAGCCTCAGCTTGGCGAGCTTCCAGGCGATCTAGCTTTCGCTGTTCATGCCAATCCTGCAGACGAGCTTTCTGCTCATGAAATCCATCAACACCAGAGCGGACCGCACGCACTGCACCGCGCTTTAAAAGGCCAGCTGCTCGCTTAGCCAATTCAATTAAGGAAACGTGGAAATAGAGAATGATTCCAATGAGGAAAAGTGCCCCTAACATAATAAAAGCACCAGGCACCCCAAAGCCATTGAGGATGCCCACCATGAGGAGTGCGCCTACCACACCGGCTCCCTCACCCTGCCAGCCATGGCTGATCTCTTCCCGTAAATCTGGGCGAGGTCCATTGCCCCAATAGTAGTAGGTATGATACGCGGTAACAACACATAGGAGAAGCAGTATGTATCCGACAGCTTTCCGCGTCGGAAGGGGCCAGAGACTGCCCCGGAAAACATGCACTGATAAGTACAATAAACTAAGGGCAAACAGAACAGCAGTGTCTCCAAAAAGCATCTGCAGTTTGGGCCGAATGAAGTCCCCGACAGCGCCCGGGATACGGCTATACAGTGCAGCAATGGCGAAAACCGCTAGTGCTACGAGCAGAATACCGATGATCTCTCGGTATGGGATTCTATCTGTACGTTCAATTTTCTCCTTTGGCTTTCTGCGCGCCAAGACATTCACCTCTAAACCGAAGTTCTACGTATACAACCAAATCCCTTTCACGACTTGATTGCGATAACGGCTGCCATGCGCTCGGCAGTCTGATCGCGACGGTACGAGAAAAAACCTGACCCGCACATTGTACAGTGCTCAGCGATATAAATCTTTTTTACACCTACCAGGGCAAGCTGCCTCTGGTTAGCTTTCCATAAATCGAGATAGAGTCGTCCATCTCTCAGTTCAAAGACCTCACCTGGGAAGTACTCCTGCAGTTCTGCAGAAACGGCATAGCAGCATGGTCCGATGCTCGGCCCAATGGCCGCCTGAATATCTTCGACCCTTGAGCCGCGATCTACCATGAGAGAGACTGTCTTGGGCCCAATTTCTTGACAAGTGCCGCGCCAGCCGCCGTGACTGACGGCTATGGTGCGCGTGATCGGATCTACAAAGAAAAGGGGGACACAATCGGCATAGAATGTCGCCAATACCTTCCCCCCGGTGCGAGTAACAAGGCCATCACCTTCTAGCGAAGCAGCCTGAGGCCAATTTTCATCGACCCACCACACTTCTTTGCCGTGCACCTG
The DNA here is from genome assembly GCA_937988745.1 of uncultured Peptococcaceae bacterium. GTDB lineage: Bacteria > Bacillota > Limnochordia > Darwinibacteriales > Darwinibacteriaceae > JAAYMS01. Next base: position 5,140 of record CALKAR010000033.1, read on the forward strand.
CCTGACGGTTATCCATGGTTCGGGTAGGCCAAATGCTTTTGCGAAGTGCGACCGCCGCTGCCTTTCTAACATATCCCCTGCCCGGGCCGTACTGAAACCATGGAAGAGCCAGGGATAAGTACGCCACGCATCAACCTGCCATGCCTCCTGGCCATCTTTCTCAATGCGCACCCAGCTCATCGTTCTGACCTCCGCAGCTGCTCAAATTCTTCTAGAAACTCATCAATATCCTTAAACTGGCGATAAACAGATGCAAACCGAACATAGGCGACATCATCAAGTTCGCGCAAATGATCCATAACAAGCTCCCCGATAGCCGTCGATGACACTTCCTGTTCAAGGTTAGAACGTACTTCCCGCTCGATCTTGTCCACCACTGCCTCGATAGTCTGCAGAGAAATAGGACGTTTTTCACAGGCTCGCAGAATGCCATTGAGAATTTTCTGACGGGAAAATGGTTCTCGTCGCCCATCCTTTTTCACGACCATCAATGGGATTTCGTCCAGGCGTTCATAAGTAGTAAAGCGTTTCCCGCATTTTGTACATTCGCGCCTCCTCCTAATGGAGGCTCCTTCTTCTGTTTGGCGAGAATCAAGGACTTTGCTGTCTAGATGTAAACAAAATGGGCATCGCATGGTGTTTTCCTCCCTGTCCTCATTATACCGCAAAACCATCAGCGGCGCCACGTTCTGTTTTTCACTAAGATCACATCTTCTCCGACCAACACTACATCTCGCCAAGGTATTTCCACATCATCAGGGCGCGTAAACCAAAGAAATCTGCTTCCAGGCCGTTCCACAATCAGAGCTTTGATCCTTCCCGTATCCGGATCAAGGTCTACATCGCATACTCGGCCTAAAAAGCGTCCTTCGTCAATGCTGATAACATCCAATTGGCGAAGCTCAGCTGTCTTAATCAGCACTGCCCTGCCCCCCTCACTCTCCCCTACACTATATGCCTTCCAAAACAAAAAAGAAACGACCGCTGCGGTCGTTTCACTAGTCGTCTATTCTTGCTAGGCCTGCGGCTGATGCCTGCCACCAACTCCGAATCTGCTTTGCATAACGAGTCAGCTCAAGATGTTCAAGAAACTTAAAACGAAAAGCAATCCCACCCTCGGGGTTATCCCGATTAATGCGAACCAGCCGGCCTTGTTCTTGCTCGGCATCTAATTCCGCCAAGCATAGTGGGGGGAACAGCACGCACCACCAATTCGCACCTTTAGCATCCCCAATGGTGACCCGCACCGCATCGTAGTCACCCGCGGGCAGAATGAGCTCACCATAAGATCTGGTAGGAAACATGTAATTGCCAACTTGGATGCTAACTGGGTAATCAAACCCCTGTGCTTGGACCACTTCTTCTGCAGCGCTAATGATTCGGTCCTGGTTCTCCACGATGATTCTCTGTGCCTCTTCTTTGCTTGCCGCTTCTGCAAACAGTATACTTGTCTCTCTTAAAACCGCATCTCGGACTAGAAGCTTTAAGTCTTGGTCCTCCGGCCGATCGCTGTGGGCAACCACATGCAGGCGTATCAGATTTTCTTTCGCAAAGGCCGTTTCAGCTTCTGACAAACGAACAAGTCCCAGTAAAGCACTGCTTGCTGCTGCAATCAGAGCAGTTAACAGCAGTGCCGTAATCACACGAGTGCGCAGATTATCAATGAACATCACGTCTCTCCCCTCACGAAGTGGCCATATACTTACGCAGATGGCGCAGAGCGGCCTTTTCTAAGCGTGACACCTGCGCCTGAGAGATTCCGATTTCTTCAGCCACTTCCATCTGCGTGCGTCCTTCGTAAAAGCGCATGGTGAGAATCATGCGTTCTCGTTCTCCAAGTTTTGCCATGCCTTCCTTGATGCTTACGCCTTCTACCCAGCTTCCATCTGTATTGCGGTCATCGCTGATCTGATCCATTACGTATATAGGGTCTCCCCCATCGTTATAAATCGGTTCAAACAGCGAGATTGGTTCCTGAATAGCATCCAGAGCAAATACGATTTCTTCTCGAGGAATATTGAGCTCTTCTGCGATTTGGCTGATGGTCGGTTCTTTAGAGTATTTGTTAGCCAGATTGTCTCTAGCCTGCAGTGCTTTATAAGCTGTATCACGCAGCGATCTGCTCACCCTAATAGGATTGTTGTCCCGCAGGTATCTCCGGATTTCCCCGATAATCATAGGTACAGCGTAGGTTGAGAACTTTACGTTTTGACTGAGATCGAAGTTATCGATCGCTTTCATCAGGCCGATGCAGCCGACTTGAAAGAGATCGTCTACCATTTCTCCTCGATTGTTAAAGCGCTGAATTACGCTTAAAACAAGGCGCAGGTTGCCCTCGACCATTTCTTCGCGAGCTTTTTCATCGCCCTCTTTGATGCGGGCTAAGAGCTCTCGCATCTTCTTATTGGGCAGTACAGGCAGCTGAGATGTGTTTACTCCACAGATCTCCACCTTATGCAAAGCAATCCCCCCCAAAAGAACCAGTTACAATCTTCAGTATGACCAGGTTCTCGGTGAACTATTCCAAGTCAACATTAGGCTGAGAATATCGCCTGGGAAGGGAGGATTTCCGCAGTTTTCCAGATAATATGTTGGAAGAACCGCAAAGGGGGGAGTGCTGTGCCCGAGTATACGTTTTATATTGATGCGTGGCTCGTCCGTTTAGGAGCCAACTTCCTATTTGAATATCTTCTGCTGTGGGCGACGGCAGAAGTAACGCGCACACCGACTCGAGCGCGGAAACTGGCTGCTGGGGCTCTGCTGGGGACGATTCACTACGGTCTTTACCTTCTCGCTAGTTTAGGTATCATTCCTTTTTACGGCATGCTCCGTTTTCTGCCGACAATTATCGCAGTCTCCATACTCATGGTCACAGCAGCATTCTACCCTATTCCCCTTATAAGGCTCGCCAGGGTATTAGGCTATTTCTATCTCATCGGCTTTATTGCAGCAGGCGCTGGTATGGCTGGGGCATTTCTGCTTGGCTCGCCTGATGCACCTGCCTATACACTGGGTATGCTGATTGCCGCTGGAGCAATTCTGATCACTGCTGAACTCGGTTGGGGAATAGTCCACCAACGAATTGTTCAAACGGTCTATCAGATTCCAGTACGCATCGAGTGCTTTGGACGCTCGGCAGCAGTGCAGGCCCTAGTTGATACTGGTAACAATCTAAAAGATCCCTTCAGCAGACAGCCTGTCATGATTGTCGAGCAGAGAGCGATCAGCTCACTTATTCCTGCAGCGCTTGCTGATGCTGTGCAGTCGCTGGAGAACGGCGACATATCAAGTGTCGATAATCTCTTAGGATCATCTGAATGGGCTGCTCGCCTTAGATTAATACCGTTTTCGTCCATCGGCAAAGAACATGGAATTCTCCTTGGATTCCGTCCCGATGCAGTTCATATACACGACAGGAAAAATGGGCCTACAGCCCAGCCCATCGTCGCCATTCACCCACGTACCCTTGATCCAGAAGGGCGCTATGATGCCTTGATTCCCCCAAGCCTGCTGGAACAAGCTGTCGAAGAACCGATTATTGTGCCTAAGGCAAAAGGAGGTCAGCAGCATGCCCCATCTTCCCATCACAAAGCTTAGAATTCTGATCCGCCTCCGGCTGATTGCTTTACTAAGACGCTTGGGACTTGTTCCGCAAGTGCACTATGTGGGAAGCAGCGAAGTACTGCCACCTCCTTTAAGCAGTCAAGAAGAACAGATGCTCCTCGCCAGGCTCAGCGAAGGAGATATGTCTGTCAAGACTCCACTTATTGAACGCAATCTTCGCTTGGTAGTTTATATTGCCCGCAAATTCGAAAATACGGGTATCTTTATCGAAGACCTGGTCTCCATCGGTACTATTGGCCTCATTAAAGCAGTTAATACCTTCGATCCATCCAAAAATATAAAGCTGGCAACTTATGCCAGCCGATGTATCGAAAATGAGATCTTAATGTATCTGCGCCGAACCAGTAAGCTGCGGGCAGAAGTCTCCTTTGACGAACCACTGAACACTGATTGGGATGGCAACGAATTGGTGTTAGCCGATGTGGTAGGTTCTGAAAGCGATGTGGTTAAATATATCGAGGAAGAAGTAGATAAAGAGCTTCTTGAGGCGGCACTGGCGCGGCTGACTGGACGAGAAAAGAAGATCATGGAGCTGCGGTTCGGTTTAAATAATGGGACCGAGCGAACCCAAAGAGAAGTCGCCGAGCTGCTCGGCATAAGTCAATCCTATATTTCTCGCCTTGAAAAGAAGATCCTCAAGAAACTCCGCCGCGAAATTAAGAAAATGGAATAACAAAAAAGGCCCAAGCGTGATCAACGCTTTAGGGCCTGTGTTGTTCCCGTATGTATTTACCTCTTACGTAAGAATGCCGGGATATCTAACTCATCCGTAGAAAACGCAGGCACTTCCAGTTCACCGCCGACCTTGATTGCGGGAGGCTTATTCTCGGTATCAAAGCCAGTGGCAATTACTGTGATACGCAGTTCATCCTGCATACTATCATCGATGACTGCACCGAAAATGATATTGGCCTCCGGATCGGCAGCCTCCGAAATAATCTCTGCGGCTTCATTAACTTCAAAGAGGCCTAAGTTAGAACCGCCAGTTAGGCTCAAGAGAATACCTTTGGCTCCCTCGATAGAGGCCTCCAAGAGTGGACTGCAGATTGCCTGTTTGGCCGCTTTCACAGCCCGGTCTTCCCCAGAAGCTTGACCGATGCCCATCAGAGCTGAGCCAGCGTTGGTCATGATCGCTCTCACGTCGGCAAAGTCTAAGTTGATCAAGCCTGGTACAGTAATCAAGTCTGATATCCCCTGAACACCTTGGCGCAGCACATCGTCGGCAATCTTGAAGGCTTCAACCATGCTGGTCCGCTTGTCTGCTACCTGCAGGAGCCGATCGTTGGGAATCGTGATCAAGGTATCAACCTTAGCCTTAAGGAGCTCAATGCCCTTTTCCGCCTGCGCCCTACGGCGTCTGCCTTCAAAGCTGAAAGGCTTAGTGACCACACCGACAGTCAATGCATCCAGTTCTTTGGCAATTTCCGCAACAACTGGTGCCGCACCGGTGCCAGTCCCGCCACCCATGCCCGCTGTGATGAATACCATATCAGCGCCTTCGAGGGCTTGCCGGATATCATCCCTGGATTCTTCGGCGGACCGCTGCCCAATCTCTGGGTTGGAGCCTGCACCCAATCCTTTCGTCAGCTTCTGACCGACTTGGATCTTCACGCTCGCATTCGAAAGCTGCAGAGCTTGAGCATCTGTATTTAAAGCAATGAACTGTACTCCCTTGAGGTCGGCGGCGATCATACGATCAACCGCGTTGCTCCCGCCTCCGCCACAGCCAATTACTTTTATATCTGCAAACTGTGGATTCTCTAGATCAAATTCGAACATGGGATCCCCCTCTTTGCGCTACAAATTCCGTTATCTTTTCATTCAACATCTGAAAGACTTTTCCCTCTAACTAGCTCAGGATTTGGGGAAAAAAGTCTACTGCGTCCTCACAACCGGATTTTTTAAGACCCGAAGATCGATAACTGCTGGCACCTCACCCTGGGAAGCCAAGTCAGTCCAAATCAACTCGAGGAGCGCAAACTTAGAATGCAGATCCTCCAATTCACCTAGGAGAATTCTTGTTCCTTCCTTTGTAATCAGTGCTCTATCAGCTGCATCCCATCTTTCCAGGCGCACCATTACTTCCAGAGGTATCTCAGACAGAATGCGTGCCGTGGATTTCAGCTGTTCAGCTGAAGTCAGATCAACATTCACCACCTGAGGCAGTTCTACCCCGTACCAATTCGCAGGTGGAGGCAGCAGCACACCCATCCTGTCGATGAGCAGAATTCCATCGGGACCGGTAACTGAAGCGATTGGCAAGCGCTCAGAAATCTCTACTTCGATGGTATTAGGCCACTGCCAACGTACAACCGCATCCTCGACCCACGGATGTTGTTCCACACGACGTTCCAAGGCTCTACGGTCGAGCTGCAGGACATTGCAGGCTTGAAAATCGACGTGTTCATTAAGCTGCGTCTCATCTAAGAAGCTTAGGCCTGTCCACTTTATCTCCGCAGCAGTAAAGTGATTGGAGCTCAAGAATAAGTAAACTAGAACAACTATAATGACCACAAAAGCAGCTAAGCTCGTCTTGCCTGACTGCGTCACAAGTACCACTCCTCTCCGGTTCCCAAAAAGGCCAGAAACCTGGCCTCTTAAACGCGTGTGACCCGCGCTCCTAGGGCTTGGAGCTGACCGCAGATATCCTCATAGCCACGGTCCACATGGTGAAGACCTGCAACTTCTGAATAACCTTCTGCCATCAAGCCGGCAATTATCAGAGCGGCGCCTCCCCGTAGGTCCCCAGCATTCATCGGCGCTCCCTTCAATGGACGGCCGCCGTTGACAACAGCACGGTTCTGCTCAACATGGATGCTTGCTTCCAATTTGGCAAGCTCCGTCGTATATCCAAAGCGATTGTCATAAATAGCTTCGCGTATGATACTCGTTCCCTGCGCCTTCAGGGCAAGCACTGTCAGTTGAGGCTGAAGATCTGTCGCGAACCCAGGATAGGGCGCCGTCTGCACCTGTATCGGATAAAGGCGATCGGCAGGATACACCCTGACGATGCGTTCTTCTACCTCAATTGGAACTCCCATAGCGGTCAATATGCGCAATAGTGGTTCCACGTGATGAGGAATTACGTTAAAAAGTTGAACCTCGCCGCCTGTAGCAGCAGCGGCGACGGCATAGGTACCCGCTGCAATTCGGTCTGGTATCACCCTATAGTTGGTGGAACCTAGGTCTGGTACTCCTTTGACAGTTATCACCGGTGTTCCAGCGCCACTTACATCAGCACCCATTTTATTGAGAAAGTCCTGGATGTCCACGATTTCCGGCTCCCGGGCTGCATTACGAATAACGGTAGTGCCTCTTGCACGCACAGCCGCCATCATCGTGTTTTCGGTAGCCCCCACGCTGGGATAGCGAAGTGTTATATCTGCACCTCGCAGCCCATCAGTGGTGGCAATGATGCGCCCGTCTCTTTCCTCAATCCGAGCCCCCAGTTTGCTCAAACTATCGAGATGAATATCAAGGGGCCGGGAGCCGATAGCACATCCACCTGGCAGAGCAATCTCGGCTCTGCCCAACCGAGCTAGAAGCGGGCCCATGACCTGAATAGAGGCACGCATGGACTGAACCAATCTTTCTGGTGGACGCCCTTGAACACCATTTACAAATATGCTGAGTTCGTTGCCTTGGAAAACGACACCGACACCGAGTGACCGGAGTACCCCTACCATTGTGCGAACATCATCAATGGCTGGGACATCGCTGATGTGAAACGAACCATGTCCGAGGATGGAAGCCGCCATGAGTTTCAAAACAGAATTCTTTGCTCCACCGATTCGAATCGTTCCATTCAGCTGATGGCCACCTTCGATCAGTAGCTTCGCCATCGTATCACCTCTACCCGATCTAAGTACAGTACTCAGTACCGTACATAGTATGCGGGCAGTAGGTATTGGTGAAAATACCGGATAACATCAACTCTTACACTGCCGCGAAATGTTCAGTAGGACTCCGACGCCTGCCAAACTCGTCAATAGCGACGATCCTCCATGGCTGATGAAAGGCAGCGGAATACCTGTGACCGGCAGCGACCCGGTGACGACGCCAATATTAATCAGCGCCTGAAAGGCAATAATTGAGGTAATGCCAACAGCCAGGAGAGAACCATACAGATCTTTGGCCTGCAGAGCAATTCGCAAACCCCGCCACGCCAGCACAAAGAAAAGCAAAATCACAACTGCTCCACCCACAAAGCCAAGTTCTTCACATAAAATCGCGAAGATGAAGTCAGTGTGGTGTTCAGGAAGATAAGAGAATTTCTGGCGGCTGCGGCCCAGACCTAAGCCAAATAGGCCACCAGATCCAATGGCCAGCAGTGACTGAATTATGCTCCAACCTGCTCCGGTCGGATCAGCCCAAGGATTTCTAAATGCCATCAGACGCCGCAGGCGATATTCTTCCTTAATCATTACCTGATACACAACAGGGAGTGCCGCAGCGGTCAGCACCAGAAGCTGACCGAGATGCACACCTCCAGCAAAGATAACCACCATAGAGGAGAATACTAGAGTTGCCCCGGTGCCGAAATCAGGTTCTAACATAATCAACCCAAATTTGATTCCCAAAATAACTAAGAGCGGCAGCAGACCCGATAAGAAGCTGCGTACCCGTTCCCGTTTGTTGGAAATGTAAACAGCAACATAATTGATCATGGCCAATTTGGACAGCTCGGATGGCTGCAGATTAAAGCCGCCAATACGAATCCACCGAGTTGCCCCACCTGTACCCTGACCCACAAAGAGAACTGCCACCAGCAGCACGAAGGAAAGAATGAGACCTGGAAGTGCCAATGGTTTAAAAATGTGGTAGTCCACACGCATGAGCACAAAGAGAGCCACCAGGCCAATTACTGCTAGGATAGATTGGCGCTGCACATACCGGTATGGATCACCATAATCGGCAATCCCCATGATAGATGAGGCACTGAAGACCATAATCAGCCCGATGGCAAGAAGAGCTATAACAGCTGCAAAAACTAAGATATCTGGTTTTCCGCCTCTGGTTAACATCTACCGCGCCCCCTTCCCTAATCTATATTCAGCTAGAAGGAAGCCAACAACCCAATCACAGCAAAAACGAGAGCAATCAGCCAAAATCGCAGTGTAACGGTTGTTTCATGCCAGCCCGTAAGCTCGAAGTGATGATGCAGGGGCGCCATACGAAATACCCGTCGTCCCTTGGTCAAGCGGAAATACACAACCTGAATAATCACCGATAGTGTCTCGATCACGAACAGACCACCAATTATGGGGAGAAACAGGGTAGTGCCAGTCAGAATCGCTCCAGCGGCTAGAGCGGCACCTAACCCTAAGGAGCCGGTATCACCCATGATCACCTGGGCAGGGTGAGCGTTAAACCATGCAAATCCAAGACAAGCACCCGCGATAGCAGTGAAAAATATGGTAAGATCAATGTTCCCCTGGAACCATGCCAAAACGGCGAAAGCCAAGGAAGCGATCGCAGTGCTCCCGGCAGCCAAACCATCTAGGCCATCCGTAATATTGACAGCGTTTGTGGTGCCCACCATTACAAATACGCTTAACAGAACGTAGCTGATTGGACCAAGCTCTAGCACAGAGTTGGTAAAGGGAATAAGTAGGCTCGAACCAATGTCTTCGTGCTTTAGAGCATACAGGGCAAGCAGTACAGCTAGACCAATCTGACCGACCAGTTTATCCCTAGCCCTCAGTCCTAGAGAACGCTTTGCAATAATCTTCAATGAATCGTCAATTAATCCAATGGCTCCATAACCTAAGGCAGCCAAGAGAGCTATCGTAACATGGCTGCCCATTGAACTGGTCAGCACTATGGCCACTGCTGCGGCGACAAGAATAAGGATACCGCCCATCGAAGGAGTGCCTGCTTTTTTGAGATGGGTTTGAGGTCCATCGCTTCGAACCTGCTGGCCAAACTTGAGTCGTCTCAAGAAATAAATCGTGCCAGGACCAGCGAGGACTGCTAAGCCAAAAGCAATGAGTGCCGCTACGATTGGTGAATATGTCGGGTCCATATTAATCTCCTTCCCTTAAACGATCCACAACTCGCTCAAGGCGCAAACCTCGTGACGCCTTAACCAGAACAATATCCCCACTCTTAAGCGTTGGTAGGTTTTCCAGCAGCTCTTCCACAGAGGAGAATACTTCCCCTCTTCCTGCACCGATGCGGTACTGTTCAGCCCAGCGGCCGACAAACAACAGCTGACTGCAGCAGGAAGCGGCATATGCACCGATTTCTCGATGAGCTTGATCACTTATGGGTCCGAGTTCCAGCATGTCGCCTAAGATTGCGATTTTTTTCCCATCGCGCCTCATTGCTGCGAGCGTATCCAGCGCCGCCCGCATTGAAGCTGGGCTGGCGTTATAAGCGTCATTGACTACAGCCGCTCCGCTGTCAAGCTCTATAGTCTCTAAGCGCATTCCGGTTAGCTGCACATCAGCCAGTGCCCGGACGCAATCTGCAAACGGTACGCCTGACTTAAGGCCTACCACAAGAGCCGCACAGGCATTCCAAGCATTGTGGCGGCCCGGGATGTTCAAAGAAATGATTCCAGAAATACCCAATCCATTTACATGAAACGCAGCTCTGCCCAAACTGTCAATTTGAATGTCAGAGAGCACAAGGTCATTATCGGGATTCTGGCCATAAAAGACAATTTCGGCCTTCGTACGGGAGCTGATGCTTCGTATCCAAGGATCATCACCATTTAGTACAGCCAGGCCACCGGCAGGCAGCGCTTCAATAACCTCTGCCTTAGCTCGGGCAATATTCTCCATAGTTTCTAAGATTTCCAAATGTACAGGCCCCACATTTGTGATGACAGCCATGTCTGGTGGGCAGATTTCCGTCAGCTCTCGAATCTGTCCGAGACCACGCATTCCCATTTCTACAACTAAGGCCTGGTGTATCTCGTCCAAACCGAGCACTGTTAGGGGCACCCCAAGTTCGTTATTGTAGTTTTTTTCAGAAGAATGGACCGCAAAACGCTCCTGAAGCACACGGCTTACCATGTCCTTGGTAGTGGTCTTACCGTTGCTGCCGGTAACTGCCACAACAGGTAGTTTAAAATGCTGCAGATAAGCTCGAGCCAGATTTTGCAGACCTTGAAGAGGGTCGTCAACTTCAATCACACCGGCCCGGTCAATCATGCTGCGGCGCACCATGGCATAACCGCCGCGTTCAAGTACATCGGGCACAAATTGGTGTCCATCCACATTTTCGCCCTGAAGAGCGACAAACAGAATGCCCTCAGTTACAAGTCGGCTGTCGTTGGTAACATTTTTAATACAACCTGTTCCACGGCAGGTACCCCCAGCCATTTGAGCGGCCTGGGCAAGACTTAGTGGTCTCATGAGTACAGCTCCTTCAAAGCCAGACGGGCTTCTTCTCGATCGTCAAAATACGTGCGCACTCCTCGAATCTCTTGATAAGTTTCATGACCCTTGCCGGCAATAAGTACGATATCACCGGGCTCCGCTTCGGCTAAAGCGAGACGAATAGCCGCGCGCCGGTCCACTTCAACCACGCACTCGGCACCACAAGCAGCTTGTTTCGCCCCAGCAGAGATATCTTCACAAATATCCTTGGGATCTTCACTGCGGGGATTGTCGGACGTGATAACCACAAAATCAGCGAGCTGCGCTGCAATCTTACCCATCAGCGGCCGCTTACCACGATCCCTGTCTCCCCCTGCACCGAAGACGACAACAACCCGGCCTTCTGTCATGCTCCGAGCTGTGCGCAGAATATTCTCCAGACCATCAGGTGTATGAGCATAATCCACGATCACCGCGTACGGCTGACCTTCATCAACGACTTCAAACCGCCCAGGAACCCCCTGTAAGGCTTCGAGGCCTCGTTTTACTTCATCCAATGAGAATCCTGCGCCTAGGCAGGCAGCTGCTGCCGACAGGGAGTTGTAGACATTGAACTTCCCGGTCAAATTTATCTCCAGAGGAATACTGCCCCATGGTGTATTTAATGTATACGAAGTCCGCTTAGAGTCCACTTCAACATTGCTTGCGTGAACCTCAGCAGCCTGATCTACGCCATAACTGATAAGCGGAATAGACATCCGAGCCGCTAGATCCTGACCCTTAGGATCGTCGTAATTAAGTACAGCAAAGCCAGTTACCTGGTCGAAAAGCTTGGCTTTGCTCTCAAAATAGTCCTCGAAGGAAGTGTGAAAATCAAGATGATCCTGGGTAAGGTTGGTGAAAATCCCCACTCTAAATTCCATACCATTAGTGCGGTGCAGTTTTAGAGCATGAGACGAAACCTCCATTACCACATACTCAATCCCAGTGGTGGCCATTTCTGCAAGGATTCTCTGCAGATCCAGTGATTCTGGAGTAGTACGATCACTCACCTGAGACTGTCCGTTGAACACTGTCTCGATCGTTCCGATCAGACCAACGCGCTTCCCGGCCTGCTCTAGAATCGATCTAACCATATATGTAGTAGTCGTCTTCCCATTGGTGCCTGTTACCCCGATCACCTTCAGCTGTTTCGCCGGATGTCCATAAAACGCGGCCGCCACATGCCCCAGGGCTGCTCTAGTATCTTCGACCACTATCTGCGGAACTGCTGTGTCCATCACTCGTTCAACTAAGACAGCGGCAGCACCTTGGGCTGCCGCTTCCGACACAAAGTCATGTCCATCATGTTTCAGCCCGCTGACAGCGGCAAACAAAAATCCTGGTTCAACCTTTCGAGAATCATAGGCGATACCGCTGATATGTATATCTTCACCCACAAGTCGATGGGGCAAATGCTTCATAACTTCGCTCAGCCGCACAATGTCCCCTCCCGTACACTTCTATTCTACAGTTGAGACAAGAATACCTAATTACGCGCTCTACCGCCGCCGTTCTACTCCTAGGTGACTCAAGCTCTGCTCCATAACTTCTTGGAATACCGGGGCAGCCAGCACGCTCCCAAAGCGAGTCTCAATCTGTGGCTTATACAACACAACAATGGCGGCAAGAGCAGGATCGTCCACTGGTGCAAAGCCCAAGAACGACGAAATACGATCATCACCGTAGCCCCCCGCTTCAGGAACCTCGGCCGTTCCAGTCTTCCCAGCGGGGAAATATCCAGGAATCTCAGCTGATCGGCCGCTGCCGTTTACTACAACTGAACGAAGAAACTTACTCAACATCTTTGCTGTGGATTCACTGACCGCTCTTCCGAGAACCTCTGGGTCAAAACGCTTAATGACACGACCTTGGAAATCTCGAATCTCGCTGACTAGGTGAGGCTTCATCACTACACCGCCATTTGCCACTGCACTGAGCGCCGTCAGCATCTGCAGCGGTGTGACAGCAATTCCCTGTCCAAAACCGATGTTAGCCCAGCGGATCTCTTCGCCGAAACGCACTTCACCTGGAGCCACAACTTTTCCGCGTCCCTCTCCGGGAAAATCAATGCCTAATCTACTGCCGAACCCGAAAGCACGGATTATCGGATAAAACCGTTCTGGGCCCATTTCTACAGCGAGCTGAGCAAAAACGATATTGTCAGACCTTTCTAATGCCTGCAGAAAACTCAGATAGCCATTGCCTCTTCCGTCCCAATTGCGGACGCGTCCGCCGTTGATTTCCCAATAGGCTCCGGAGTAAAACTCCCGTTCCTCCCATGTTAGACCTAGATCTAACGCTGCTGCCGCCGTCACAAATTTAAAGGTCGAGCCTGGTTCATATTGGTCAGTAATCACTACATTCCGGCGGGTCTCTAGGGAGTAAGCCCCATAGTTATTCGGATCGAACGTAGGATATACGGCGCTCGCGAGAATTTCTCCTGTACGTGGATTCATAATGAGAATCGCGCCACGTTCGCTTTCCGACTCTTCCACAGCAGTCTTGATCTGTGTTTCCGCTATATGCTGAATTACCGAGTCAATCGTCAGAACCAGGTCTGCCCCATCGACGGGAGGCTGATAGACCTCATCTCCTCCTGGGATTATCCGGCTGGCGGCATCCTTTTCGGCAGAAAGGAGCCCCGGAGTGCCTCTGAGGTATTCATCATAATAGTATTCCAAGCCTTCCAAACCCTGGTTATCGATGCCCGTGATGCCTAAAATGTGTGCAGCTAATGTACCGTTGGGATAGTAGCGCTGCGGACGCTGCACGAGATAGATACCCGGGAGCTTTAATTGACGAATTGCCGCTGCGGTTTCGGGTTCAAGCTTGCGCGCCAACCAAACGCTTTGCTGCCCTTCAGTTCTCAGCTTAGCGGCTAACTCTGCTGCTGTTAAAGACAAATAAGGAGCCAATATCTGAGCAGTCTGATCAGGATCCACAACTCGCGCGGGAATAGCATAGACTGCATCGGCTCCGATGCTGATCGCTAATGTTTTGAAATTGCGGTCTAAAATACTGCCCCGCTGAGGATCCAAGACCCGCGGGCGCATTCGTTGGGCAAAGGCCATCTCACTGTAGTCATCATGCTTTATGATCTGAATATATGCTAACCGGCCTAACAGCCCTAATGCCGCAACGATAATAACAATAAGAACACAAACGGTACGGCGCTGCACTCGGCGCCTAAAGTCATAGTTTGCCAGCTTCAACTCCTCCCAGCGGGAACAGTTTGTTCAGCCAACCCGCCAATACTGTCCAGGGACTCTCATCGGCTTGCGCGGGCTTGGGCACTCCAGCATCGGCAGCTTCACGGGAAATCGCAGAATGGATCCCGTCAGACGCTATTAAGACAGATGTATCCGAAGGGTCGACCATGCCCAGCTGCGTGCGCGCAATCTCCTCGATCACCGGGAGCGAGCGGGCCTGCTCAAGCTGAACTCTCAAATGTCCATTTCGCTGTTTGGCCAAATTTACCTGCTGCTGCAGTTCTTCCAATTCTAGGGATAAATACATCGTATTAAGCTGCTGCGATAAATACAGCACTCCAAGTACGACCACCACCACTCCAAGCAGACAGAGCCTGACTGTGGCAGGTATCCGGGAGCGGCGCCGACGGCGGCGTGGTCTAGGCTTTCGAGGTTGTGAATATTCTTCGTGAACTTCCCACTCGTACGAACTAGGTAGTCTCTCCGCTGGAACCATGGTGGCCCTCCTCAAACTCTTTCCGCTGCCCGAAGCTTGGCACTGCGGGCACGGGGATTTTTAGCAAGTTCCGCCGGAGACGGAACAATGGGTTTGCTGTTCACAAGCTTAAGAGTCGTCTTCGGATTGCAGACACATACCGGCAGGTCTGGAGGACAGGTGCATCGCCCAAGGCAGCTGTTGAAAAACTCCTTCACAATACGATCCTCCAGAGAATGGAAGGTTATCACGGCAATTCTGCCGCCTACCTTGAGCAGATCAATGCTCTGCTCCAAAGCAGAACGCAGAGCTCCGAGTTCATCATTAACTGCAATTCTCAAGGCCTGAAAAGTTCGGCGAGCTGGATGCGGACCCTTCTGCCTTGCCCTTGCAGGAACCGCATTCTTGATCACCTGAACCAGCTGTCCGGTTGTTTCAATTGGTTCTTTGGCTCGATGTTCTACAATAAACTGAGCGATGCGCTTCGCCCAGCGCTCTTCACCATACTCGAAAATGATCTGTGCCAATTCGTGCTCGGGCAAAGTGTTCACTAAATCCCGGGCATCTACTGGATTCGCTGGATTCATCCGCATATCCAGTGGAGCGTCATAATGGTAGCTAAAACCTCGTTCACCCTCATCTAACTGGGGTGACGAAACCCCTATGTCCATGAGAATGCCATCAACCTTTTCTACACCCCGTTCCGCTAAGATCTGAGCGATGTCGCGGAAGTTGCCATGGACCAGCGTCACACGTTCTTTATGGTGCTGAAGTCGGTGCTGTGCCCTCTCTAGTGCCGCTGGATCTTGGTCAATGCCAATTAAACTTATCGTTGGTTCAGTTGCCAAGATGGCAAGGCTGTGCCCTGCCCCACCCAGAGTGCAGTCTACATACACACCATTGGGTTTCAAATTTAAAGCTTCAATACTCTCTTGAAGCAACACCGGTTCATGGGCAAAGTTCATTTCAAATCATCCTCTGCGCCCTAAATTCCTAAATCCACAATGCTCTCGGCAATTGCCTCATACGATTCCTCTGCTTCTTCAACATAAGCTTCCCAAGTTTCCTTACTCCAAATCTCAATGCGATTCGATACTCCAATAACTACTGCATCCTTTTGGATTTTGGCATAATCACGGAGATTCTGCGGAACGATGAGCCGGCCTTGTTTATCAAGCTCGCACTCGGTAGCTCCCGAAAACAGGAACCGCACAAACTGCCGAGCTCCAGCTTTTGTTAGGGGGAGAGTCTTTAATTTTTCTTCCAATACACGCCATTCGTCCATGGGGAATAAAAACAAGCAGTGATCCAAGCCGCGGGTCAGGACTGCCCCTGCCCCCAGGTCTTCACGAAACTTGGCGGGAACAATCAAACGTCCTTTTGTATCTAGAGTGTGCTGATACTCACCCATGAACATGTCCCACCGCACCCTCTCGAGACGGAATTACTCCCCACTTTCCTCCACTTCTCCCCACCTTACCTCCCTTATTCGCCCATTAATGGAAAAACCCTTCTCATCCATAAAAAAATGCAACAAAAAAACCTGAATACTTCTGAGTATTCAGGCGAAAAGAACCGAGTGAACCTGTAAGCCGAGTTCTGTCGAGGATGATCATCTATCTAGGACTGCAGTTGCCTGCAGCCTCAAGCAGCCAACCCGGAAGTCAAACGAGACGAGCAGCCTCTTCTTCCCTACTTGGCCTTGCTCCGGGTGGGGTTTACCTAGCCAGCTAGTCACCTAGCTGCTGGTGAGCTCTTACCTCACCTTTTCACCCTTACCTATCCTACAGGACAGGCGGTTTGTTTCTGTGGCACTAGCCTTGGGGTCGCCCCCACTGGGTGTTACCCAGCACCCTGCTCTGTGGAGCTCGGACTTTCCTCAGGGTTTCCCCCGCGATCATCTGGTTCACTCGGGTATTATATTGTACCATACTAATGGATTGTTTTACATGGCAAAAGGATCCAATCCCGCTTCTTCAAGCACTTCTACATTTGATGGTATACGGCTTCGCAGATATTCAGCAAGTTTCGGTACCATAATCTGCTCGGTGCCAAAATGGCCAGCATCAATTACGACCAAACCATGGGCAACAGCATCCAATGCATCATGATAAGACACATCGCCGGTTATCAAGACCTGAGCTCCTGCTTCAAGCGCCGCAGCATATAAGTCTCCACCAGAGCCGCCGCATACTGCAGCACGGTTTACGACAGTGTCTTCAGAACCGATTAATCGCACATCTGTCTCCAGTCGCTCAGCCACATAGGCTGCCAACTCAGAAACGGTAGATGTGGCTATGTTGCCCACTCTTCCTAAACCAGTGTCTGGCTCACTGCCTGGAACCAATATCTCGACATCTTGCAGTTCTAGCTCCTCAGCCAACCAATGGTTCAAGCCATTAGAAGCTATATCCAGATTGGTGTGACAAACATACACCGCAATGTTGTTTGTCAAGAGCTTTTGCAGTAGAGCCCCCTGTGGGGTATCGGTCCGCACAGTCTTAATCGGCCTAAAGATCAAAGGATGATGGGCCACAATCAAGTTTACTCCTTCTGACGCAGCCCGGTCAGCAACATCCTCGGTTACCGTTAGGGTGACCAAGATTTTCTCGACAGGTGCCTCTGGTTTTCCGACCTGCAGCCCCACATTATCCCAATCCATCTTGAGATGAAGCGGAGCTAGTTCCTCGACCAAAGCGACTGCTTGACCTACACTCGTCATACGCCCACCTCCAGCTTTACCTAAAATAAAAAAGCCCCATCGGCTTGGGGCTGTAAGGCAGATTCTTGTCAAATCAAATGGTGGACCCCCCGGGATTTGAACCCGGGACCAACGGATTATGAGTCCGCTGCTCTAACCGCTGAGCTAGGGGTCCAGAACCACTTTCTTATTATAAGGCAGGCCAAAGGCCTCTGTCAAGAGTACCGCCTTAGTGTTCAAGGAAATCCTTGAGTTTTTTGCTTCTACTTGGGTGGCGCAGTTTGCGCAGAGCTTTGGCCTCAATCTGCCGAATCCGTTCCCGTGTCACACCGAAGACCAGACCCACTTCCTCGAGGGTGCGGGTTCTTCCGTCATCCAATCCAAAGCGCAGACGCAGCACTTCCTGCTCACGTGGAGTAAGCGACTGGAGCACGGAGCTCAACTGTTCCCGCAGCATAGTAAAGGACGCAGCCTCGGCAGGTGCAAGGGCATCTTGGTCTTCAATGAAGTCACCGAGATGGCTGTCTTCTTCTTCACCAATTGGTGTCTCCAGAGAAACGGGTTCTTGGGCAATTTTCATGATCTCCCGCACCCGTTCGACAGGCATATCCATTTCAGCGGCAATTTCCTCCGGTTGGGGAGCTCGCCCTAATTCCTGCAGAAGCTGGCGGGAAACACGGGTCAGCTTATTAATGGTCTCCACCATATGCACCGGGATGCGGATAGTCCGCGCTTGGTCAGCAATGGCCCTTGTAATGGCCTGTCTAATCCACCAAGTAGCATAAGTGCTGAACTTGAAGCCTTTGCTGTAATCAAATTTCTCGACCGCTTTAATCAGCCCAAGGTTGCCTTCTTGGATTAAGTCCAACAGCTGCATACCCCTGCCCACATACCGCTTCGCGATGCTGACTACCAAGCGTAAGTTTGCTTCAGCCAACAGGCGCTTGGCTTCTTCATCGCCTGCTTCGATGCGCTTGGCTAATTCGATCTCCTGCTCAGCGGTGAGCAGAGGAACCCGGCCGATTTCTTTCAGATACATGCGGACTGGATCATCAAGGCTCACACTGTCGAGGGACAGATCTAAATCTTCCTCTTCAGTGTCTGTATCTTCATCCACGACTTCGCCATTTTCCAGAACGTCGTCATTATCAGCGTTCTCGGGCACAATATCGATACCCATGGCGGCGAAGCTCTCATATATCTCATCGATCTGATCGGGGCTCAGTTCAACATCTTGAAGTGTATCCATAATCTCACGGTATGTCAGCATACCGCGTTTCTTGCCCCGCTGCATGAGATCATTTATTGATTCAATACTCACTGATTCCTTCTTGCTCAAGCGTTTTCCCCCCTTCCTGCGGGTCGCGCTGAATCTCTCCTCCTGGAGAGAATAACTGTCCGGCGAACATCGTAGTACTCTTTGAGAAGAACATAAAGCTCCATATGAATATCAAAACCTTTTCTTTCATTCTCCAAGGATGAAAGCTTTTCCTCTATTTCAATCAACGTTCGCTTCCAAACAATCTCCTGGAATTGATTAATATACTCAAGCCACTTGCCGGTGGGCCGATCAAGTGCCAGAAGTTCACCGGCCACGGCTGCTCCCTCTTCATCCCACTCTCCCTGGGCAAGCAGATTAAAAAGATGTCGATACGGAGCAACACTAAAATCTTCGGCTGCAAAACCCTCAGCTTTGAACTGATTCAGAAGCTCAGGCTCGTGCAGGATCCAGCGCAGGATATCCCGTTCCACCAACTCCTCATGAGATACCTCAGGAATCTGCACACGTCTTATAGTATGCCTGTTTTTGGGTATGATATGTGATTTTAACTGCAAGCTACCGTCTTCTGGGCCGCCCTCTGTCATGCGCCTGCTGACATCAGCTCGAAGAGCATCGTCGCTTACCTGCAGCCTGCTGGCAGCAAAGCGGATATATTCTTCCCGCTCTACAGCATTCTCAAGTTCTGCGAGAATACCAATTACTTCGTGGGATGCGGCAAACTTTCCTTCTCTGGAATGCAGATTGTGGCGTGTTAGAGCCTCAGTAATTAGGTACTCTACTAATGGCAGAGCCTGTCCTAACCACGCTTGTACATCTGCTGCACTGTGGCGCCGAGCAAAACCATCAGGGTCGTCGCCATCAGGCAACCTCGCGACCCAAACATTCATCCCCGCACTCCGGAGCAGTTTCATCCCCCGCTGAACGGCGCGCTCGCCAGCAGCATCTGAGTCAAAGGCGATCGTCACATTCTTCGTAAACCGTTCTAAGAGCCGGGCGTGATCAGATGTAAACGCCGTCCCCAACGAAGCAACTACATTATGAACCCCTTTGGCATACAGGGAAATCAAGTCAGTGTATCCTTCTACTACGACAGCACGATCCGCGTTCTTAATTGCGTCTTTAGACCAATTGAGGCCGTAGAATATGCGGCCCTTCTGAAAAATGGGAGTTTCGGCGGTATTTAGGTATTTAGGATGACCGTCTCCTATTATTCTCCCTCCGAACCCAATGAACCTGCCTAAGTGATCACAAATTGGGAAAATAATGCGGTCTCGGAAGCGGTCCACATAACCCCGCCTCCCCGGAGAAATCAATCCAGCCTCAGCGGCCTCCGTAAGATCTACGTCTTGTGACTCTAGAAAATTGACTAAGTTATCCCATCCGGGAGGAGCGTATCCTATGAAAAAAGTGCGTGCCAATTGCTGGTCTATGCCTCTTGCGGCCAGATATTTGCGCGCTTCACTGCCAAAGGAAGACCGCAAGTTGCGATAGTAATAACGCGCTGCCTGCTGGTTCAGCTCCATAAGGCGCTGGCGCTTTTCTTGAACACGCCGCCTTTCAGGCGAAACATCTGGGATCGGAATGCCGGCGTCTTGGGCCAGTTTAGTCACAGCTTCCATAAAGGAAAGATTCTCAATCTGCATTACGAAGTTGATAACGTTACCTCCGGTTCCACAGCCAAAACAGTAGAAAAAGCGTTTTTCAGGGTTCACTGAAAAAGAAGGTGTCTTTTCGCTGTGAAACGGACATAAACCCATATAATTGCGCCCAGTCTGCTTTAAATTAACGTGTTTTCCAATAACACTAACAATGTCTACACTCGTCTTGACCTGCTCAATCCAGTCATCGGAAAAACGTGCTATTGGAATCCCACCCTTCTAACCGTTCCAACTTGCCGGCAGAAACAGTCGTTCAAACTCTGCGATCGCATAGCTGTCGCTCATCCCTGCAATGTAATCACAGGCAGCGCGTACGAGCTCTGCGTGATTAATCTCGTGCCCCATCCGCTCTTCAAGTACATGTTTGTTTTTCACATAATGGTTAAAGAGCTGTTCAATAACGCCGTGCACCTTTTCTTCTTCGCGTTTTGCTTCCGAACCGATGTAAACGTTCGCGAAGAGAAATTCTCGCAATTCATTGGTAACCTGAGCCACTTCATCGGTCATTACAATTTGTGGCTTACCGCTGCTGGCAGCAATCACTGACTTCACCATAGTATCTATGCGATCGGCTCGAGTTCTACCGAGCACTTCAGGCACCCTACTGGGCAGGTCCACTTCAGTTAAGATTCCCGCCCGCACAGCATCTTCTACGTCGTGGTTAAGATAAGCAATCCGATCACCGAGTTTTACGACCTGCCCCTCCAGTGTGGCGGGCAGTTGAGGGCCGGTGTGATTCAGGATGCCGTCACGAACTTCAAACGTCAGGTTTAGTCCGGGATAATGCGGCGAGTGTTGTTCTAGAACGTCTACAACCCGCAGACTCTGTTCATTATGGCGGAAATGCCCGACCAACTGTGCGAGTGCCGCTTCGCCCGCGTGCCCAAAGGGGGTATGTCCGAGGTCGTGGCCTAAAGCAATTGCCTCGGTTAGATCCTCATTCAGACCTAGTGCTCGCGCTATAGTGCGGCTGATCTGAGCTACTTCAAGCACATGGGTGAGCCTTGTGCGGTAGTGATCACCAAAGGGATATATGAAAACCTGTGTCTTTGAACGCAGACGGCGGAACGCCTTAGAGTGCAAAATCCGGTCTCGATCGCGCTGATAAGGCGTGCGAATCTCACACTCTTCGTCTGGATAGATCCTGCCTCGTGTTTCGGCCGTTAATTGAGCATAAGGAGAAAGATATTCCTTTTCCCACCGTAAAGTGCGTTCCCACAGATACAACCTAATCCCTCCATCCGTCGGACAAACCAAAAGGAACCCACACTGTGTTAGTATGGGTTCCCCATCGGGCGGCTATTTCCTTCTAAATGCCGCCCGCTTTCGAACGAAGGTTCTGGCTCTCTGCCTTACCGGGGATTGCGGATGTTAGCTTGAGCAGCAGCTAAGCGTGCTACAGGTACCCGGAATGGCGAGCAGCTCACGTAGTTAAGGCCTACGCGATGGCAGAAGTCAACCGATGCAGGGTCGCCACCGTGTTCGCCACAGATACCGATCTTCAGATCAGGTCTTGTGGAGCGGCCTCGTTCCACACCCATCTCTACCAGGGCACCAACGCCGGTCTGATCGAGAGTCTGGAATGGATCCTGTGCCAGGATTTCGTTGTCGAGGTAATCCTGGAGGAACTTGCCTGCGTCGTCACGGCTGAAGCCGAAGGTCATCTGGGTCAGGTCGTTAGTTCCAAAGGAGAAGAACTCGGCTTCCTTAGCAATTTCGTCAGCCACTACACAAGCCCTTGGAATCTCAATCATGGTACCGATGTGGTACTTGAATTCTACACCAAAGTCCTTCATGACTTCTTCTGCTACCCGCACGCAGACATCCTTCATCAGCTTGAGCTCACGGTCAGTACCTACGAGAGGAATCATGACCTCAGGAATAACCTCTTTGCCTTCCTTGGTGAGCTCCGCTGCAGCCTCAAAGATAGCCCGAGCCTGCATTGCATAGATCTCTGGGTAGGTTACACCTAAGCGGCAACCGCGATGACCGAGCATGGGGTTGATTTCGCTAAGACTGCTGATTGTCTGCTTGAGTTCGTCAAAGCCGATACCCATTTCTTCAGCCAGATCCTTGATCTGAGCGTCTTCATGAGGCAGGAACTCATGCAGAGGTGGATCCAGCAGACGGATGGTTACTGGCATACCGTCCATGACCTCAAAGATAGCCTTGAAGTCGCCCTTTTGGTAAGGCAGCAGCTTGGCCAGAGCAGCCTCGCGGCCTTCCTTATCCTTAGCCAGAATCATCTGGCGGACAGCCTTGATGCGGTCGCCTTCAAAGAACATGTGCTCTGTGCGGCACAGGCCAATACCTTCGGCACCGAAGTTCTTTGCGACTTCAGCATCGTGAGGAGTATCAGCGTTGGTGCGGATTCCGATAGCTCTAAACTCATCGGCCCACGCCATAAGCTCGCCGAAGTAACCGGTCACTTCTACATCGACCAAATCGAGTTTACCTACAATCAGCTCACCGGTTGTACCATTGAGGGTTACCCAATCTCCCTCTTTGAGCACGGTGTCGCCAACGGTTAATGTCTTGTTTACTTCATCAATCTTAGCGGCGCCTACGCCAGCTACACAGCACTTACCCATACCTCTAGCAACTACCGCTGCGTGAGAGGTCATGCCGCCACGGGAGGTGAGAATACCCTCGGCTACGTCCATACCACCGATGTCCTCAGGAGAGGTTTCGGTCCGAGCCAAGATTACCTTTTCACCGCGGTTAGCCCATTCTTCTGCTTCATGGGCAGTAAATACCAGACGGCCAACAGCAGCACCAGGAGAAGCAGGCAGACCTTTGGCCAGCGCTGTGTACTCAGCCTTAGGATCGATCATCGGGTGGAGAAGCTGGTCAATCTGAGCAGGATCTACCCGCAGAACAGCTTCCTTCTTATCGATCAGACCTTCATGTACCATTTCTACAGCAATGCGTACAGCAGCGGTAGCGGTACGTTTTCCGGTCCGGGTCTGGAGCATGTAGAGTTTACCTTCCTGGATGGTGAACTCGATGTCCTGCATGTCGCGGTAATGCTTTTCAAGCTTCAGGTAGATTTCTTCCAGCTCCGCATAAACCTCTGGCATTTCTTCCTTCAGTTTGGAAATTGGATGAGGTGTGCGGATACCAGCCACAACGTCTTCACCCTGAGCATCCATCAGATACTCGCCGTAGAATACGTTTTCACCGGTGGATGGGTCACGGGTAAAGGCGACCCCAGTACCGGAGTTTTCGCCCATGTTACCGAAAACCATGGCTTGGACGTTTACAGCGGTGCCCCACTCACCAGGAATGTTGTTGATCTGACGGTAGCGGATTGCCCGCTCGTTGTTCCAAGACTTAAATACTGCATTGATGGATCCTTTAAGCTGTTCGAAAGGATCATCTGGGAAGAGGCGGCCAGCTTCTCTAGAGATGATCTCCTTATAGCGGCGGACTAATTCCTGCAGAGCTTCAGCACTCAGCTCGTTGTCAAGTGTTACACCTTGCTCTTCTTTAACAGCCTGGAGGGCTTCCTCGAAGAGATCATGGTCCACTCCCATAACAACGTCGCCGTACATCTGAATGAAGCGGCGGTAGGAGTCCCAAGCAAAACGAGGGTTACCTGTCTTAGCAGCGAGTCCTTCTACGGTTTCATCATTCAAGCCTAGGTTGAGAACAGTGTCCATCATACCAGGCATGGATACTCTTGCGCCGGAGCGAACAGAAAGAAGCAGTGGATTAGAAGTGTCGCCAAACTTCAGACCCATAGCCTCTTCTAAGCGGACCAAATTCTCTTTGATCTGCTCTTCAAGGCCCTCAGGCCACTGTTCGTTATTAGCATAGAAAGTTGTGCACGCTTCAGTCGTAATAGTGAAGCCTGCTGGTACAGGGATGTTCAGCGATACCATCTCGGCAAGGTTGGCACCTTTTCCGCCGACCAGATTACGATTGCCCTGCTGGCCGTCGGTCTGACCGTTGCCGAAAAAGTACACCCATTTTGTGCTCATCAATTTATCCTCCTTCGCTTTGAAGTGCTATGTTTTCCCAACTATGGGTTCAACACCAAAACTAACTATTCTGGATTGTCCTAGAATATCCTTCCACAGGAGGGATTTCTTACATTGAAACAACAATTGTCTGGAAATCAGCATAGGTGCGAAATACAGCTGCAGTCTCCCAAAGCATGCTCAGACGGTTTGCGCGGACCTTTTCATCTTTATCCATAATCATAACCTGGTCAAAGAACTGATCGACCGCCCGTCGAAAGTCAGCTAGGAGGGCCAAAGCAGCATCATACGATCCCTCCGCCATCTTACCGGCTACAGCCTCCTTCAGCGCGGATAAGCTGCTGAAGAACTCGCTGTCGGCTGGTGTGAAAACTTCTTCGTGATACTTGACCTCTTCAGCTTTGGCAGCCAGATTGGCAGCTCGTTCAAACGCTGTGTAGAGATCATTGAACTGGTCAGTCTTACGAAATGCCTCTAGAGCATCGAGCTTCGCCACGAGCTCAGGAACTCTAAGATCACCTGACGCTAGTACTGCATCAACGCTGTCGTAGGCATAACCTTCATCAAGCAGGTATACCCGGAGCCTGCCAAGGAGAAATTCCAAGAGAGCAGCTCGTTTATCATCCTCAAGGGTTACCCCTTGATAATACTGCTCCGCAATGCCGATCAGTTTGTCTAAGGGAAGCGCATAGCCGTTTGCCAGCAGTATGTGAACGACCCCTTGAGCCTGACGGCGGAGCGCAAAAGGATCCTGAGAACCTGTAGGAATCTTGCCCAAAGCAAAGTATCCCACGAGGGTATCGAGTTTATCAGCTAAAGCCGTCAGTTTACCCTCTACAGTTTCAGGGAGGGTATCTCCTGAAAACCGCGGCATATAATGTTCGGCAATTCCACGGGCAACTTCAGCTGGTTCACCAGACAGCAGTGCATATTTTTCTCCCATGGTGCCCTGCAATTCTGGGAACTCATAAACCATCTGCGTCACCAGGTCGGACTTGCACAGCTGAGCCGTTCTGCGTACGGTCTCGCTGTGTTCTTCAAGACCAAACTCGCGCGCAAGTGTCGGTGCCAGCTGGACAAGCCGCTGCACCTTGTCATACACTGTTCCGAGGCCTTCTTGGAATACAACACCCTGCAGCTTCTCAAGATTATCTTCCAGACTCTGTTTGCGGTCTTCATCATAGAAGAACTTCGCATCTGCCAGGCGCGCCTCTAGAACTTTTTCATTTCCCGCAATGACATTTCCAAGGTGATTGTCCGCACCATTGCGAACACCTATGAACATGGGCAGGAGTTTGCCGTCGGCGCCCATTACAGGGAAGTACCTCTGATGTTCTTTCATAGAGGTAATCAAAACTTCAGACGGTACATCCAAATACTCTTCTTTGAAACGTCCACAGAAAGCCGTGGGATACTCGACAAGATTGGACACTTCATCGAGGAGTTGGTCATCAAGGAGCACTTCTCCTCCATTGTCCTTGGCTGTCGTTTGGACCTGCTCCATGATCATCTTACGTCTCACGCCTGCATCAACAATCACGTAACCAGCAGCGAGCCGAGCCGCGTACTCATCTGGGCTGGCGAGTTCGATTGGTTCTGGGCAGAGCTGGCGGTGACCATAAGTTATGCGGCCAGAGGAAACAGGACCAACAGAGAAGGGCACTACCTCTTCGCCATACAGCGCCACAATCCAGCGCAGAGGGCGCGCAAACCTGAGATCATAATCGCCCCACCGCATGTTTTTTGGGAAATGAAGATTCAGTACAGCTGAACTTAATACTTCGGGCAGCAGATCAACTGCAGGCTGACCAATGTGGTGTTTCTTGGCAAAAAGATATTCCACGCCCTGAACCTCTTTTACAAAGAGTTCTTCCGCCGAAACACCTTGCGATCTAGCGAAGCCTGCACCAGCCTTTGTCAACTGACCTTCATCATCGTAAGCGATATTCTTCGGTGGACCTTTGATTTCGCTCACTCGGTCAGGCTGCACTTCGATTAAGTCGGCAACTTTGACTGCAAGTCGTCTGGGCGTGGAGTAAACAGTTATTTCACCATGAGTCAAGTGAATTTGGGCCAAACGCTCAGAGATATTTTCCGCGAGCTGCTCAACAGATGCATCAACAAAACGAGCTGGCAGCTCCTCAAAGCCTACTTCTAATAATAAGTCGCGCATTATTTCAACCCCCTTTTCAGGAGCGGGAATCCTAGTTTCTCCCGACTTTCAAGATACCCTTGGGCAGCCCTACGGGCCAGATTGCGGACACGTCCGATGAAACGAGTACGTTCACTAACGCTGATCGCACCCCGGGCATCAAGGAGGTTAAAAGTATGAGAGCACTTTAGAATATAATCGTAAGCTGGCAGAACCAGTTCTAAGTCCAAGAGACGGACTGCCTCGCTTTCGTACATATCAAATAAAGTAAAGAGCTGCTCGGGATCAGATTCTTCGAAGTTATAGCGAGAATACTCAACCTCATTCTGATAGAATACATCGCCGTAGGTAATATCATCGACCCATTTTAGTTTCAGCATATCGTCAATGCCCTGGATGAACATAGCAAGGCGCTCGATTCCATAAGTGATCTCCGCCGCAACGGGTTTGACGTCGATGCCGCCTACCTGTTGGAAATAGGTAAACTGGGTGATTTCCATCCCATCCAGCCAAACTTCCCAACCGAGACCCCACGCACCGAGTGTGGGAGACTCCCAGTCATCTTCTACAAAACGCACGTCATGCTTAGCAAGATCAATACCTAAGGCCTCTAAACTGCCTAGGTAAAGCTCCTGAACGTTATCAGGTGATGGTTTCAGAATAACCTGATACTGATAATAATGCTGAACCCGATTTGGATTTTCTCCGTAGCGGCCGTCCGTCGGTCTGCGGCAGGGCTGCACGTAGGCCACGCGCCAAGGTTCTGGTCCTAAAGCCTTCAAAAACGTACCTGGAGCCATCGTACCGGCTCCCACTTCCATGTCATAAGGTTGGTAGATAATACAGTTATGCTCAGCCCAATATTGCTGAAGCTTAAAAATCATATCCTGCAGGTTTAGGGGAACACTGCTCATTTAACTCCTCCCTCTCATTCAAAAAAACCCCCCATCCCTGAATGAGGGGACGAAAGGTCGCTTTCAGAGGATCAACAGCACTTTCTTTATACCAAATCTGCCTGTAATTGTCAATCCGACTTAATCGTCTCCAAGAAATCCAGCGACTTCAAAGGATAGTCTAGCCGAAAATCTATGTACTTACGCATCAGGGCTTTCAGTTCCGCCAGGGCACCGGGGGTGGGATGCAGAATCCCAATGCGGCTGATATCCCATTCAACCAAACGCTTCATCAGCTCCCATGTTCCGTTGCTCAACGGCATTACATTAGTATAGTCACCAGAGCATGAACGGCAGACCAAACCACCCTCTGCGGTAAAGAGCAGGTTCTCAGAAACATTTACACCGCAGCCGATGCATTGGTAGAGCTGAGGCGAATATCCCAGCGCGTGCATGAGTCTCACTTCGAAGGCTCGCGCTGCTAATGGAAACCGTCCCTGCGAACCCAAAGCAAAAACCGCAGTGAGTAGAAGAAAAACTTCAGGGATAGGCAGTTCTTCGTCTGTAAACGTATCCAGAAGCTCGCAGATATAGGAAGCATAAGCCATCATTTCCAGATCATCCCGCAGATGCTGGTTCGATTGAATGATTTCTGCTTGGCTTAGATTGTGCAGTTCTTTACCTGCAAAAATGAGATAGCGGCCGTGGGTAAACACTTGGGTTGGGCTCATAAGGCGGTTGCGAATCCGCCTCGCACCTCTAGCCGCTGCTCGAAGTTTGCCATGGTCAGCTGTAAATACAGTGACAATCCGGTCCGCTTCGCCTAGATTTCTCACCCTGATTATAATTCCTTCCACTCTATAAGACACTCATGTCACCTCTGCTGCCCCTACTCTTCAACAAAGGGCACACCAAGATACTCACATCCTAATTTAGTTATACATCTTCCCCGGGCAGTGCGCTGCACAAAGCCAAGCTGGATCAAAAATGGCTCATACACATCTTCGATGGTTTCAGCCTCTTCTCCGATCGCTGCTGCCAAACTTTCCACGCCCACGGGCCCGCCTCCAAAGACTTGAACGATTGTCTCTAAGATCCGTCGGTCGATATGGTCAAGCCCATACTCATCAATATCGAACAAAGCTAGAGCGTCTGCCGCCACTTCATGGGAAATAAAGTTATCTGCCTTGACTTGAGCATAATCACGGACTCGCTTGAGCAGACGGTTCGCCACCCGTGGTGTACCCCTTGACCTCTTAGCAATTTCCTGCGCTCCCGCTTGATCTATCTCCACCCGAAGGATAGATGCTGCCCGCATAACAATGGCAGTCAGTTCTTCTTCACTGTATAGATCCAAGCGGCTCATTACGCCAAAGCGATCCCTAAGGGGCGAAGTGAGCATACCTGCTCGAGTCGTAGCGCCGATCAGCGTGAAAGGCGGCAGATCGATACGCACTGACCTGGCACCTGGCCCTTTCCCAATCACGATATCGACAGCGCTGTCTTCCATAGCCGGGTACAAAACTTCTTCAACTGCCCGGCTCAACCGGTGGATTTCGTCGATAAAAAGAACATCCCTGGGTTCAAGGTTAGTGAGCATAGCCACCAGATCTCCCTGCCGCTCAATGGCAGGACCTGATGTAGTATGAATACCCACGCCCAGTTCATTTGAAATTACATAGGCAAGGCTGGTTTTTCCTAATCCCGGCGGTCCGTAGAGCAGGACATGGTCCAGTGCTTCTCCCCGCTGCTTGGCAGCTGTGATAAACAGCTCCATGTGTTCTTTGACCTTTGTCTGGCCGATGTAATCTGCCAATGTGCGCGGGCGCAAAGAAACCTCGATATCCCAATCATCGGGACGTCTCCAACCGCTGACTACCCGTTCCGCCTCCATGCACGGTCTCCTTTCTGTGGTATACTGCTGGCCAGGGCTAATTTAAGGAGAGCCTGCAGATCACTATCGTCCCCTAACTGGGCATAAGCGCCCTGTACCATTTGTTCTGCCTCCCGGGCTGCGTATCCCAACGCAATTAGAGCTTCAACCGCATCGCCAAGTCCCCCACCAGGAACAATTGGCCAATCCTCCTCTGGCTCAGTTACCTTGACTTCCGCAAGTTTATCCTTCAGCTCTAGTATCAGGCGTTCGGCAGTCTTCTTACCAACACCCGGCAGACTAGTAAGGATACTGATCTGCTGCTGCTGAATAGCCCGGGTAAATTCAGCCGGCGTGATCGCTGACAGAATGCCTAGTGCGGTCTTAGGCCCAATGCCTGACACTCCGATAATCTGCTGAAAGAGCTGCCGTTCGTCCTCCGACGCAAAACCGTACAGCACAAGAGCATCATCCCGCACGTGAAAATGGGTAAACACCCGCATCTCTTGACCAGCATTGGGCAGCCGGCGCAGAACTTCTTGAGTAACCAGCACTTGGTAGCCTACGCCGTTCACATCCAACACGATCGACTCATCATCACTCGCCATGAGTTTACCTGTAAGCATTACAATCATGCATATCTCCCCACTTCCGACAGTTGTACCCATGACACAGACAAACAGCCAGCGCATCGGCCACGTCATCAGGCCGAGGTATCTCCTCCAAACCTAGGAGCATCTTTACCATGTATCCTACCTGTTCTTTTGTCGCTCTGCCGTGGCCAGTAACAGCCTGCTTTACCTGCAGCGGTGTATATTCGGCAATGGGGAGCTCGCTGTGTGCACCGGCCAAGATAACTACTCCCCGGGCCTGACCCACAGTAATGGCAGTTGTTACGTTGGTGTTAAAAAACAGCTGCTCAATAGCCAGCGAATCTGGTTCAAACTCTTCTATCAGCCGGCACACCTCGCTGTAGATGGTCTTTAGCCGCAGAGACATGTCTTGCTTCGATGGAGTAGTGATAGCTCCATAACCTAAGACTGCAAATTTATTAGGGCTTTCGCGCCGCACAACCCCGTAACCGGTAATCGCTGTCCCGGGATCAATCCCCAATATGACCATTATATCACATCCCATCTGGGGGGTTATTCGACAGTATCAGAGCTAAGTCCTTGCGCAAAAAAGCCGCTTGCTCTCCACAAGCGGCTCTGGACTTGTACTACTTCTGCTGGTGCACGTGATTCATGACTCTGAAAAGCTCGATAAACAATCATAAAACTGAGTACAAAGCAAATTACAGCAAGAATCACTACTACAACCGTACGCCAATCCAGAAACTCACCCCCCTCTACGGGGAGCATATCCAAGAAAAACCAATTTTATGCCAGTTATTCTGCGACCTCGTAGTTAGCATAAACGTCTTGGACTTCATCCAATTCCTCAAGGGCATCAATCAGTTTTTCAATAGTATCCTGCATTTGGGCATCGATGACTATAGTGTTCTTTGGAATCCAGCTGATTTCTGCTCCTAAGAACTTCATCCCCTCTGCCTCCAGAGCCTGTTTGACTTGAATAAAGTCTGTAGGATCAGTGGTGATTTCAAATACGTCTTCGTTGACCACCATGTCTTCTGCCCCTGCTTCGAGAACTTGAAGCATGACTTCATCTTCGTCATAACCATCCCGCTCCAGGACTAGGAGGCCCTTTCGGTCAAACATCCATGCTACGCATCCGCTCTCGCCTAGGTTTCCGCCGTACTTAGAAAATCTGTGACGTACTTCACCGGCTGTGCGGTTGCGGTTATCTGTAAGGGTAGTCAACATGATTGCCACGCCACCAGGACCATAGCCTTCATAGATTATCTCTTCAAAGTTGTCACCATCAAGCCCGCCGACACCGCGCTGAATAGCCCGTTCAATATTATCGTTGGGCATGTTGATGCCGCGAGCAGCGTCTATAGCAAGACGGAGCTTAAAGTTGGATTCTGGGTCAGGCCCGCCCTCCTTAACTGCGACCGTAATTTGGCGCGCCATCTTTGTAAACATCTGGCCCCGTTTAGCATCTTCTTTGGCCTTCTTATGCTTAATGTTAGCCCATTTCGAATGTCCTGCCACGAGCGTCACATCCTTTCGCCCATATTCTAGCACACCAGAGTACTGCTTGCCAACTATGGTTATGGGCGAATCCGCGCTTTAGGAAGCTGACGGTCAATTAAGCGAAGTAGAATGTAGTGGAAAACACCCACACCAACTACAATCCACAGAGGAGAAACAAGTTGAGTGATGAGCAGAAAATCGTATATGCCATGCAGCACAGCTGCCCAAAAAAGCCCCAACGCTAGTTCACCCCAAGGTTGAGGGGCATATTTCGCTCTTCCTAAATAGTAACCGGCGATTCCGCTGAAGGAAGCATGTGCGAGCGATGCCACTACTGCCCGCAGAGGGGCAATGGAAAGCCCAAACGACGAAATGTATAAGACGTTCTCAACTACTGAAAAACCGATGCCCGCGGTCACGGCATAAATAATGCCGTCCACAGGCTCATTAAAATGTTCAGATGAATAGGCGGCCGCATATACGGCAGTGAGCTTAACTAACTCTTCCCCGAGCCCAACAACTCCAAAGGAAACCCAAAAAGCAGTCAGCCAACCTACTTCACCCTGCAAGAAAGAGCGAAAGGGATATTCAAAGGCGATTGCTGGAATTACAGCAGCCGCACCGAATACCCCCGCTTTCAACAGCATCGGCCAAGGCTCTCTGTCGTATGGATCTCTGCGCTGAAAATACCAGATCCAGAACAAGCCAGGCAGCACAGCGGCCAGAAGGATATAGGGCACAGGTCTCATCCTTTACTGTTCAAGTTCTGTGGAATCATCCTTTTCCAGTACGACCCGTTCACCACTGTCCCAAAAAATGGCCTGTTCTACCTGGCAGGCACCACAGATATACATATCGGCATACCCACTGTACTCATTGGGATCTATTCCTTCCATAGGCTGATTGCAAAATGGGCACAGCACCGTCACGACAATCCCCTCCTATTATCACAGCTGTTTCTAGATTGTGCCGCTGCTGCTGATTTTATAGCTGGAAAAGATCATGCAGGACATTGATATGCTGTGGAGAAATATACTATTCACAATAGTATATTTCTGGTAAAGGAGGATGTGACATGGCAAGAATCGGTGATTTGTTGAGAAGCGGCGACTGGAAAAGTGAAAAGCACGTGCCAGTAATCCAAGCCCCTGATACCGTTGACGCTGACGAAGTTTTTACAGTAAAGGTATCGGTTGGCGAGGACATTCCCCATCCAAACACGACTGAGCATCACATTCGTTGGATCAAACTGCTTTTCCAGCCGGAGGAAGGATTTACTTATGAGGTAGCCGATTGGCAGTTTACAGCCCATGGGGAAAGCGTAAAGGGTGCGGACCAGGGTCCTGTCTATACAGAACCCTTTGGAACGGTCCAAGTTAGACTGAAAGAATCTGGCACTCTCCTGGCGATGAGCTACTGCAACATCCATGGGTTCTGGGAAAGTGCAAAGAAAATCGAGGTGCGCGGTTAAGTCTAGCTGTAAAAAGGGAGCGGCCAGAATACTACCGCTCCCTTTTTTAGTCTATTATCTTACGAATTTCTCGCAACACGTTTGCCGTTCCGTCGGCCAACTCTGAGCGCTGCATAGCTTGGATGAAGCTCTCTCTATTTGACTGAAGTAATGTAAGTGAATTGAGCAGTGACTCAACGGTGAAATCCTCTTCCGCAACAACCAGACTAAAACCCTGCCGGGCGAAGGATTGGGCATTGAGAATCTGGTCACCTCGGCTGGCCTGCAGCGAAAGAGGTACTAAGATATGAGGCTTATGCAGGCTGCACAGTTCGTAAATGGAGTTCGCGCCAGCCCGGGAAACCACATAATCTGCGGCGGCCAAGAGGTCTGGAAGCTCATCGGTGGCATACTCAATTTGGCAGTAACCGGCCTTATCGACAGTCGGATCCAAATTGCCTCTACCGCATAAGTGTATCACCTGATACTTAGAGAGAAGCTGAGGTAGAGCAGCCCGCACCACTTCATTGATCATCTGCGATCCGAGGCTGCCGCCCATCACCAGCAAAGTTGGACGCGACTGGGAAAAACCACAGAGATTCAGTCCCCGCTGCTTAGAACCCTGAGCGAGTTCCGCACGGATTGGAGTACCGGTAACAACAGCCTTATCCTGCGGCACATACCGCATCGTTTCGGGAAAAGTAAGACAGATCTTTTTCGCGAATCGTACACTGATGCGGTTCGCCAATCCGGGAGTATAATCAGATTCATGCAGAATTACCGGAATGCCCAGCATCCATCCGGCGATGGCGACAGGAACCGTGACAAATCCGCCCTTGCTGAAGATCGCATCGGGTCTGAGCTTGCGCAGAATCTTCCACGCTTGCCCGATACCCTGAATAACCCGAAATGGATCAGTAAAATTCTTCCAATCAAGGTAGCGGCGCAGCTTCCCTGCTGAAATCGGATAATACGGAATCCGTTCTGGAATCAGACTCCGCTCGATACCGTCACGGGTGCCGATATAGTGCAGCTCATACCCTTCTGCCTCTAGGTGAGGGATTAACGCTAAGTGCGGTGTGACGTGACCGGCGGTACCGCCCCCTGTTAACACAAGTCGTTTCATACACCTAACCTCCCGGAATGACCGAATAACACTAGAATGGAGGATGAATTATGCATCCTATTGCGTTTTCCATCGGTTCAATTGATATCCATTGGTATGGAATTCTGATGGCATGCACCCTGGTGAGTGCTTATCTGATTGCAAGCCATTTCTGCAAGAGAAAAGGCATCAGCCAAGAGTCCTTAGACAAACTGTTTTTTTCGACAGCTGTGGCAGCGATTGTAGGCGGGCGCCTGGGTGTAGTAGTGGTAAACCTTGATTATTACATAGCAAACCCCTGGGATATTGTTGGACGAGGCGGAATGGCCTCCCACGGTGCTATTGCCGCCGCTATGCTCTTGGGAATCTTTACCGTTCGGCGGGAAAAGCTTTCTTACTGGGAAATTGCAGATGTGGCCGCTCCCATCATCCCTGTCGCCCATATTTTTATCAGAACAGGCAACTTCCTCAACGGTGAGCTGTACGGTCCTCCAACCGATCTTCCTTGGGGAGTACAGTTTCCTCATCTGCCGGGCCCTGTTCACCCTGTCCAACTCTACGAGGCAGCCGCGTCGCTGATAATCCTACCCTTTGCTTGGCAGTGGGCCAAAAACCCTCGCTATCCTGGCTATGCGTTCTGGCGAGTTATGCTGGCTCAATCGATTGTGCGTTTCTTCTTAGACTCTATTCGACAGCACAGCGAATTAATTGGGCCCTTTGTGCTGACTCAAATAATCGCACTGGGAATCTGCATTATCGCGATTCCTGCAATGGTCATACTCTCCCGCCGCCACACCTAGGTCGGACATGATATCGCTGGCAATAAATGGGGTAAACGGATAAAGCAGCTGCGCTAACTTAGCAATAGTCTTTTGGTCTACCCCTTTCAGCTGATTTATGTAGCCGAACAAGGCAGCGAGAGCCGTATGGGGCTTTGCCTGTTCCATGCGCTCTTTAACGCGCATCTCAAGCGCCTCCAGCTCTGATAAACAGACTGTGCCTTTATGGTGAGCGGTCTGCGCGAGACGCCAAAGACGTTGGATGAAACGGTACGACGAACCGAGGTTTTCGTATTTGAAATGCAAATCCCTGCCTGGAGGCCCCAAGAAAAGCAGAGCTAACCGCAGGGCATCGGCACCAACATCAGGCAAAACCGTCTGAAGGTCAAGGTTTTGCGCCCCGAATAAGCGTCCACACGATAGCGTCGCATCCCTGGTCACATCTCTGCTTAAGTGAGCGAAATCTCGAGCCTCGACTAAAAAAGCAGTCGCTGGCTGAACCAATTGTTGCGCAATACACCCTAAAGCACGGGCATGTTTCACCGATTCTGGTGCCGCGCCCAATAGCGCAAGCTTGATATGCCCGCAGCTTAGTTCGGCGTAACGCCTAAAGACATCTGCTAAAATGACGAGTCGAGCATTTTCCATGCCCAATCCCCTGTTCTGCTCCGGTACAAGAGCCGCTGCATAGATTACCGACGATGTGTTAACCGGCTCGTCACCTTCCCATCTATGTAACCATCTGCGCTCGCTTATTCGATAGTTGTAACGACGCAAACCTCTTCCCCCTACTGTAAAGGTATCTCGACCGCTGCACTCTGACCTACGCCAATAGGAATGGGCTGCATGGTTCCTTGACTGCCGAAGTACCACATCGGCACTTGCCCAATGAAGATTTCGTCAAGAATGGGTACTTGGGTGGAAACGGGTATTGTCTGTGATAGGAGAGGGACAACAACCCGCATATTGACCTGAATATCCAGAGAAATCCGATGCCAGGTCTGGTTGATTCCGGCACTCTCAAATGTGGCTACCGGCGTTGTGGTGAGCCCACCTGCAGGAATCATGCGTACAGGAATTCCAGGACCCCACGAAGCAAGAAAATCGAGTCCTGTGAGCTGTCCAAGAGGAATCGGAAATATTTCTTCCCCCAAGTTATTCAAGGTCTGAAGAATCTTATGAGTAGCCAAGCTGGAAACGCGGTTGACTTCACCCATATCATACTGAATCGCCTGGATATTTCCAGCCCCATCCCGAAGGACGGTGGCCAGTTCAGTCGAACTTAATGATGTAGCCATCATTTCTTCTACAGCAACATTGATTGCCCGAGTGGCTATGCTCATAGCACGCGTTTCTGCCCAAGCGTGCAGTACCGGTGCCAGTCTGTGCTCGACCACCATAAGTATGATAACGCTGGCCAAGACTAAAGACAGTACAATCAAACTAAGCTGTGTTAGCCAGCGCGGACGTCGAGGCGAATTTTCAGGCCACCGCCAGTTTACCACAATGCCCTACCTCCCTCAAGGGAATGCTATTATGGGGGAACACCCTAATTGCTGGGGGCTGTGATACGACTAATATGGTATAATAATTAGATGAACTGTTCCGTGGGGGGTGCCGTAATGGCAAAAAGTAAGAGAAAACGCATCAAGCTATACATCGCAGTTATACTTGGATCTATTTTCTTTGGCGGCACTGCAGGATTCCTCACAGCATATCTCAGCAGCGCCCCATCCTTGGATCAAGTGAACATCACTCAAGACTTTACCACCTACATATATGACATCAACGGTAGGGTAATTACTGATCTTTACCGTGAAAACCGGATTCCTACCGACGTTACGAAACTGCCCGAACATGTGAAGAATGCAGTCATTGCTATTGAAGATGCCCAGTTTTACAATCATCACGGCATCAATTTTATTGCCTTTGGGCGTGCAATTCTCGTCAACTTAAAGACTTGGAATTTTACCCAAGGCGGCGGTACTATTACGATGCAGCTAGCTCGCAACGTATTCCTGACGCAGAAGAAAACCATTATGCGTAAATTGGAAGAATTTCTCTGGGCGGTACAGATCGAACGGAAGTACTCAAAGGACGAAATCCTCGAAGCTTACCTGAACGTGTTCTACTTAAATCACGGTGTCTACGGCATTGAAGCTGGTTCCCGCCTTTTCTTCGGTAAGGAAGCGAAGGATCTTACATTAAGCGAAGCGGCCATGATTGCTGGTATAATTCGGTGGCCGAG
This sequence comes from uncultured Peptococcaceae bacterium, assembly GCA_937988745.1. Classification (GTDB taxonomy): domain Bacteria; phylum Bacillota; class Limnochordia; order Darwinibacteriales; family Darwinibacteriaceae; genus JAAYMS01. The sequence goes on from CALKAR010000033.1 coordinate 42,038, forward strand.
CCGTTATTCACCTTTTGTTAATCCGGATATCGCTCGAGACCGGCGCAACTTCGTCTTGGAAAGAATGTACGAAGAAGGTTTTATTACTGAGGAAGAATGTCGCACTGCCCAAGCCGAGCCCCTCGGGGTAATCGAACGCCACAAGCGACAGGTCAAAGCCCGCTACTTCGTCGACCATATCATTGCACAGGTGGTAGACCGCTATGGCGAAGCGGCAGTTTTCGGTGGAGGATTGCGGATCTATACCACTCTGGATCTGGATATGCAGGAAGCGGCTGAAAAAGCACTACTGAATGGACTTCCTGTTAATCCCCGTACAGTTGATGGAGAACTTACCCAACCACAGGGAGCTCTAATTGCCATCGATCCCCGCAATGGCCATATTAAGGCGATGGTCGGTGGACGCGGCGAGGACAGCTTCAACCGTACTACGCAAGCACTGCGCTCGCCAGGTTCAGTGATGAAAGTGTTTGCTTTTACTGCGGCTATCGATAAAGGAGTCACACCCGCCGATATTTACGAAGACGAACCTACCCAGTTTACTTTGCCTAACGGCGATGTATGGGAGCCGCGGAACTACTACGGTGACTACAATGGCCCTGTGACAGTCAGGGAGGCGTTCGAGCGGTCTCTGAATATCATTGCTGCCAAAGTGGTTGCAGATGTTGGCCCAGAGACAGTTATGGAATATGCCAAGAAAATGGGCATCACCACATTAGTAGAGCAAGGACGGGTAAATGACGTGGGCTTGGCTCCTATGGCTCTAGGTGGCTTAACAAGAGGAGTATCCCCTCTAGAGATGGCCAGTGCATTTGGAGTTCTAGCCAACCAAGGGATTCGCGTTGAACCGATTTCTATCTTGAAGATCACAGATGCCTACGGCAATGTCTTAGAAGAACACCGCGCCAGGCAGCAGGTGGTTCTGAGCGAACAGACTAGTTACATTATGACGGATATGCTCCGCGGAGCAATCGAACGTGGTACAGGTCAGAACGCGAACATTGGCCGTCCAGCAGCAGGTAAGACGGGTACAGCTCAGGATTATCAGGACGGATGGTTTGTGGGGTACATCCCTGAACTGGTAGCTGCTGTCTGGTTTGGAGAAGATACGCCAAGACAGATGGTATACTCTGGTGTACGCTATGGTTCTTGGAACGCGGCCACCATCTGGAAAGAGTTCATGCTGGAAGCCACCAAGAACATCCCTGTATCGGATTTTCCTAAACCATCCGGGATTGTTGAAGGGATTTTAATCGATACGAAGACCGGTCTGCTGGTCTCCGAGGACTGCAATCTACCGAAGGAAGAAATTCGCTCTGAAATCTTTGTTCAAGGCACCGAACCAACTGAATACAGTCCTCGCTGTCAGCCCCAATCGTGGTGGCGGTCGATCCTAAACTGGTAACAAAAAGGCGCATCGTGCTGATGCGCCTCTTCTCATCTGTGGGAATCTAGTTCAACGACTGTTACTCCACTGCCCCCTTCATTGGGTGCACCGTCTTGAAAACTCTTTACGAAAGGATGCCCTGTCAGATAATCCTTTACGGCTGCACGGAGAGCACCTGTGCCTTTGCCGTGAATAATCCGGATCCGGTTTAGTGACGACAGAAAGGCATCATCGAGGTACTTGTCAAGTATGGTTATGCCCTCTTCCACAGTCTTACCTCTGATATCAAGCTCACTGCGGATAGTGGAACTCTTGGATATGCTTCCTTTGCCCGCCGTAGTGCTTTGCCGCACTACCCGGGTAGTTTTTTCTTCAACTCTCTCCAAATCATGCAGCTTAATAGAAATCTTCATGATTCCCGCCTGAACGAGAACTTCACCACTATTAGTGGGAGGTTCAAGCACATAGGCGAGCTGCTGCAAGCTCTTGATCCGCACCTGCTCGCCCGGCTTTAGGTCTGTTGGCCCGGACTTGACCTTGGGCTTTGGGGCTTGAGACGCTAAATCTTCCTGCTGCTCCACTATCTGCTCGCGAGCAGCCTTAATCGCCTCTTCCGCTTCAGCTCGTCCTAAACGGCGGACCTCTCCCAGCAGCTGATCGAGCTGCGCACGGGCTTCTCTTAGGAGTTCTTCCTGCTCTGTTCTGGCTCGAGCAAGAATCTGTTCTTTTTCCTGCTCTAGACCTTGAACTCTTTCCTCTAGTTCTCGGCTCAACTTGTCATACCTACGGCGCAGTTCTTCCGCTTCGAGCCGAGCCTCTTCTGCGCGGCGTCGGTCGGTTTCAATTTCACCAATCAAGTCCTCTGCCCGCACATGGTCGGCACTCAGCAGGGCACGGGCTGCCTCTACCAATTCCTCACTCAATCCTAAACGGCGCGAGATCGCGAACGCATTGCTCTTACCTGGAACGCCGATAGATAACTTATATGTAGGCTGCAGTGTTTCTAAATCAAATTCGACACTGGCGTTCTCTACATCAGAATGAGAATAAGCATAATTCTTCAGTTCGGAGTAATGCGTGGTGGCTATTGTGCGCACCCCAAGCTTACGAAGGTGTTCAAGGATAACTTCAGCTAGCGCAGCTCCTTCAGTTGGGTCTGTTCCGGCCCCCAACTCATCCAAAAGGACTAAAGAATTAGGTTTTACCTGGTCGAGGATCTGCACAATATTGGTCATGTGCGAGGAAAACGTACTCAAACTCTGTTCTATACTCTGCTCATCGCCGATATCAGCGTAGATTCCAGAAAAGACTGCAAGCTGAGAACCTTCCTGAGCTGGGATATGAAGACCCGCTTGAGCCATAATACAGAACAAACCTACAGTCTTCAAAGTAACTGTCTTTCCACCGGTGTTAGGCCCCGTGATCACAAGAACGTGAAAGTCTTCGCCCAGCCAAATATCAATTGGTACAACTTTGCCAGTCAGCAGAGGATGGCGTCCCTTTTTGATTCGAATGACACCTTGGTCATTCATGACTGGTTCAGTCCCATCAATTGCGCGACTGTATTTCGCCCGAGCGAAAATTGCATCTAGCTCAGCGATAATCTCGAGATTCTGCAGCAGCTCAGTCTTATGGGCGGCTACAGATTCACTGAGAGTCCGCAGGATCCGCTCGATTTCAACCTTTTCTTCCTGCTCTGCTAAACGCAATTCATTGTTCATCTCTACGGCAAAAGACGGCTCCATAAACAAAGTTGCGCCGCTCGCCGATTGATCATGCACAATCCCAGCAAACTGGCTGCGGTATTCGCTGCGTACCGGAACCACATACCGGCCACCTCGGATGGTAATAATTGGTTCCTGAAGCATTTTCTGAGCGCTAGCAGAATGAATTAGAGACTCCATACGGTCTCGAAGACGGTTAGCCAAAGTACGCTGTTTTTGCCTAATTCGGGCTAATTCAGGTGTGGCGTTATCCCTAACATTGCCTTCTTCATCGATACAGCGGACAATTTCATCGGAAAGGTGTGCTAGAGGCGTAAGGCCTGCGCTGATTTCTAAGAGCCTGGGACCTGCGGCCTGCATGTATCGGCTGAGCCGCCCTGTACAGTAAAGCAGTCCGTGCACGGCTAAGAGCTGACTTTCATCGAGAATCCCACCTAAAGCTGCGCGGGAGATCACTGAACGAATATCGCTGGCACCGCCCATTGGTGGTTCACCATGTTTCCAGATCAAAGCAAGAGCTTCACTTGTCAAGGCCAGCTGTTCGCGAACCACATCTATATCCAAAGCTGGAGTAAGGTTTTCCACGAGCTCTTTCCCGAGAGAAAAGCTAGCTCTCTCTGCCACCTGAGCTTTAATCTTAGGCCATTCCAGCACTCGCAGGCTCCGTTCGTTCATTTCCACCACTCCTCTACTTCACACCCCTAAAGTAGTGTCCCCGTGTGTATTCCTGGCCGAGCTCGAAGGCGGGGGATCCCTCGTCAAGAGCTTTCCTGTAAACCTCGACCCAGTGCTGTATCCATTCGGGAGACTTGTAACGGCCTTCGATGCGGATCAGTGACACTCCTGTCTTCTCTACTGCATCTAACTTGTCTACAAGAGCCAGTTCACGGGAGTTCAAGATATGCATCCTGCACCAGCGATCAAAAATCACAGGAAAACGAAAACCCTTCGGATCTTCAAGTTTAATCTTGCCGACCTTCTGGCACTGCAATTGACAGCCTTGGTCGCGCAGAATACAGTGTTTGGTAACCATAGATTCTACTGGGCCGTGGGCAACCAGCGCCACCGGTACGCCTGAACGCTCAGCCATTTCACCGATTTGACTCAAGCGTAGTTCAAGTGAAGCTGTCACACAGCTCACTCCCTGCTGAGCCAAGTATTGGGCCGAGCGATGGTTAAACACGTTGAGCCAAACATCAGAATGAATCGATCTACCTTTAGCAAGTTCCTGGAGTACACGTAAAGCGCCCAAACTGCCCAAGAGCATCCCATCAAAGGGCTGGTGCTGCAGTTCGTGCTTTAGAAACTCTAACTGCCGGTCATTCATTAGGCGATCAATATGCACGAAAACAGGTACTCCACGCCTCTGTCCGATCTCCCAAGCGGCCTTCAACTCATCAAGATAAAAATCGGGAACGCGCTGAAACACTGCTCCTGAGAAATAGAGCAGCTCGGCACCAGCGTTTATGGCCGCCTCTACTGATGCCAGATCAGATACCGTTACAGCCAGCCTCGTCTTGACAGTCCCGAGAGACGCATCAGCACGAGCTGGTAATGAAATCTGTCCTTCGTTGCAACGATTTCTGTTCTTATAGCTGGCAAGGCGTGCCTTCTTCCACTCCTCCACTAACCGCCGTCGTGTGCGATTGAGCTCACTGACCGGCAAATAGGTATTGGGATCAAGATGAACATGAAGTTCTTCCACATGGAGAGGTTCATCGCCTAGTCTAAGCAGCTTTTCTCTTACCACGTCCTCAGTAAGAGGGTGTGCTGCAGCCTCTTCCAAGGCAGCGGCACTCTCTACCGAAGCACTGTATCCATCGCGATCGACAAGGGTCAGCTGCAGTGGTGCCCCAATCTCGCCATAAGCATACAACACAGCCTGGACCCGCCGCTTGATTTGACCAGGCGAAAAGGCTGCATTATTCTGCTGTTCTGTCTTTACCTTTTGATAAGTAATGAATTTCGAATCAGGCCGGCCGCTGGCATAAGCCGTGGTGAAACCGCGGTTAAACACCGTTGCTAAGTCCTCTGGGTTATATTGCAGCCCATCGAGCGCTGCTCGGTAAGTCCGTACCACGACAGCCACATAATCGGGCCGTTTGAGCCGCCCCTCAATCTTGAGGCTGCTTACACCTGCAGCCCGCAGTTCAGGCAGGAGCTCGAGCAGCTTCATGTCTCTCGGAGATAACACATAAGGTCCCGCCTGTTTCTTTGGCAGTCCATGTACTTTATACGGCAGACGGCAGGGCTGTGCACACTGCCCCCTGTTGCCGCTTCTTCCCCCAATAAGACTGCTCATTAAGCACTGTCCCGAATAGCAAATGCAGATAGCTCCGTGAACAAAGACCTCAAGCTCTAACCTAGAGCGGCGTTTGATTTCTGCAATTTCATCGATACTAAGCTCCCGTGCTAGAACAACGCGGGAAAACCCGAGTTCTTCAACTGCCTGAATATCCGCCGCACTCTGAACGGTCATCTGAGTGCTGGCGTGCAGTTCTAACCCGGGAATTACTTGACGCGCCGCATACGCTAAACCCACGTCCTGAACAATTACGGCGTCAGCTCCCCACTCATACAGCTGTGTAAGGTACTTGAGCGCCTGATCTATTTCATTATCATTCAAAAGCGTATTGACTGTAACATAAACTTTGACACCACGAACATGACAGTAATCTAGTGCGGCCCGCATCTCCGCATCATCGAAGTTCACTGCCGATGCCCGCGCACTAAAAGAACGGCCGCCTAGATAAACCGCATCCGCGCCGTTTTCTACCGCGGCCTGAAGTGCTTCCGGCGACCCCGCTGGGGCCAGCAGTTCCATAGTTTTGCCTCCTACGAACTAACTCATCTGATAAAAATAATCAATAATACCGTAAAAAATACCGCGGGCGGCTTCTAGACGATACCATCGCTTGCTCAACAATTCCGCCTCACGGGCATTACTCAGAAAACCAATCTCGACCAACACGGCCGGCATCGATGTATTGCGCAGTACATAGAAATTTCCGTGTCGCACTCCCCGATCATTCGAATTCAGCTGTGCAGGCAGGTTGCGCTGAATAGCATCTGCCAGAGCCCAATCTTGACTCTTGTAATAGTACGAAGCACTTCCCGCAGCGCTCGAATCGTCACTCCAATCATTGTGGAGCGAAACAAAAATGTCTGCATTAACGCGATTCGCTTCAGCAACACGTGCAGCAAGCTGACTATTAGGCAGTCCAGAAAAAGCAGTACCATCAGCAGGATTAACATTAGACTGACGAGTCAAGATCACCCGCGCTCCCGCTTCTTCCAAGAGAGTTTTGAGTTCCCAAGCAATAGCCAGCACATTTTCAGCTTCGGTAGTCGGCCCTACGCCGACGGTGCCGGGATCTGCGCCGCCATGGCCTGGATCCACCACAATTGTACGCCCTGCTAGAGTCCGGGGAGAGATGCTGTAGCGCCTTCCGCTGGTTGTCGGTTCAGCGCCAAACAAACCGGACACGAAGAACATCAATAGCATCAACAGTGTAGCCCAGATACTAGAATGAAAGCTGTATTTCAAAGATGTTCCCCCCTGCTTGGACAATTCAAGACAGGGAGGAACATCCCTCTAAGCAACTTCCGCCGCTAAAGGCGCTTCTATCCAGCCTTACCAAGAAACAGCCAATCAGGTTTGGTCCAATCCTGTGGCCAATACGCCTCTAGGCGTTCTTGGACAAAGGGAATCAGAATCCGCACTTCCTGCACCACAGCAGACTCATCTAAGATTGCATCCACTGGTGGTACATTCAAATGTGATAGAATCACTACCGCGACAATTAAGACCACACCGACCTTGAACACACCAAAAGCCGCTCCCCCTAGATGATCTAACACAGCAAAAGGGGTAAGGCGGATGGCCCGGGACCAAACATAGCCCGACAGCGCGGCCAGCAAACAGATTCCTACCAATATTGCAATAAACGCGATCGCTTGTGCGTACAGAGGTTCGAGAGGATAGACCTGGATTAGGTAAAGCGACAGCTCATGGTAGAAATGGTAAGCTAACGCCACCGCCAGCACGGCTCCCACAATACTGAACACTTCACGGATCAATCCACGCCTAAACCCCTTGAACAGGGCTAAGCCGACTATAATGATGATCACTATATCGATCCATTTTGCCATAACAAATTCACTCCGCCAGAGACTTAGTTGGCCTCCTCCAGGAGCTGCAGAAGTTCATTGTGCTCCTTACGCAGCCTCTCTAGTTCATCGGCGATATTCAGCGCGGCCAAGATTGCTGCTTTATGTCGAGGGAGGGTCGGATTGTTGTTGTGAATATTCCTGAGATGTGCATCCACATAGTTCGCTAGTTTCTTGATGTACTCGACTGGCGCATCCCCTTTTATAAGATGCTCTTCACCGAGAATAGTTACACGTACGGACACACACATCCCTCCAATCCTGCTGCTGCTGATACTTTTCGCCCCCAAAGCCTAATCTCCTGCTCTCAGCGAACTTCAGCGCCCACAGTCTGTCTCAGGCGAGTCACAATTACTTCCATTATATCATTAATCTCCTTCTCCTGGAGAGTGCGCTGGCCCTGGAACTGAAGGGAAAAGGCCACACTCTTCTTGTCCTCAGGTACAGGTTCACCCTGATAGACGTCAAAGACACGCACATCTCGAAGGAGTTCTCCACCGGTTTCTGCAATGAGCTCTAACAGCTGGGCCACCGGCTGCTCTCGATCCACTAAGACTGCTAGATCGCGGTCAATTCTCGGAAAGCGAGAAATCTCTTTATACCGAATCCGATCCTGTTGATGCTCTAGAAGAACGTCTAGGTCAACTTCAGCTGCATATACTCTGCTGCCGCTGATCCGGAAATTCCGCGCCACCGTTGGGTGAATCTCACCGTAAACAGCGAGCGTTCGTCCCCCTAGAATGACGGCACCCTGCCGAAACGGATGGAATGAAGAACTTTTTCCTTTAGTCCATTCGAGGCCTGTCTTCGGAAGCAGAGCCTCCAAGATCCCTTTTATGTCATAGAAATCGAAGTCAGCATGGGGAACAGCCCAACTCCGTTCACTGCGGTCGCCGTAGAGCACGATACCAAGGCGCCGCGCTTCCTTAGGTTGGGTCGGCGGATCAATCTGATCTGCCAAGTACACTGCACCCACCTCGAAAAGAGCTACTCTATCCTGCTGGCGAGCTGCGTTCGTACTGACTGCCATCAACAGCCCGGGCAGAATGCTTGTGCGCATATAAGCAAGGTCTTCCGAAATGGGGTTCGCAATGCGGAGCATCTCCGTATTGTGTTCAGCTAATAGACGTTCATTGCTGTCCCCAGGAATAAATGAGTAGGTAAGGGCTTCATTCAGTCCGAAACCGACCAACTGAGCACGCAGGTCATCTTCGAGCTGCATCATTGAACCCTGGCCACCCACCATCGTGACGCCATAAGGGGTAGTGGTCGGAATCTTATCATAACCCCAAATGCGTGCTACTTCTTCAACCAAGTCTGCTTCTAGCTCTATATCGCGGCGGTGAGGTGGGATTGTTACCTGCCACTCGTCACCCTGCTTATCTACCGTAAACTCCAGCGAAATCAGAGTTTTTTCCATCTCTTCTTCAGGAATATCTGTTCCCAACAGCCTGCACGCGTTTGCCGGGTGATAGGAAACCGTGCGAGATGAATGATCAACCGTATCGCGATCGATTACACCTGATAATACCTTGCCGGAAGCATATTTCGCCAGAAGATAGGCAGCCCGCTGCGCCGCCATAAGCGTTCCGGAAGGGTCAATTCCCTTTTCAAAGCGTGCTGCAGACTCTGAGGAAATTCCCAGTGTTTTACTGGTCCTCCGCACCGAGACAGCGTTGAAGTTAGCCGATTCTAGAAGAATTGTGCTGGTAGAGTCGGTAACCTCAGAGTTCTCTCCGCCCATCACACCTGCAACACAAACAGGTTTCTCCGCATCACAGATCATGAGCATGTCTTCAGTGAGATCTCTTTGTTCGCCGTCGAGAGTGATTAACACTTCTCCAGCTTGAGCCGTTCTTACAACGATTCGACCACCTGCTAGTTTGGTGTAGTCAAAGGCATGCAGAGGCTGACCCATTTCGAGCATAACATAGTTCGTAATGTCGACCACATTGTTGATTGGCCGCATACCGGCTGCCCTGAGACGGGCCTGCATCCACAGGGGCGACTCCCCAAGCTTGACATCTTTTATCATCAGAGCCGTGTAGCGCGGACAAAGCTCGGGATTAAGTACTTCCACATCAGTGTAGTCGGTCAGCTGTTCTGGTATCGCTTCATACTCATGATTTGGATACCGGATCTGTCCTCCTGTTAAAGCTGCGACTTCCCGAGCAATACCGATAATGCTCATGCAGTCGGGACGGTTAGCGTAAATGGAGATGTCTAGGATTGTATCATTTAAGTGCAGAGCTTCAGCCAAATCTGAACCAACCTGCAGTGTATCAGGAAGAACCATGATGCCGTCATGATCGGTTCCGATGCCGAGCTCTACTTCGGAACAAATCATGCCTGCCGACTCTGTACCTCGGACCTTTCTGATTCCAATTTCAAATCCGCCGGGTAGTACCGCACCTGGCAGAGCAACCGCTACAGTCTGCCCCTCAGCCACATTCGGTGCACCGCAGACAATCTGACGAGGCTGTTCTTCGCCTACATCCACCTGGCAAACGGACAGCTTGTCTGCATTGGGATGAGGTTTTACTTCCAGCACACGGCCAACGCGAACATTATCTAAACCTGGGTTGAGAGAGGTAATACCCTCCACTTCAAGTCCAGCCATGGTTAAACGGTCCGCAAGTGCTTCTGGACTCCACGGTATATCGATGTATTCTTTCAACCAATTATAGCTTACTAACACAGTCCATCCCCCTACCTTCCAAATTGCTTCAAGAAGCGGACGTCATTTTCAAAGAGCAGGCGAATATCATTGATACCGTATCGCAGCATAGCGATCCTCTCGACACCCATACCAAAGGCAAAGCCGCTCACCTTGTCAGGGTCATAGCCTACTCCCCGCAGCACCCGTGGGTCAACCATGCCGCAGCCTAGAATTTCAAGCCAGCCGGTATCCTTACAGACTCGGCAGCCGCTGCCTCCGCACATAATGCACGAGATATCCACTTCCGCGCTGGGTTCGGTAAACGGAAAATAACTCGGTCTAAACCGGGCCTTGGCATCAGAACCAAACATCCGTTCAATAAATAACTGCAGAGTACCCTTTAGGTCAGCAAAGGTGATGCCCTCATCGATAACGAGTCCTTCAATTTGATGGAACATGGGAGAATGAGTCATGTCAGCGTCAGCCCGATAAACCTTTCCTGGAGCGATAATGCGAATTGGCGGCTGACGATTCTCCATGACATGAATCTGCACCGACGAAGTCTGACTGCGCAGCAGAAGCTCTTCAGAAAAGAAGAACGTATCCTGCATGTCGCGAGCCGGGTGATCAGGCGGAATATTCAATGCTTCAAAGTTATAGTAGTCCCACTCCACCTCGGGGCCTTCCACCACTTCATAACCCATGCCGGTGAAGATTCTCTTAGCCTCATTGATTACCAGCGTAATGGGATGCAGTGTCCCCAAGTCGGGCCTCCGGCCAGGCAGTGTCCAATCAAGGGCTTCGGTCTTCAGCCGATGCTCTTCCTCTATTTTGAAGAGCTCAGCTTCTCGCTGATCCCAAACTGCTTCGAGTTCATCCCGAACTTCGTTCACCATTTTCCCAAAAACCGGGCGTTCCTCAGGCGAAAGGCTGCCCATACTCCGCAGAAGCTTAGTCAATTCGCCCTTCTTGCCCAGGAAGCGGACCCTAGCATCACGCAGTTCCTGAACACTAGCGGCCTCCTGTACACTCTGCAGGGCCGCTTGGCGAATTTCAGTGATCTTTCCCTGCACACTTATCCCTCCAAATTCCTCTATTAAACAAAAAAACTTCCTGCATCCCATAGGGACGCAAGAAGCACGCGGTACCACCCTAGTTGGCTCAAAAATAGAGCCCACTCTAACCCGATAACGGCGGAAACCGGCAAGGCCTACTCTTGAGTTCAGCCCGCAGCTCAGGAGTGAATTCCACCCACTTCTCACCGGAAAGAACTCTCAGTCTGTGATTCTTTCTCCCTGTCGGCTTCCATGGATGTACTACTCTCCGTCACAGCCTTTATTTATGTGATTGAAATTCTCATCCCCAAATAAATGCCTCAGTGCAGTGTTCTATCGGTTAGGTCTAACAGCTGCCTGTACAAAAGATACGCGTTGATGGAACCGGTGGTTACAAAGATCCGCCAGACGACCCTTGGAGTGAGACTCATGAAATAACCCCCCGCGCTTCCGTTTGATGTTGCAGCTATTATACCATACGAGCTTTGTCCTTACAACAGCTCTTCACGTGATAAGTGATGCTGCCGAACAATTTCGTACATCAGAATACCGGCTGCTACAGATGCATTAAGACTCTCCATTTCGCCTACGAGTGGGATCTTCACCTTCAGGTCAGCTGCCTGTAAGAACTCCGGACTGGGCCCGTGCGCTTCGCTGCCGATAACTAATGCCACATTTTGGGCATAGTGGGCAGCGAAATAGGTCTGGCTGTCGATCAAGTCCGCTACCACAATCTGCATACCGGCTTCTTTGAGCATCTGCACAACCTGTTCTCCATCAAACAGCGCATGAGGAAGGCGGAAAATACCTCCCATGCTGGCGCGCACCACTTTGCTGTTGTATGGATCGACACAACCAGTGGTGAGAAGCATCCCTTCAGCACCAGCGCCGACTGCGGTTCTAAATAGCGTTCCTAAGTTGCCTGGATCGCGAATCTGATCAGCGATAATAATCAAACCAGACAGCTCCCACTGCCACGATGGCTTGCGTACAACAGCCACTATTCCTTGGGAAGTAACTGTGTCACTGATTTCTTCCAATACTGGAGCGCTGCAAGCCACCTCTTGGATACCTGCGGTTCGAGCAGCCTCCAGGAGCTCCTGGCCTCGAGGGTTCTCTAAGAGCTTGGGAGAATAATAAACAGCTTCGACGAGGTCAGAGCTGAGCGCCTCTTCTGTCAGTCGAACGCCTTCTACAAGGAAAAGCCCAGCTTTATCTCGCCCACTGCGCCGCAGCAGCGTTTTAACCTTCTTAATCTGGGGGTTAGCTTTACTTGTGATCACTGATGAACCTCACCCTCGCAGTCAAGCAAAAACCGGGAGACAAGGCTCCCGGTCAGACTCATTTTTACTGCTTAGCAATAGCTACCAATTCGGCAAAAGCCTTTTCATCATTAACAGCCAGGTCAGCCAGGACCTTGCGGTTGATGTTCACGCCGTTTCTCTTCAGTCCGGCGATGAATTTGCTGTAAGAAAGCCCATTAAGACGAGCTGCTGCATTAATGCGAGTAATCCACAGTTTCCGGAAATCCCGCTTGCGCTGCTTCCGGTCCCGATAAGCATACATCAGGGACTTCATTACAGCTTGGTTAGCTACTCTATATTTCTTACTTTTATCTCCATAATAGCCTTTGGCTAGTTTAATAACTTTCTTCCGCCGCCTACGGGTTACGTATCCACCCTTGACTCTTGACATCGTAAACTCCTCCTATTTTTACCTCTAGCTGTATGGCAGAAGCCGTTTGATCCGTTTGCTCTCAGCGTCGCTGACTACTGCGGAATGGCGTAGATTGCGCTTACGCTTTGCCGACTTCTTCTCCAGGATGTGGCTTTTGAAAGCACGATTCTTTACAACTTTCCCGGAGCCAGTAAGTTTGAACCGCTTAGCAGCACCGCGGTGGGTTTTCATTTTTGGCATAACAAATAGACCTCCTGATTCCTTGAACTCATCATTGCATGGTTATTCTTTAGTGTTCTCTGTTTTCGGAGCGAGGACTGTGATCATTTGTCTGCCTTCGAGTTTTGGCATGCGTTCAACTGTACCGATATCCTTGAGCAGCTCTGCTAACTCGGTCAATTTAGACTTGGCCAAATCAGCATGAACAATTTCCCGGCCCCTAAAGCGTACCGAAACCTTCACTTTATCACCGGCCTTGAGGAATCGCTCAGCTGCGCGCACCTTCACATCAAAGTCATGATCATCAATCTTGGGACTCATCCGAACTTCTTTAACCGTAATAACCTTCTGTTTCTTGCGGGCAAGTTTTTCGCGCTTGCTCTGTTCATACCTGTGCTTACCATAGTCCATGATGCGGCAGACTGGTGGTTTAGCATTTGGCGCAACTTCTACTAAGTCTAGTTCACGTTCTTCAGCTAACCGCAGTGCATCGCGAACATTCATAATGCCCAACTGCTCCCCGTCGGCATCAATGACCCGAACCTCCCTGGCTCGGATTGCATCATTCACTCTAGATTCCCTGCTAATGGTGTCACCCCTCCAAATACACAAAAATAAAAGCGGATGGCACAAGCCACCCGCTGTTTACACCAAAGTTAATCCCATGCGTGCATAGCTATACAGATAGGATAATCAGTGTAACCTTGTGAACACCCACGTTACAAGGTGAGAAGCGGTGGCTTCTACTTATGACAGGGCAAGTATATCACAAAGCATTACCTTCCGTCAAGACCAAAGTCGGCCAAGA
>CALKAR010000034.1 GCA_937988745.1 uncultured Peptococcaceae bacterium
TGGGCTTTTCAGCAGAGCGACAGCATCGAGGAAGTTGTGGCCAAGCGGCTTTTGTGGTGCCCTCAGCTTGAGCTCCAAGATAATGGTCTGCCCACCAAATCCGACCTGAGTCTGCTGCCTGACTGTCTTGAGTCACAGCCTAGCTGGGCCAAGGTTACACAAGAACACTATCTTGCTTGGTTGAAGAAACAGGATCATCGGTTTCTTGATCAGATTCTCGACGCTCTAGATGTTGATAGTGAGTCCAAGGAAGAATTGAGAGAAAGAGCGGCTAAGAACCTGCAGGGCTCCTTAGATTGCCTGCAGCAAGAGATCCGGGAGACTAGTATCAAGATTGAAGCCGCTTTGGTAAACGGAGTTTTAACTGAGGAACAGCGCAGTGAGTTTGCAGCAGAGGTTGAGAGTATCGATGTCGCTAACACGCTGAATTTTGCTCAAGTGTTTCGCAAATTGTCCAATATCAGCGCACAGCTTGATGAACAAGTAAAGAGTCGGATCGAGCATCAGCAGGAGATCTGGTCAGACTTATCTCCCCGTCTTGAAGAAATCGCCAGCGCTGAAGAGGCAGAGCAGGCAAGAAATCTCGTGAAAGAAGCTTTCGAGACAGGAGATACGCGTGTTATTGACGAGTACATTGCACATGTGCGTGACCATCTCGAAAGGAGCGAACCACTGGCGTTAACATCTGAAAAAGAACAGATCCGCGATTATCTGAAGGAGTTCAGCGAGTTTCGCCATTCTCTGATGCGATCCCATAGCCCCCTAAGCGCTGCTCATAGAGCGGCCCGAGATGGCAAGTCATGGCTCGGTTTGCAGTATGGAAACATTTCCACTAAACAGCTTGAGCAGACCAAGAGAGCATTTGAAGCCTGGCGCAGCTTGGGGAATCGCAGAAAGGGAACACTTGCCCAGTCCATAACAGACCTGTTTACATTCCTCGGTTATACAATTACAGAGCCAGTACGAGAACAGCCTTTTCCTCCAGAACCTAGCAGTCATCTGCATCTAACGGTTCATATGACTGCTAGTGATCAAGCACGCCCGTTTCAGCAGTTTGGCAGCAGGTTACCTACCTTTGACGTTCTCATGGTCTGGGAACGTCCCGGTGCTGACAACCTCGGTACAGCAGTCAAAGAAGCAAAACTTGGAAGACAGGGCACGATAGTCCTTTACTTTGGGCGGATTGGCGAACTGGTTCGACGAGAAATAACCCGCATGACGCGCCGGCAGAATCTACCGCTCGCCATCTTAGACGAAACTCTCTTCCTGTGCTTGACTGGAGAACGGGACGCTCATTTGCGGGCTTATCTGCGCTGCTCTGTGCCATATGGGACTGCAATCCCGTATACGCCGCAGGTAATGGGTGATGTTCCCTCTGAAATGTTCTACGGGCGCGAAAAAGCGGCGTCCATGCTTCTGCAGAGAGACGGTTCCTGCATCGTATATGGAGGCCGGCAGATGGGCAAATCTGCGCTGCTTCGTTATGTAAGGCGGCAGGCCCACAATCCAGATCGGAAGAGACGTAAAAACGCTCGGTGACAGTTATTCCAATGAAGAACCGAGCAAGATCTGGTCGCGTCTTTGGGACAATCTCGAGTCGGCGGGCCTAGTATCTGGCAAGATGCCCAGTGATGAGGAAATCATCCGCAGATTAGAACAGCTGTTGAAAAAGGATCAGACTCTGCAGATAATCTTAATGCTGGACGAAGCCGACAACTTTCTCAACTATGATGCTGCAGAAGAGTTCCGGGTGGTCAGCCAATTCCGACGCTTGATGACGGACAGCGATAGGCGCTTCAAGGTTATTTTTGCAGGACTTCAGCATGTTCAGCGGTTCCAGAGCATGCCGAATCAGCCTCTCGCACACTTCGGTGCTCCCATCTTAGTTGGGCCCTTAGAGGAGGAAGCGGCTGTAAAACTGGTGCGCGAACCACTTGAAGCACTCGGATTCGAACTAGACGATGCATGTGTTTACCGCATCTTGTCCTTTACAAATTACCATCCTGGATTAATCCAGTTTTTCTGCTATTACCTGCTGGAACGGCTGTACAGCAAACACGAAGTACTCCCATCACCCTATCGGCCCATCAAGATCACCAAGGAAGATGTGGAATACATCTATCTCCAGGATGATGTGCGCAATCGCATTAGAGAACGCTTTGAATGGACTCTCGCTCTAGACCCACGTTACCAGGTCATTGTTTGGGCTATGATCGTGGCTCAAATGGAGATTAGAGATAGCTTCAGCCGCGAATTTACAGTGGGGCACCTGTTCAGTATCGCAAGAGAGTTCTGGCCGGCAGAGTTTAACAATGTCTCAAGCGACGAGTTTAGGGGCCTTCTGCGCGAGCTCGTTGGCCTTGGAGTACTCGCCGCCCCTAGCGGTCACTATCGCCTCAAGAGTCCTAACCTTGTCCGAATTATGGGCGATCATGATGACATTGCTGACCGGCTTCTAAGTTTCGTGGATGAACCGGCTCGCAAGGAAATTGAAACCGACAGTTTCCATGAGCAAATCGATGAAAAGAGCCAGCTTTACAGTGTTTTCACTTACGAGCAGGCGCGAAATATTGACCGAGAACATGATTTCCGAGTACTAACCGCGTCTTCCGCCCTCGGTCTCGACTTTATGGAAGCATCCATCAAGCACCTATTTGCTTCAGTTGAAAAAGTTTCTTTGAAGCGGATGTCCATCTCAGTAATGTCTGCCGAAGACCTGCAGAATGAGATTGACAAAGAGAGAAACAGAGCAAAGAAGAATAAAAAGGAACATGTGGTTCTCTATCAGATTATCGATCAGCCGCAGGTTTCACCACTTGAAGCAATTAAGGCAGCTTACCGGTATTTTGAGTCATCTCAAAACAAGCGTCGCCGAGTATCCTTTTTCTTCGCAATCAACCCGCAGACATATTGGGAAATCCGACAGGATGATCCTGGATTTGTGGATCATCTGGATGAAGAAGGGCGTATCATAGGTGTTCAGAATTGGAATCATTGGGGCATTCGTCAACGTCTGGATAATGAGAGCAAACTGAGTACCGATGAAATCAGAACAGCCATCATCGACGCGGGCGGTAGTTGGCCCTACCTGCTTGATGAGATCATGTATCTGACGGGAGCTGACAAGGATGTTCAAGTAGGGGCAC
>CALKAR010000035.1 GCA_937988745.1 uncultured Peptococcaceae bacterium
TTTTACAACTTCCCATATACCTTCGGTTATCTGTTGAGCCAAGGCTTGTATGCTAGGGCGCAGGAAGAGGGCCCAGGCTTTGCAGAGAAGTATGCGGATCTGCTGCGCGACACTGGGCGCATGACAGTAGAGGAGCTGGTCAAAACACATTTAGGCGAAGACCTGACCAAACCGGAATTCTGGGAAAAAGCTGTCCAAAACAGCCTCAAGGATATAGATGATTTCTTGGAGTTGGCAAGGAAGTAGATGTGATATAATACCCTCGTATGTAAGGGGGGTCACTCATGGCTGTATGCATTAACTGCCGACATCATGGTCTTTGTGTGCACCGTGTCGCCATCTTCTCGCCGCTTTCTGCGGAAGAGTCGCACCGTGTCGCGGAGCTACTTGTCCATAAGGAATATCGCAAGGGCGAGCTTATCATGATAGAAGGGGAGCAGATTTCTCGCTTAATCATTGTGCAGGAAGGCCAGGTTAAAGCTTTCCGCAGCACGGCTGATGGGAGAGAGCAGATTCTTTATATATTTTCCAGCGGCGATTTCTTTGGGGAAAAAAACTTGCTCCGCAATCAGCCTGCCTCTTACAGCGTGGAGGCACTTGTGGACACGCGTCTCTGCATGATTAACAAATCTGATTTCGAACAGCTCCTGCGAGCGCATCCTGAGATCGGAATTAAGATTATGGAAGAACTCTGCCGCCGCTTAGAGCGCCTCGAGACAGCTGTCGAAAGCCTGGGAGCTCGGGATGGAGATGCGCGAGTAAGCAGTGTGCTCCTAGAGTTTGCAGAACGCTACGGCGAAGATCATCCCCGGGGAGTCTTGGTAAAGCTGCCCTTCAGCCGACAGGGTATAGCTGATTATGTGGGATTGACGCGAGAGACAGTCAGCCGTAAGCTCAGTTCTTTGCAGGCCGAAGGCGTTGTCGAACTAATCGGAAACAAGAAGCTTCTAATATTAGATAAGAATGCTTTAGAGTCAAACTAGTCTCGCAGTGTGCGACCGCTCAGAGAAATCTGGGCGGTTTTTTTCAAACTATGATGCAGATCACAGTTTTCTCTTCTGGTCTACCTTATCATTTCAAGTGACGAGATAAGGCAAAACCAAGGAGGAAACGGATATGCAAAACGAACTTAATGCCGTGAAGGTAGCTGATAACACTTATTGGGTGGGTATTGTTGACGATCGAAAGGTGCCTTTTCACCGTCTCATTTTAGAAAAGGGAACCACCTACAACAGCTATCTGATGATGACTGAAAAACCAACTCTAATCGATACAGTCGATATCTCCTTTGGGCGGGAATTTGTCGAGAAAATGAGCGGCTTGATGGACCTCGATGACCTAGCCTATGTGGTTGTAAACCATGTGGAACCGGACCATGCCGGAGCCCTGCCAGCCCTTTTAAGCAAGGCCCGCAATGCAGTGATTGTAACCACGGCTCTTGGTGCAGAACTACTCAAGGATATGTTCCGTATTAGGAATAGGGAGTTCTTAATAGTTAACGATGGGGATAGTCTAGATATCGGCGGTAAGACGCTGCAGTTCTTAGAAACACCCTATCTGCACACTGCGGAAACCATGGTTACTTATGCTGTCGAGGATAAGGTTTTATATCCATGCGATCAGTTCAGCACTCATATCGCTGCACATGAACTGTTCAATGATCTGGCAGAAGAAGATTATCTGAATGATTTTGAAACCTACTATAAATTAATCATGGGGCCACATCGGCCATACGTTCGGAAGATGCTGGAGAAAGTCGCAGATCTAGAGATTAACATGATTGCGCCTTCACACGGATATATTCTGCGCGAAGATCCCCAGAGGTTTATTTCCCTGTATGATGAAATGAGTGCCCTGTCCACATCTGGCGAAACTAAGAGAGTCACTATCGTGTACTCCACAATGACAGGGAACACCCGTAAGCTGGCTCAGCAGTTAGCGGAAGCGATCGCCGACCAGGGTATGGTCGTATCTGAGTATAACCTGAAGAATGCCGACATCAAGGAAGTCGCCGATTCTATCAGGTCGTCTGATGGTCTCTTGGTTGGAAGTTCCACGAGATATGCTGACATGGTTGGTGATATTGAAAAACTTCTGCAGGAGCTGACCAAGACCGAGGTTAAGAATATTCCAGCAGCGGCTTTTGGCTCATACGGTTGGAGCGGGGAAGCAACCCTGCATATTGAAAACTATTTAGAAGAAGCTGGGTTCCAGGTAATCAATGAGCGTCATCTCCTAGGCAACCACGGATATGATATGTCCCTCTTTCCACTTCGGGTAAAGTTTATTGATGAGGAAGGCCTCGAACGGGCTCGGCAAGCAGGAGAATTGTTCAGTGAAAAGGTCTTGACGCAATAATTTTTCCATGTTAGTGTAAATAAGTGAGTAAAAGGGAGTAACTAGTGCGCTCTGCGCAGCTCCGCATCAACATCGTGGCAGAACTGCCTGGTGCGGAGGACGGGTTTCGTTCTAGTGAGACTTTTACGGTTTTGATGCCGTAAAAGTCTCTTTTTTAATGCCCAGATTTGGTTACTCTATTTAGGAAGGAAGGAGAATGTCATTTATGCAACAGCGTACATGGCACACATTATCGGCAGATGAGGTGTTCCAAGCAGTCGATTCGTCATCCAACGGATTGACGAGCAGCACTGCCCAAACGCGCTTGGAGGAACATGGACCCAACCAGCTTGCTGCCGGGGAAAAAAAGACCCTCCTTAGTATCTTCTTGTCTCAATTCGCGGACATGATGATTTGGGTTCTGTTGGGTGCTGCCTTGATTTCCGGTTTGCTAGGTGAGTGGGTGGATGCCAGCATAATTTTAGCCGTGGTAGTCCTGAATGCGGTGCTTGGGACTGTACAGGAGAGTCGTGCTGAAGCAGCCTTAGAGGCTCTCAAGAAAA
Organism: uncultured Peptococcaceae bacterium; assembly: GCA_937988745.1. Taxonomy (GTDB): domain Bacteria; phylum Bacillota; class Limnochordia; order Darwinibacteriales; family Darwinibacteriaceae; genus JAAYMS01. The sequence continues at coordinate 2,901 of CALKAR010000035.1, forward strand.
TGGCTGCTCCAACAGCCCATGTCGTGCGGGACGGAATGCCTCAATCAGTTCCAGCAGCAGAGCTCGTAGTCGGGGATATAGTACTGTTGGAGGCCGGAGACAGTGTTCCTGCTGATCTGCGCCTTATTGAAAGTGCTGCGCTGAAAATTGAAGAAAGCGCTCTAACAGGAGAATCTGTACCGGTAGAAAAGTCGGCAGAGCCACTTTTCGACGAGAAAGCACCTCTCGGAGATCGCCTGAACATGGCTTATATGGGTACCGCTGTAACTTACGGACGGGGCACTGGTGTGGTGATTTCCACTGGCATGGATACTCAAATGGGGCGAATCGCTGACCAGCTGGCGTCTACCGAGAAGGAAATTACTCCTCTGCAGGAAAAGCTCAATCAGATCTCTAGGATTCTATCTATCGGCGTTCTTTTTATCGCCGCAGTGGTCTTTGTTATTGGATTGGCAGCCGGCAACGAAGCCTTGAATATGTTCTTAACAGCTGTTTCTCTGGCTGTTGCGGCGATTCCGGAAGGTTTGGTAGCTGTTGTTACCATTGTGCTGGCCATGGGTATGTCCCGCATGGCAGGGCGGGGAGCAATTATCAGAAGGTTGCCTGCGGTAGAAACGCTTGGTTCCACACAAGTTATCTGTTCCGATAAAACCGGTACCTTAACCCAGAACCGCATGACAGTTACACAGGTTTGGACAGCTGATAAGGCCCTGTTGATGGACGCCATGGCTGAGTGTAACGACTCAAAACTAAATGGTACTGGCGAAGTAATTGGTGATCCTACTGAAACAGCTCTTATTGATTATGTTCTGCAGCAGCAGGCTTGGACGCCCGAAGAAATCCGCAGCCGGGAACGTCTTGATGAGATACCCTTCGATTCTAATCGGAAAATGTCTACAGTAGCGGTGCAGCATCCCAGCGGAAAGGGGATGCGAATCTATGTGAAGGGTGCTCCTGATGTACTTCTGGCGCGCTGCACGACCGAGCTGACCGGAAATGGCGCGGAGAATGTAGTGCAGGACTTGACCCCGGAACGCATATCGGCAATTGAAGAAGCTAATGAGAACATGGCAAAACAGGCACTGCGGGTACTGGCTTTTGCCTATAAGGACTCTGAAACAGCTGACTTCTCCGATCCTGAGCAGGTAGAAAATAATCTCACATTCATTGGACTCACTGGCATGATTGATCCGCCTCGTCCGGAAGCGAAGGAAGCCATTAGGCTTTCTCGCAAAGCAGGGATCCGACCGGTAATGATTACTGGCGACCACAAAACCACCGCGGTGGCTATTGCTGAAGAAATTGGCATCCTTACTCCTGGTATGCGGGCTGTTACAGGTGCCGAGCTGGAAGCTATGTCCGATGAAGAACTGCAGAATCAGGTAGAGGAGATTGGAGTATACGCCCGAGTAGCGCCGGAACACAAGTCTCGCATTGTGGCTGCCTGGCAGAGCAAAGGCAAGACAGTTGCCATGACCGGTGACGGAGTTAACGACGCTCCTGCCCTCAAAGGCGCGGATATCGGCGTTGGTATGGGTATCACCGGTACTGATGTGTCTAAACAGGCATCAGATATGGTATTGACAGACGACAACTTTGCTACCATTGTATCAGCAGTAAGGGAAGGGCGACGCATCTTTGACAATATCCACAAGACAGTGCGCTTCCTGCTTTCTTCGAATGCGGGTGAGGTAATAGCTATTTTGACCGCCACCATTGCTGGATGGAACCTCTTAAAACCTGTCCACATCTTGTGGATCAACCTGGTTACTGACACGTTCCCGGCAATCGCCCTAGGTATGGAACCTGCCGAGCCAGATGTCATGGAAAGAAAGCCTCGGGATCGCTCTACGCCTTTTCTCGAGCGGGGTGACTGGATAAGCATTGCCGCGATAGGGGCAGCTGAAGCAGCCTTAGCCTTAGCCGCGTACGTCATCGGAGGCGGGGGAACCGTAGGTACCACTATGGCATTTCTTACGCTTTCTTTATCACAGCTGTTTGCAGCACTAGGTTTTCAGAGCGAGCGGCACAGTATTTTCCAAATTAATCCTGCTAAGCATCCCGCTTTGTGGTTAGGATTTACAGCTTCTATGCTGCTGCAGTTGGTGGTGGTATTTGTACCCCCACTGCGCAACCTGTTTGAACTGGCAGTACTGACGAGCTCCCAGTGGTGGGCAGTCATTGGATTATGTTTTGCGATGCTTGCTTTCATCGAACTGCAGAAACTGGTTAGGCGGCTTCGTCATAACTAACAAACGATGGAGCTCAGGATCAAAAACATCCTGAGCTCCATTGCTTTACGGCGTAATTAAGACTTCGGTGTAATTTTGGAAGTATTTCTGGGCAGCGGCTTTAATGTCTTCAGGAGTCACGTTATCCCAGAAGCTCATGTATTCATCAACCCATTCGTAGCCAAAGCCGATCAACTCTGTGACTCCTAAGAGAGCGCTTTGGCTGAGGTTAGTCTCGTTGTTCAGCAGGTAAGAGCCGCGTTTCTGGGCTGCCACCCAGGCTATTTCCTCCTCGGAAAGACCTTCTTCGGCAAAGCGCCCTACTTCAAACAGGACCTGTTCACGAGCTTGATCCACATTCTGCGGGTGAGTCGCCAAGAACGTCAAGATGCTCGAAGGACCCATTCTTTCATCGTAGAGAGAAATGGCAGTGTATGCCAAACCCCGTTTATCCCGAATTTCCGTGAAGAGCCGCGAGGACATGCCCTCACCTAGTATAGTATTGATGACCGCCATGGCAGTCGCATCCTCAGCAAAAGTGTTGGGAGCTGGATAACCGATAATCAAGAACGCTGCCTCGGTAGGCAGATTGAAAACCAGCTGCCTGTCCTCGGTAGGATATACAAACTCTACTTCTTCCCGGGGTTCAGGTTTGCCCGTAAAAGACTTCTCCCAGCGGCCAAAGTTCTCTGTTAAGAGCGGGAGGAGCTCATCTGTATCAAAATTGCCCACAATCGAGACCACAACTTGATCGGGCTGGAACAAATAGCGGTTCCAGCTGGCTGCATGTTCTGGCTGTATGGTCATCAGGCCTTCTGGCGACCCATAGGGCGAGTATCTATATGGATGATCGCCGTAGAAGATCGCTAAGAATTCCAGCAGCAGCGCGTTGGTGGGGTCATCATAAAGACTCTGCAGCGTAGCGAAACTCAAGTTCCGCTCTCGCTCAAACTCTTCTGATGGGAAAGCGGAGTTCTCAATCATATCGAGCAGCACATCCAGCGCTTCTGTGAACGCAGCGGGAACAGCTTGAAGTAGTACCGCAGAATAGTCATACGATGCAGCAACCTGCAGCTGAACGCCGAGAGATTCCAACTCCACAACTATGTCCTGGGCCGAACGGTTTGCAGTACCCGAAAGGAGATTGCGGATGGTAAGGTAAGTCAAGCCTTCTAAGCCTTCTGGATCTCGTACCGAACCGCCTCTAGTCAAGACACTCATGGCAATTATGTCATATGCAGGGTTCTCCTTGAGCAAGATGGTAAGGCCATTATCCAGGATAACCTTTTCAACATCAGCGGTATAGTTAAACTCCGCCGCTGCCGTACTCAGTGGAAGTGTCAGCATGAGGCAGAGCACCAATAGGATTTGCCAAAAACGCTTTTTCACTCAGACTACCTCCCCTCAGGCCGCAGATGGCCTAAGACGTACGCATCAGGATCCAAATATGTTTGGGCGGCTCGCATGATATCTTCTGCTGTAATATTTTCTAAGATCGCAATCTGATTGACTGCATTCATGACGCCGCCATAGATTTCCCGTTGACCCAAGAACATAGCCACATTGGCACTTGATTGGTTAGAAAACGCTAAGCTACTGCGGGCTAAGGTTTTTGCTCTGGAGAGCTCAGCCTCTGTGACCGGCTCGGTCTGCAGCTTGACTAGCTCGTCGCGAATAATCTCGATAACACGATCGAGGTTTTCAGGTTCGAGCATGGCGGAGATTCCAAATAGGCCAATATCTGAAAAACCATTGTAAGCTGCGCTGATATCATTCACAAGGTGTTCTTCCTCGATCAGCGCTCGATAGAGCCGCGATACCCGGCCTTGACCCAAGATCACACCAGCCATAGTAAGCGCAGCTGCATCGCGCGCATTTGTGCCAGGTGCCGGGTGGCCAATCAAGATGTAGCTTTGATTTACGTTACGTTCTTCTTCTAGAGTGGTAATGCTTTCGAGCTGGGGAACAGCCACGTAAGGCCGTGGCGGTAAAGCTTTGGCAGACATGTCTCCATACAATTTTTCCGCCTGGACAAAGATTTCGTCTGCGTCCACATTGCCTGATACAACCAGTACCATGTTGTTAGGGACATAATAGGCAGCATGGAAATCAAGCATTTCTTGCCGATTAACGTTCGCTAATTCTTCAAAAGTGCCGATTACTGGCCGGGCATACGGAGTGCCAGGGAAGATGTACTGCAGGAGCATATCTACTAGATAGGTCTGTGGGTTATCCCGCCGCAGCCTGATCTCTTCATGGATAACAGTGCGTTCCATATCGATTTCTGCCTGCTCAAACAGGGAATTGCGCAGAGCATCGGCCTGAATTTCCATGGCAAGGGCCGCGTACTCGGATGGCACCACGATGAAATAGGTAGTGTAGTCTAGACTCGTCATCGCATTTAGGTAGCCGCCTACAGATTCAACCTCATAGGCAATTTGGCCCCGGGGACGGCTGGGTGTTCCTTTAAACATAAGATGTTCGAAGAAGTGCGCTAGACCAGATAGACCTTCAGGATCGTCTTTGGCTCCCACATCGACCCAAACGTTAACTGTGGCAATTGGATAGGAAGGAATCTCCTTGACAATTACGCGCAGTCCATTGGGAAGAACACGCATCTCGATGGGCAGCAGCGGGGAATCGGGGTCTACCGGCATGGCCAGGGCCGCTGAGTGAAGAATGAGCAAAGAGACTAAGGCCAACAGGTAGATGGGGAGTCTTGGCTTCATGGTCAACCTCCTTAGTTTGCCTGATGTTTCACAAGTTGATCCCATCATAAACCGGCCGAAATGATTTGTCAAACATTTCCCGCAACACCGAAAAAGACCTGTGCATTGTGTTAGCACAGGTCTAATGTCAGGGCGATTCTTTTACTTTTCGACGAGAGCCTTATTTCTCCAAGTGCCTCTTTTGTAATATAGGGCAGTGATTACTGCGCCTAATGTCCAAGAAACCAGCAGCGAAATGAAAATCGATTCAGGGCGCCCTGTTGGATATGCTTCACTCCGGGTGAAGTAGGCAATTCCGTAGGCAATGGGAACCCGCAGGAAAACGGTGGTGATCAGGGAAATCCACATGGGACTCATCGTATCACCCGCGCCTCGCATTACTCCAGAGAGACACTGGGTAACAGCCATGGCCACATAACCTAAAGCCAAGATGCGCATCATACGCATGCTTAGAGCGACCAGCTCTTGGGTTTCGGTAAAGATGGCCATCAGATGATGACCGAAGAGCAGCAAAATGACAGTGAGAACGGCGGCGACTGCTACTGCGATCTTGGTACCTTCTTTTGTACCTTGTTCAACCCGGTCAAGGCGTCCCGCACCAATATTCTGTCCTGCATAGGTAGTCATTGCACTGCCAAATGAGAAGTTAGGCATCATGGCAAACCCGTCGACTCGCATAATAATGACGTTGGCCGCGATTACCATCTCTCCAAAGCTGTTGGTTAGGGACTGCACCACGATCATAGCGAGCGAAAAGATGGCTTGGGTGATACCTGAAGGCAGACCCAATCTCACTACGTTAAGAGAGTGCTCCTTCGTGAGTTTCAGCATAGACCAATTGAGGTCAAAACTCTCATCCATCTTCTTCAGCTTCAGAAAACACAGTATGGCCGACACTACTTGAGCAATAACGGTGGCTAAAGCTACTCCACCAACGCCCATACCAAAGTAGGCTACAAAGAGAATATCGAGGACTATGTTCAAGAATGTAGCTACAAGCAGGAAAACCAGCGCAGATAGTGAGTCACCTAGCCCCCGCAGTATTCCTGATAAAATGTTGTAGAAGGCAAATCCTGCACTGCCCAAGAAAAAGATAATTAGGTAATCCGCACACCAGTCAATAATGGACGGAGGAGTATTTAGAAGTTCCAGCAAAGGCATGGTTACAAGCGGCCCGATAATCATGATCACCAACGATGCGATTGCTGTCAAAGTTATACAAGTGCCAATAGTCCGGGACAGGTTCTGGCGATCCTTAGCACCATAATACTGGGAGACCATAATTCCTGCCCCTACAGCAATGCCCACGAATAAGACTAGTAGAAGATTGAGGACTGGGCCTGCGCTCCCTACAGCGGCTAGGGCATTATCTCCGATAAAGCGGCCCACTACGATGGAGTCAGCGGTATTGTAAAACTGCTGAGCTACATTTCCAATGAGCATTGGAATAGAAAATTCAACGATGCGTTTCCACGGTGCCCCTTCGGTCATATCGCGTGGGGCAAACAATGATCTAGACTGTGTCGCTGCCATAGCTTACCTCCCTTTCATTCACATTCTTTAATCCTAGCTCCTATCAGCGCACCTGTCAATATGCGTTGATGGCAGGATTTGTCTAATCAGCAGGCGAAAACATGGGTGGTTTAGTAATCAACTATTGGGAGGCCATATTTGTATGATTAGGAGATTTTCCCAGAATGAGCTCTTTTCAAGAGTTGAAGCAGAATTTGGTGCGGAGAGCCCTATCTATCGGATATTCAAAAACTGCTATTCGAATACCCTCGAGCAGACTATTGATGTCTTGCCTGATGGTTCTGTTTTTGCTGTAACTGGTGATATTCCTGCTATGTGGCTGAGAGATTCGGCTGCTCAATTCCGTCCTTACTTAATTGTAGACGACGAAAACGTTCTGCAGATCGTGCGGGGCATCATTAAGCGGCAGTTCTATTATATCAACCAGGATCCGTATGCCAATGCGTTCAACCGTGAACCCAACGGACGGGGGCATCAAGATGATTTAACTGAGATGACACCCCTCATTTGGGAACGGAAGTATGAAGTAGACTCGCTCTGTTATCCTCTGCAGCTGGCTTATTTGTACTGGAAATCCACTGGCAGAACCGATTGCTTTGACGAATCCTTTGTGTCTGCTGTTAATAAAATCCTTGAGGTCTGGAAGATTGAGCAGAATCACGAGCAGTCAAGCTATACCTTCCAGAGGTTTGATTGCGCACCCAGTGATACACTGCCTAACGAAGGACGCGGTACGCCCGTAGGTTATACAGGGATGACATGGTCGGGCTTTAGACCGAGTGATGATGCTTGTCAGTATGGATATTTGGTTCCTTCAAATATGTTCGCGGTTGTTGTCTTAGGGTATCTCGAAGAGATCGCCAGTACCGTGCTCCATGATCAAGAACTTGCTCAGCGAGCCAGTAAATTAGCTGATGAAATCGATGAAGGTATCAAGAAATATGCCGTGGTAGAACATCCACAGCATGGCATGGTTTATGCGTATGAAACCGATGGTTTAGGTAATTACAACTTTATGGATGATGCAAATGTACCCAGCCTTTTATCCGCTCCTTACCTTGGGTATGTAGCAGCAGATGATGAGGTCTATCTAAATACCCGCCGTCTAATCCTCAGTGAAACTAATCCTTATTATTACAAAGGCACTCAGGCTCAGGGGATCGGCAGTCCTCATACTCCGCCACGGTATATCTGGCATATTGCTTTGGCGGTGCAGGGATTGACCAGCACTGAGCAGGATGAGAAGCGGGCTCTTCTGGAGTTAATGGCACGCACAGATGGTGGAACTGGGTTTATGCACGAAGGTTTTCATGTAGATGATCCGACTCAGTATACCCGTGAATGGTTTTCTTGGGCCAACAGCATGTTCTGTGAGCTGGTATTTGACTTTTTAGGTATAGGACTCAACCAACAGCTGGAGATTGGTTCTGAAATCCGGAGGCGGGACTAATAATTTTCAAGGGAGGGTTTATAATGTCAGCTGCTGTCTCTATGCGTGATATCTTCGATCTTAAGCGTATTGCCGTAGTAGGTTTCAGCACAAACCCGGCGAAACCAGCCCACACTGTTCCGAAGTACCTAATTGAGCAGGGTTATGTGGTCTATCCTGTCAATCCCTTTGCTGAAGGTGAGATCCTCGGGCGGAAGGTTTACAAGACCGTTTACGAGATTCCTGAGCCTGTCGATGTGGTCTGTGCTTTCAGACCTTCTGAGGACATTCCCAAGGTATTAGAAGATACGCTGAAGCGAAACGATGTGAAAGTTTTCTGGATGCAGCTTGGAATTACCAACGAAGAAGCAGCCGCAAAAGCAGAGGAACATGGTTTAACAGTTGTTCAGGACCGCTGCATGTATGTAGAACACCGTAAATTAGGCAGGTCTGATTCTTAGTGGGTTTCTTGTGGAAATATGCGCCAAAGTATGGCAAGCTCTTCGCGGCGGCGGTTGTCTTTTTAGTTATAGAATCGGTCTGTGATCTGCTGCAGCCAACAGTTATGGCTCATATTGTGGACATAGGCGTGGCCAATCGGGATCTGCAGGTAGTGCTTAATTTAGGGGCGCTGATGCTCTTGATTACTGCCATTGGTGCTGTAAGCACTGTAGGCCGGAATATATTGTCAAGCCATGTTGCGCAGGGTTTCGGCGCCGACTTGCGCCTGGGCCTTTTTACAAAGGTCCAGCGCTTGTCTTTAGATGGGCTGAGTCAATTTGAGACCGCTTCTTTGATCACGCGTCTCACAAATGACGTCACCCAAGTTCAGCATTTTGTCTATCGTTTGATGCGGCTGTTTTTACGCGCACCAATCTTGGGTCTGGGATCTGCGGCTATGGCGATATACCTCAGTCCTAAGTTAGCTACTGTTCTAGCAGTTGTGCTTCCTGCAGTGGCTCTCTTGGTCGTTCTTAATCTGCGTACAGCTTATCCATATTTTTGGCGTGTTCAGCAGGCAGTCGACAAGGTGAACCAAGCACTGCGGGAGTATCTCGCAGGGGTGCGGGTCGTGAAAGCATTCAACCGAGTAGCTTATGAGCGGAATCGCTTTGAGGATGTTAATTTGGAGGTCAGCACTGCCCATGTTCAGGCGGAACGAGTCATGGCATTTTTCAGGCCCGCAATTATACTTACGGTGAACCTGGGTATTGTGGCAGTTCTCTGGTTTGGCGGCTTGTCGGCACGGGCTGGATCTATTGAATTGGGTAAGATTATCGCTTTCGTAAACTACCTGACCCAGATGCTCCATGCTGTAATGCGGATTTTCTTTGCTTTTTCCATTTTTATCAGGGCTAGAGCGTCTGCTGAACGTATTACAGAGATTTTCGAGCAGGAAGATCCTGCTCCTCAGGTTCAGAAAGGCTACAAGGCACCCCTTAAGGGTGAAATATCTTTTGATAATGTCAGTTTCGCATACACAGGAAGCTCCGGAGATCCGATTCTGAAGGACATCAGCTTCAGTTGCAATCCCGGCGAGACTTTAGGAATCATTGGCTCAACTGGTTCAGGAAAATCTACTCTGGTTAATTTGATTCCGAAGTTGTACGTCCCTACCGGAGGCAGGATTACTATTGATGGCATTGATTTAATGGAATGGGATGCGGGTTCTCTTCGAGATCAGATCGGCTATGTCCCTCAAAAAAGCCTGCTGTTCACAGGCACCATCGTGGACAACATTCGCTGGGGAAAGGCTGACGTTTCACTGGAGGAGGTACGTGCTGCTGCCAAGGTGGCGCAGATTGATGATTATATAATGAACCTGTCCGATGGATATGACAGTATTGTGGGACAGGGTGGGGTTAACCTGTCTGGCGGACAAAAACAGCGTCTTTCCATCGCCAGAGCATTGGTCAAAAAGCCGGCTGTCCTCATCTTGGATGACAGCACCAGTGCTTTGGACGCCATTACAGAGGCAGAGCTGCGCAGAGAGCTTTTTGAGTTCGTCGATGGAATTACATGCATTATTATTTCGCAGCGTGTCACTTCCATTATGGACGCGGACAAGATCTTGGTACTCGATGAGGGTCAGGCTGTCGGTTTAGGAACCCATAATGAACTGTTGAGAACATGTCGTGTGTATCAGGACATCTACTATTCTCAAGTAGGAAAGGAGGCTGTCTGATGCCGCAGAGCTCCAAGAAGGATGCACCGGTACCTGTCATGCGTCCAGGAGGCCGGGGCAGACGACCTAGAGGAATGCCAGTGGAGAAGGCCAAAAATGTGCGCGGTACGGTCAGGCGTCTTTGGCAGTACTTCGGTGGTCAGCGCCGGGCACTTGTTTTCTTGGCTGTGCTCGTTATTTTGGGCAGCGCCGTTGGATTAGCCATTCCCTACTTAATTGGAAAAGCGGTCGATACCATTGAGATAGTAAATGGAGGCCTGCAGCCTCTGGCGATTGTAGTATTGGTTCTGCTTATGGCGTACATAGTTGAAGCAGTAACACGATTCGGACAGAACTACATTATGGCTGGTGTATCACAGCATGTGGTCCTAGTACTGCGCCGGTCAGTCTTTGCTAAGCTGCAGACCCTACCTCTATCTTTCTTTGACAAATATACTCATGGGGAAATCATGAGCCGTATCGCAAACGATCTCGATAATGTGAGTGGTACTGTCGCACAATCGACTGCGCATCTTATGGCGAGTGTGCTTACCCTCGGGGGTTCCTTCATCATGATGGTTATTCTCAGCCCGGCACTTACTGCGGCAAGTCTGATTACCATTCCATTGGTGTATGTAGTTGGGAAAGTCGTGACTTCTAGGACACGGCGCTTGTACCGCTCGCAGCAGGCAGCCCTTGGCAGGCTAAATGGCCATGTAGAAGAAATGGTCAGTGGCGTACTGGAAGTCAAAGCCTTTAACCGTGAAGAAGAGGTAATTCAGAGTTTCGCCCAAATCAATGAGGAACTCAGGAATGTAGGAGTCAAAGCTGATATCTGGTCAGGATTCTTGATGCCCTTAATGAATGTCATTTCCAACCTCGGTTTTACGGCTGTAGCAGCGGTGGGGGGAGTCTTAGCTGTTAAGGAGCTGATCACCGTCGGTGTGATCGCAAGTTTCCTGAGCTATTCTCGTCAATTTGTGCGGCCCCTAAATGAAGTGGCAAGCATCTATAACGGTCTGCAGTCAGCTCTTGCCAGTGCTGAACGAGTTTTTGAAATCATGGATGAGGCGGAGGAACCAGAGGATACAGAAAATGCTGTTGAACTTGTAAATCCTTCTGGCGAGATTACCTTCAAGGGAGTAAGCTTTGCCTATATAGAGGGAGAACCAGTTCTGCATAATGTCTCTTTTCACGTTCCTGCCGGCTCCAGCCTTGCCATCGTGGGTGCAACAGGTTCGGGAAAGACCACCATCATTAATCTGCTGACTCGATATTACGATGTGCAGCAAGGCCAGATCCTGATTGATGGACTTGATATCCGTGCTTATACTCGATCAAGCCTTCGTCAAAATCTCGGTGTAGTACTTCAGGACACATACTTATTCGCCGGTACCATCGCTGATAACATCCGCTATGGCCGTTTGGATGCCAGCTTTGAGGAGATCGTACAAGCGGCGAAATTAGCGAGAGCCGACGGTTTTATTCGCCGGCTCCCGAAAGGTTACGATACTGAACTGTCAGAAAGTGGTTCGAGCCTCAGTCATGGTCAGCGGCAGCTTATAGCGATCGCTCGGGCGATTCTCGCAGATCCCTCGATTCTGATCCTTGATGAGGCCACCAGCAGTGTAGACACCCGGACTGAGTTAGGTATTCAAGAAGCCCTCGATGAACTGTTGAAAGGGCGCACAAGTATCATTGTTGCCCACAGACTGAGCACCATCCGAGATGCGGATCAGATCTTGCTGCTCGACCAGGGACGAGTTGTAGAGAACGGCAGCCATCAAGATCTGCTCGCCAAGAGAGGCGCTTATTACAAACTGTACACTAGTCAGTTTTCAGAAGCGGGGTAGAGCCGCTTGAGGCGCTCATTCACAGTCTGCCTTATTCGAAGCAGCCATTCCGCTGTTGTAGGATAATCCTTGAAAGTGATGGGCGAAGCTAGGTCTGCTTCTAAGATGCTCATTACTTCAGCCCGCCCGGCAGCTTTTTCCAATAGCTCTAGGGCTCTCAGGTCTTGCAGTGCTTCCCTCAGAACAAAGAGTCGCAACGAGGGTAGGGGACCTTCTTTTCCTGGATATACCACAAAAGTATCTCCGGCTGGAACCCAGTACATGCCGTCTGTTACCCTGTACGGATCAATCGCATGAACCGACTGTTGGGAGTAGTAGAAGTTGAAGCCCCAGTGCAGGAACCCTTTGATCTGGAATTTGTACAGCTGGACACCTAAGATGCGGTTCCGGGCCGAGGGCATGGCCATAAAGCGCTGTGCCACATCTCGATGCTGGGCAGAACAGTAATAGGTCCACAGGTCAGGAACATTATTTTCTAGGAACGGCTCAATATGGTCCGACGCCGGAATGGGATGCTCGACTAAACCTGTTTCATAAAACTCGAAGTTAGACAAGGAATCGATCACGGGGAAGTCTGACAAGTGCTTTTTGACGGCTGCACTGGCTGCCCCGTATGACTCTAGATCCCAGATGGATGGTTCATCAGAAACGTGGAAGTAGCATTTATCAGCAATACCGTGTTCTTTGATGAATTCCACTAAAGCTGGCAGGAATTGGTCCAGAAAGCCTGTGTACTCCGGTGAGCGGGCGTTGGTGTCCCAGCCGAAGATCCGCTTCAGCTCACCATTTTCCCAAGCCATGATCTTGGGTGCATGATAAGCACCCCACTGGGTAAAGAGATGGGAAAACTCGAAGTACTCAACTCCACATCGGCGGCACATGGCAATCCAGCGATCAAGCTTAGTGAAATCAAATGAATACTGATCGCCTTCCTTCGTTACCTCTACCAGCTGCACCGTTGGGCGCTCACCGCCGATATCGGTATCGAGTGGTGGCGTAAAAATTGGAGTTAAGATCATGTTGACGCCGAAATCGACTGCTGTCTGCACATACTTTTCCACCATCTGCCAATAATCTTCGCTGAAGATTTCAAGCCCATACCAAGTGGCAATGCAGTCAGTGTGCAGCCATTCTGTATGGATCAGCTTCTGCGGAGGCAGTTGGGCGGCGAGGATTTCTAGCTCAAAGACATCCTCACTTAAAATTTCGCCATCTCTATTTTTCAGAGTAATGTAGATCGGATAAGTACCCGGTTCAAAGCCTTCTGGATTATGTACCGCAATCCACAAAGCACGCCATTGATGAGGGAACGCCACCCTTGCCATAGGGGGCACCTCTTCAATGGGTTCCAGCAGGTCTGGATAGAGTCCCGGGGTGGTTCGAAGTACGTTATCATCATGGTCGGGTGTTAAGGGATATTCAACGGGGATCAGCCCGACGTTATAAACCCTAATATGATCAGCAAGAGGAGATTCTACCGAAACCTCGATAGGCCGGATGATCTGCCCTTTGCCTCTGTAAGCCAATTGAAAAGAAAATGCTTCATTGCGCAGTGCAGTTCCCTTTTGGCAGGGTGCTGCCTGTGGTCTTTCGTCAGCAAATACCTTCTCTAGAGAGCTCAAGAGAATGGTTTCAACTTTAGCCATGGATTCTCTCCTTAGTATTTTACTTGTCACTTGACATACCGAGCATAAATTCTAATTATCGGATTAAAGTCCTTCCTCGACTGATTTCGGTACTTCTACCGTGGTATGATCCTCAGCCAGGACCGTGTTGGGAAACACACTCTGAGCTTCAGCCAGAAGTTCCTCGTATTCATGTGGATGATAACGTGAACTGATATGGGTCAACACGAGTTTCTGCACACCTGCTTCTTTAGCCGTTTGTGCTGCATCCACTGTACTCGAATGGAAGTAGTCATAGGCGTTTTCTGCTAATTCTGCTCCAAGGGTGGCTTCATGTACAAGCAAGTTAGCTTCCTTGGACAGCTCAACAGTGCTTGGGCAGCGGCGGGTGTCTCCTAAGATGACTACATGACGGCCGCGGATAGGCGGCCCGACGAAATCTCGCCCATCGAGAACTCTTCCGTTCTCCAAAACTACTTTTTCACCCTGCTTTAGACGTCCATAGATTGGCCCTGGAGCGATGTCCAGCTCCTGCAGTTTTTCGACCAGGAGACGGCCAGGCTTCTGTGGTTCTTCAAATCTATACCCATAAGAAGGCAGTACATGTTCGAGGAGGGTGGTTCTGACGATCCAAGGATCGAAGTGCAGTACTTCTCCCGGCTCAATTTCCTGAATGTGAAGTGGATAGCGAATATGGGTACTGCTTGCCTTGAGAGCACATTCGATGAATTCCTTGATTCCAGGCGGTCCATATATCTCCAGCCCGACGTCGTCAGTGCTGAAAGAACGGCTTCCGAGCAATCCCGGTAGTCCGAAAATGTGATCACCGTGCAGATGGGTGATAAAGATTTTTGTGATTCGGTGTAGGCCAAAAGGGGAAGCCAAGAGCTGATGCTGGGTTCCCTCACCGCAGTCAAACAGCCATACTTCCCGACTTGGATCAGGCAGCTTAAATGCAATGCCGGTAACATTGCGTCTCAGCGATGGTTTACCTGCTCCAGTGCCTAGAAAATACAGATACAATACTATTCTCCTCTCGGATATAGAGCAGTGCGCTTTTAGCTTAAGGATAACATTGAAAAATATGCAGATCAACAAATCCTTCAGTATCGCTCAGCAGGAGAATGATGCTGTCGGGTACAAGGCGGTCGAGCGACAAGCGCGGCCGCCTTTTGTGTATCAGACGGGCGCCTTGCTACATAGTTATGGAGCAGAACTTGAAGGGAGCGGGTTGAATGACCGATTCTGTTAAGCTTTCTCCTGAATCTTACCGTCTAATTCGAGAACTGCAGCAAAACGAAGTAACGGAGGAGGCTGTTTACCTAAGACTTGCGCGGCGGGTGAAGAAGGAGTCTGACCGCCAGGTCTTAGAGGCCATTGCCCGGGATGAGGCGCGCCATGTGGAGTTCTGGTCAAAGTATACGAAAGAAAAGATGCGGCCCCAAACTTGGAAAGTGCTCTTTTTCATGGTGCTGAGTGTTATCTTTGGCTACACTTTCGCGATTAAGATCATGGAGAAGGGCGAGCGCAATGCGCAGGAAATCTACCAACTATTAGCTGCGGAAATCCCCGAGGCAGAGCAGATCGCGATAGAGGAAGAACTTCACGAAGAGCAGATTATCAACCTATTAGATGAAGAACGCCTCCAATACGTAGGGTCCATGGTCCTTGGCCTTAATGATGCCTTGGTGGAATTGACGGGTACACTGGTCGGACTGAGCTTCGCTCTGAAAAATACCAAGGTTGTGGCCTTGTCTGGCTTGATTACCGGTATCTCAGCAGCGCTGTCCATGGCTTCTTCGGAGTATCTCTCTGTCCGCAGCGATGGTAGTGCAAACGCAGTCAAAGCTTCCTTTTATACTGGTATCATGTACATCTTGGCTGTTGCATGTCTGGTGTCGCCCTACCTGCTTATATCCAGTGAAGGATATCTGAGGGCAGTAGGGACTATGTTCCTCATCGTACTGGCTCTAATATTCACCTTTACGTACTACATTTCAGTTGCTCAGGATCAGCCGTTCGCCAGGAAATTTGCAGAAATGGCCGGCATCAGCTTATCGGTAGCAGCTTTGTCTTTTGTTGTTGGTTATGGCGTAAAGCAGCTGTTAGGAATTGACCTATAAAGTCGTTAGGTGAGCAGCCTTAGAAGTCCAGTGACGGAAATCAGCGAGAGTAGAGTGGTGGCCGACACGATAACTGCTGCATACTCCTGTTCGACGGCATAGCGTTCTGCAAAGATGGACGTCATGGTAGATGCAGGCATAGCCGTCATTATTACCACGGTATTGAGAACCATTGACGATCTTCCGACAAGTAAGGCACACGCGTATATGACCAAAGGAATTACAACAAGTTTGGTAATTGCTCCATAATACAATGTCCAGTCTCGGATATGGTCCCGCAGTTTCACTTTGGCCAAGATAGAACCAATGATCAGCATCGACAACGGGCCAGTCATGTTTCCCAAGCTTCTGACACCAAGCAGGATAGGGCTGGGCAGCTGGATTCCAAGGAACATAGTGATTAGTCCAGCTGCCACAGCCAAAATGGAGGGGTTGAGCAGCACTGCTTTCAGCTCGGCTGAATAGTTATTTCTATCTAAAGGCCCTCTATAAAGGGTGATTCCGTATGTCCAGACCAGCATGACAAAGAACATATTGAAAATGGAGCCATACACCACGCCCTCCGCACCGTAGACCGCGTTTAGGATCGGAAAACCCACATATCCCGTATTGGAAAAAACATTGGCGAAGTGCAGTACTAGCTTTCGCCGCGGGGGAATGGGTAGGACAAGCAGGCGAGAAACCGCGATAGTTATCAAGTAAGCTGCTAGGCTGTAATAGAAGGCTTTTATGACATTGGCTCTGATTTCGGGAGCATAGCTGAACATAAACGATGCGAGTATCATGAAGGGGAGAGCAATCTCGATTAATATCTGCACAAGTCCGCGACTTAACTCTGGAGTGAGTATCTTTCTGCGAGCACTATAAGCACCCACAATAATCATGATCAAAAGAGAGAACACACTTTCAACGATAGGTGAGGTTGTCATGCAAATCCTCCCTTGCAAGGTGTGCTCCCATTCTATGCTACCTGGAGCAGCGTGGTTATTTAGCACGCTGCTTCTTCGCTTTAGAGAGGATTAACACATCTGTAATAGAATATCCCAAATAAGAATATGTGTTTAATTTTATGGGGGTGATGACGGCGCGCCTGAATGAACATCCCATCCTGAGCCTTCAGGAAGGAGAATTAGTTGAATTCGTTTTTGATGGGGAAACGATGACGGGAAGAGCTGGTGAGATGCTGTCTACAGCGCTCATCGCAAATGGAGTGAAGGTTTTTTCTCGACACCGGATAGGTGATGCACCCCAGGGAATTTTCTGTGCTAATGGTCAGTGTGCCCAGTGCACTGTGATAGTCAATGGAAGACCTGTGAAGAGCTGTATTACTCCTCTCGAACCAGGAATGGTGGTAGAAACTCTGCATCAGCTGCCTAAGCTGCCTAAAGAAGGTCTTCAAGGTTCGCCTAATAAACCGGAAGAGCTTCAGTGTGATGTCCTGATTATTGGAGCAGGGCCGTCCGGAATCAGAGCCGCTGTTGAGCTGAGTGAACTGGGCTTTTCGGTTATTCTAGTGGATGATAAAGCGCAGCTTGGCGGCAAACTAGTGCTTCAGACCCATAAGTTTTTCGGCTCGGTCGAGGACTGCTTCGCCGGGACTCGGGGTCATGCTATAGCGCGAATTCTTCAGGCAGAGCTTGAAAACGCTCCTAACGTGAAGGTGATGCTCAATTCAACTGTGGCGGCTGTTTACAGCGATGGAAAGGCGGCTGTTTTTGAAGATAACCGCCGCTACACGCATGTTTCTTTTCAAGGGTTGATTGTCGCTGCTGGAGCAAGGGAGCGCTCCTTGGTCTTCCCAGGCAACGATCTGCCTGGTGTTTTTGGCGCGGGTGCTTTTCAGACCTTAGTAAACCGTGATCTTGTGAAGCCCTCTCAGCGTGTGCTGATTGTAGGATGCGGCAACGTCGGTTTGATTGCGGCTTACCATGCTCTGCAGGCAGGAATCAATGTAGCTGCGCTGGTTGATATTGCCCCAGAAATATCAGGTTACAAGGTTCACGCTGACAAAATCAAGCGCATGGGAGTGCCTATCTATCTTGAGCATACCGTGGTGTGTGCCGAAGGCGATGGAAAAGTGGAGCGCGCTACCATTGCTCCTGTGAACGAATCAGGCAGTCCAATTCTCAGTGAAGCTCAGACCTTTGCTGTGGATACGGTTCTCATCGCTGTAGGCCTGACATCTGTGGATGAGTTTTTCCTTGATGCGCAGGGTTATGATTTTACCGTTTTGAAGACCGGCGATGCAGATGAGATTGCCGAGGCATCATCGGCGATGTTGGGGGGACGGATTGCAGGCCGCAGGATGGCGCAGCTCCTTGGAAAAGAGGTGGACGTACCTTCTGAGTGGTCTGAGAAGCAGGCGATCCTGAAAAGCCGTCCCGGCAGGGTTTTTGACCGCGAACGGCCAGAACTCACAGAAAACTTCCAGCCGGTGTTTCACTGCATGCAGGAAATCCCGTGCAATCCCTGTACTACAGTATGTCGTTTTGATTCGATCAAATTGGTTGGCGAGACTGATAGTATTTTGGATCTGCCTCAATTTGAAGGGAAGTGTATCGGCTGCGGCTTGTGTGCGGCAATATGCCCGGGATTGGCCATTTCCTTGGCTCGGCTATCCGACAAGCCAGGATATGCGGATGTGGTGGTTCCTCACGAATTCAGTCATCCCTACGAGGTAGGAGATCAGATAACGGTATGCGATATCAACGGTCAAGAGCTCGGTCAGGGCACGGTTCGTAACACCCAATTTTTCAGGAAGTATCAGACGCACCTCATCACGGTACAAGTTCCGGTTGAGTGGGGAACAACAGCTGCCGGTATCCGGGTGCAGAACTTATCTGAGGCCGAACCTCTTCCTGAACCCCAGTTTGAGTATATTCCTGAAGATGGAATTGTCTGTCGGTGTGAGCGGATCACAGTCAGGGAGATCATTGAATTTGCCCAGGAAAACAGGGTCCAGGATCTGAATCAGCTCAAAGCAATCAGGGTTGGTATGGGTGCCTGCGGAGGTAAAACATGCAGTGTACTGCTGCCTCGCATTATGGCTCAAGCAGGAGTCAACGGCAGAGCTTTAGAACCTCTGACGCGCCGCCCAGTATCGGTAGAGATTCCACTGTGGGCTGTTGGGAACCTGGAATAGGTGGTGAGATGCAGTGAAAAATTATGACGTTCTAATTATCGGTGCGGGCAGCGTGGGAACGATTCTGTCTTATTGGCTGGCAAAAAGGGGGCTCAAAACAGCCGTTGTAGAAAAGAATGCCGCTCCCGGAAGAGGAGAACATCGCGCCGCGATAGGCGGTGTGCGCGCTACTCACTCAGACCCAGCTAAGATCAAGATCGGACTCAGATCACTGGAGTTCCTGCGAAGGCTCGAGACAGAGTTCGGATACGATTTGGATTACATTGAGGGGGGGTATCTCTTTCCCGCCTATTCAGAGACCACTGCCAACAAACTGAAGAGTCTGCTTGCTGTTCAGAAAGCACAGGGCTTAAACATCGACTGGATCGGGTCCGAAGAAGTAGCTCGACTGGTCCCTGGTATCAGAGAAGAAGGCCTGCTGGGTGGAACTTATTCTCCGCAGGATGGGCATCTCTCGCCTCTTAAGTTAGCTAGTGTTTGTTACCGGATGGCTTTGAGCGTAGGTGTAGACTTTTATTTCCGCACTACTGTGCTCGGTTTTGCTATCGATAAGGGTAAGATAACCGCCGTCAAGACCGACGGACCAGTGTTCAGTGCAGGGCTCGTGATTAACGCCGCGGGCTCTAATGCGCGGCAGATTGGACAGCTGCTTGGCGTTGATCTGCCTGTTATCCCCGATGCCCACGAAGCAGGGGTTACTGATCAGGTGGAGCGTTTTTTTAATCCAATGGTGGTAGATATCGAGCCCTCAGCTGACTCTGAAAACTACTATTTCTATCAGGCGAAAGATGGTGCGGTGCTTTTCTGCATCACTCCCAAGCCCAAGCGGATCGGAGAGACAAGTGCTTCTACATCGGAATTTTTGCCAATGGTAGTTCCGCGGCTTCTGCGGATTTATCCTCGGCTGGGACACCTAAGGGTGCGGCGGGTATGGCGCGGTATGTATCCAGGTACCCCTGATGATCGCCCTATTGTAGGTTTTGACCGAGAAGTAGAAGGTATGTTTCATGCTGTGGGCATGTGTGGGCAGGGATTAATGCTGGGGCCCGGATTGGGTGAACTGATAGCAGATTATGTCACTGGCTCCTTGCAGCCAGAGGATGAAAGCGTATTCGAGCAGCTGTCTCCTTACCGTGATTTCTCCGGTCAGGAGCTGCTGCGTTGAATTAACTTGTGTGAGGTGATTCTATGTCAAACGGAGTATGGACAATGCCGGTACCAAAGAATGAGCCGGTTTACAACTATGGACCAGGCAGTCCCGAAAAGCAGCGTATTAAGGCCGAACTTGCGCGGCTCAGCAGTGAAACAGTAGAAATTCCTCTCTTGATCGGTGGAAAGGAAATCCGTACTGGTGATACTGATGTCTGTGTAATGCCGCACAATCACGGGCACAAACTTGGAATATATCACAAAGCAGGGCCAAAAGAAGTGGAAGCAGCAATTAACGCGGCCTTGGAAGCCCAAAAGGCCTGGGCTGCACTTTCATGGGAGCAGCGGGCTGGTATCTTCCTAAAAGCAGCGGAGATGATATCTGCTGAATGGCGCTACACGCTCAATGCCGCCACAATGCTGGGGATCAGCAAGACTGTTTATCAGGCGGAGATTGACTCTACCTGTGAGCTGGCAGATTTTTGGCGTTTCAATGTGCACTATATGGAAGAAATCTATCGGCAGCAGCCTGCATCATCACCTGGTGTGTGGAACCGGGTTGAGTACCGTCCCCTAGAAGGGTTTATTTTTGCAGTAACTCCCTTTAACTTCACAGCCATTGCCGGCAATCTGCCGACTGCTCCAGCCATGATGGGGAACACAGTAGTTTGGAAACCTGCATCATCGGCAGTGTACAACGCGTATTTCGTCATCAAACTTCTACAAGAGGCAGGTCTGCCGCCCGGAGTAATCAACTTTATTCCAGGTTCCGGCAGCGCCATAGGTAGACAAGTAATGGCGCATCCTGACCTGGCAGGTATCCACTTTACCGGAAGTACCGCTGTTTTCCAGGATATGTGGAAGACGGTAGGGGGCAACATCGACCGTTATAAGGCTTATCCACGTCTTGTTGGTGAAACGGGTGGTAAGGATTTTGTATTCGCTCATCCTTCAGCCGACATTGATAGTCTGCGCACCGCTTTAATCAGAGGAGCGTTTGAGTACCAAGGACAGAAATGTTCGGCTGCTTCCAGAGCCTACATCCCTCGGAGCATTTGGGAAAAACTGCGGGATGATCTAGTATCTCAGACAAGAGAGCTCACTATGGGTGATGTCTCTGATTTCACTAATTTCATGGGAGCGGTAATTGACAGGGATGCTTTTGAACGGATTAAGGGATACATCGACTATGCTGCAAACTCTTCCGAGGCTCGTATCTTAGCGGGAGGCGGCTGTGATGATTCGGTAGGTTACTTTATCGAGCCTACGATCGTAGAAACCTCCAATCCAAAGTTCAAGCTCATGGAGGAAGAGATCTTCGGACCGGTATTAACCATCTATGTTTACGAGGATAAGGACCTAGAACAGACTCTAGAACTGTGCGATACTACCTCGCCATACGGATTGACCGGTGCAATCTTTGCACAAGACCGGTATGCTATAGAGAAGATGACTAGAGCTTTGACTCAAGCTGCAGGCAATTTTTACGTCAACGACAAGCCCACTGGTGCAGTTGTCGGCCAGCAGCCCTTTGGTGGCGGAAGAGCATCGGGTACGAATGACAAAGCGGGCAGTATGCTCAACCTGCTCCGCTGGGTATCGCCAAGAGCAATTAAGGAGAATCTGGTACCACCGCGGGATCATCGTTATCCACATATGGACCAAGCGTGACAAAGCGCCGCCAGGTATTGGCGGCGCTTTTTATGGGGTGAACTCAGGAGTGCTCGTATGATACACTGGTGCAGTGGTTGGTTGGGCTAGTGGTACGTAACGTCTTCCATCAGGAAAGAGTGAAGGGTGACCAAGGTTGGCCACTAGCAGCGCACACAGTCCGCCAAAGATGGCGTGGTCGGCAAAACTGAATACTGATGACCACGGCTTGCGCGATGGGGGCACCAATCCTAATTTGCTTGTGATCCCGTACAGCGTCATCCAGGCGACTGAAGACGTGGTAACGCCTTTGAGGACGGCATTATCGCGACCAGTTGCTGACAGAAGGTAGGTAATGGCAATGCCCATCATACTGCAGTTAATTCTGTCTGTCAGGGAACCGACGAGGCGCGTTTTCATGCGATGAGTCCTCTGCTTCTTGGTGGGCAGAAACAGACTAGCAGCCATCTGACCATACTTCCGGTCGGTGAGGCCTATTTTGTAGACAGTGTTGTTGACAAGTCGGGCAGGAATACCGGCCAGCACTCCTGCAGTGATTCCTAATACCACGCGATCCCGAATTTTCATGACCAGCTCGACCTCCGCTTTTAACATGCCACTTTCTGCACAACACTAACCCGCTCAATCTTTTCCAAGTATTAGATGTTTATACTCGCCATATCCCTCTTGGTCCATCTTTTCCAGCGGTATAAACCGCAGGGCTGCGCTGTTGATGCAGTAGCGCAGGCCTCCTTTGTCTTCGGGGCCGTCGTTAAACACATGACCTAAATGAGAATCACCGGAACGGCTGCGCACTTCAATGCGTTCCATTCCATATGATGTATCTCGCTTGTAGCGCACCACGTCTTTATCAATAGGCTTTGTAAAGCTCGGCCAGCCGCATCCTGCATCGTACTGATCTGAGCTAACAAATAACGGCTCTCCGGTCACTATGTCAACGTATATACCTCGCCTTGTATTGTTCCAATAAGCATTCTTAAAGGGAGGTTCAGTTCCGTTTTCTTGCGTGACATGATACTGCTGAGGTGTGAGTTTTTTCCGCAGTTCTTGGTCTGACGGTTTTTGATATTGCTTCACCGCAGCTTCCTCCTAATTGAGATTTTGGTCTCTTCATACTATACCCCGCAGCGGGTTTGTACAAGCCTGTCCCTGTCTTGCCCTAGATGCACGATCATGGTACGATCAAATGGGAATTACAGAGAAGGAAGGTGGGAACGTCCTTTGTTCACGATTTTTACCAAAGGGGAAAACCTGTTTCCCATTAAGGTCTGGTTGAGGGACATAAATGATCTCGATGAAGGGACAATTGAACAAGCGACTAATTTATCAAATCTGCCTTTTGTTCACAAACACGTAGCCCTCATGCCGGACTGTCATTCTGGGTTCGGCATGCCCATCGGTGGTGTGCTCCCGACTAAAGACGTGATTATTCCCAACGCTGTAGGTGTAGATATAGGCTGTGGGGTAGCTTTCGTGAGAACAAACGTACCGGTAGAAATTTTGAAGACCGGTAGAGGGCCGGAGTTTGTCCAAGAAATGGTGAACGAGATCATGCGTTTGGTTCCGGTGGGATTCGCCCATCATAAGACTAAACAGCCGTCTAAGACGCTTGATAAAGCGAAGCGAATGCCATTGGAGAATGAAAAAGGGCTGCCCACAATTAAGGAAGGTTATTTCCAGATTGGAACTTTAGGAGGCGGAAACCACTTTATCGAGCTTCAAGAAGATGAGGATGGTTTCTTAGGTATCATGGTTCACTCAGGCTCCCGCAACTTCGGTTATAAAGTAGCCAATTTCTTCAACAAAAAGGCGAAGGAATTGAACCGCAAGGAGAACTCGCCAGTTCCGCCGCAGTGGGATCTTGCTTATCTGCCGGTCAACCACGACCTGGGGAAAGCGTATATCGAGTGGATGAATTTAGCACTCGATTTTGCTCGTGAAAATCGGGCTGTAATGATGGAGAAGACTCAGAACGCAGTGTTTTCTATATTGAAAAAAGACCTGGGCTTTAAGGATATCGCTGTTAAGATGGAAGTAAACGCCCACCACAATTACGCTTCTCAAGAAGAGCATTTCGGCGAAAGAGTATGGGTACATCGCAAAGGTGCAATTCGTGCCCAAAAAGGCGAGCTCGGCATTGTTCCTGGTGCCATGGGCAGCTATTCGTATATTGTGGAAGGTCTGGGCAATCCCGACGCGTTTAATTCGTGCAGCCATGGTGCAGGACGCATCATGGGCCGCCGAGAAGCGGTGCGCCAATTCAGTGTCGAAGAAGTCGAACAGGACTTGCAGAAACAAGGCGTGCTGGCTTTTGGCAGACGCAATCGGCGCGAGGTTCCTGAGGAGTACCGTAAAGCATACAAAGATATCGACGAAGTCATGGAAAACTCCTTGGATCTGGTTAAACCAGTACTCAAGCTGAAGACATTGGCTGTTGTGAAGGGCTAAATTGGCGCTTGATAACTAGTCCCAGATAGGCTGCTTCACATACTATGCTACGAGCAGCACATTCAAGTATCTGGGAGGGATGTTGATGTACGAATACTGGGCTGAGAGCCAAGCAGCTGTGCAGTCTGCGTATGAGCGCCCATACCCCTGGCCACCACACCATCCTAAGCCACAGCCTCATAGGCACTGTCCGCAGCTTCCGGGAACGGTGCTTCGGGTATCGATTCCCCCTGGGGCAGTTATTAACTTGGCTAATTTGCTGGAAGTTACTTCGCCATCAGGTATCTGCTTGATCGTACGTGTCCCGATATTCGGTAAAGGGATGAAGCTTAATTCTATCATTCAAGCGATTGAACAAGCGGGCGGTACAGTAGAATTTGAATAACCAATAGGCTGCTGCGGCTCTTAGAAAAAATCTAGGGGCCGTTTATGTTCTTTACTTTTATTAATGGAAGGTTAATTGGGGATCTTCGAAGAATATTGTGATCGACTGACTACATGGAAAGGCGTGGTTATTTTGGCTATCAAAACAGGAATTCAACTGTACTCGGTTCGAGAATCTCTGGCAAAAGATCCCTATGGTACGTTAGCCAAATTGGCCGAGATCGGATACAAGTATGTAGAAGGAGCCAACCATAATGCGGCTGAAGATCCGGGGGTAGGTTTCAATGTCTCTGCTGAAGAGATGAAAAAAATCTTGGATGAGGCAGGTCTTCAAATGGTAGGCTGCCATGTTCAGCCCCTTGAGCTTGATATCATCGACCGGGTTCTGGATTACCACCAGGCGCTGGGCAATCGTCAGATCGGAATCGGGATTGATTTCTTCCCCTATGGTGATCTAGATTTTGTGCTGCGCCGCTGTGAGCTGTACAATCAGATCGGTGAGAGATGCCGGGAGAGAGGCATGCGTTTCTATTATCACAACCACTACCATGAGTTCCAGACATTCGGCGAAAAGTATCTCTACGACATCATTATGGAGAATACCGATCCTGAGCTAGTGTTTATTGAGATCGACACTTATTGGGTGGCTCGAGGCGGTGTGGATCCGATCGCCCTTATGGAAAAATATCTGGATCGTTTGGTGCTTTTGCACCAAAAGGATTTTCCCCAAGATGCACCTCAGCCTCTAGTTATGTTCGAGAATGTCATTGATCCCACCGCGGATATTGACATGAAAGCCTTTGGAGCGACTGTGGATCCAAAGTGCTTCACCGAGATTGGAACTGGCACTCTGCCAATTCAGAAGATCATTGATGCGGCGGCTGCAGCTCCGCATTTGGAATATATCCTCCTTGAACAGGATCATTCACAACTTGATGAATTAGAATCCATTAAGGTAAGTATGGATGCTTTCCGCAAGTTCAGCGGAATTGAATGGGACTAAGACGTTGCACGAAATCCAGCCAGCGGATGATTTTCCGCTGGCTTTGTTTGTTCCCGAGGGTGGTGAAATTGTGAGCACGACTTTGATATGGCCAGGCAAACAGGAATGTCTTAGGGCAGCTGAGCAACCTACGAATAAGAGGCTGAGTCCGGTGCCCGAATCCAGTGTTGACTGGCACCGAACCCGAAACATTTATATAGAAGGGGACAATCTGGACGCACTGAAGGTGCTGCGTACGACTCATGAGGGCAGGATCAAGTGCATCTACATCGATCCTCCTTACAATACCGGGAAGAGTTTCGTCTATAAAGACGGGTTCAGTGTTCACAGCGAATGGCTCAACATGAT
>CALKAR010000036.1 GCA_937988745.1 uncultured Peptococcaceae bacterium
CCCAAATTTGTAAAAACACAAAGAAACAGGCAATGTAGGAAAATGTCGA
Source organism: uncultured Peptococcaceae bacterium (assembly GCA_937988745.1). Lineage (GTDB taxonomy): Bacteria > Bacillota > Limnochordia > Darwinibacteriales > Darwinibacteriaceae > JAAYMS01. Next base: position 50 of record CALKAR010000036.1, read on the forward strand.
TGAAGATTTCTGGTTGACTTTTGAAGTGTGCCGTGGTAATCTAGTGTTTGTGAAAGATGTGCCGAAGTGGCGGAATGGCAGACGCGCTGCGTTCAGGGCGCAGTGGGCAATAGCCCGTGTGGGTTCAACTCCCACCTTCGGCACCATAAGAAGATTAACCCCAGCTTAGCTGGGGTTTTATATTTTCATGAGGGCGTTTGCTAATCATTTGCTAATCAGAAGTATTTTCGAGGTTTTGAAGGAAGCTAAAAACGAAGAATTAACTTAGACGTGGAGAGCGTTGCCGAGCAGTTGGGCAGCGCTTTTTTGCATTGTGGGACTTACATGGGAGTACCTATTCAAGGTCATAGCAATATCAGAGTGGCCTAATCGCTCTTGTACAACTTTGGGATGAGTAGCGGATAAAGATTTTGTCTTCGCCAAGGATTGGGGATCCTATTCAGATAAATAAATTTGGCCATAGAAGTTTCCGTGACCTGATGGAAAAGGCTGGGGTTAAGAAAATCCGCTTTCATGATTTACGGTATACCTGCGCCAACCTACTCATGGAGAACCCTTAAAGAGATTACAATAACTTTCATAGTCTCCTGCTACCGTACAATGCTGTACACCACTCTAAGTCCTGATTTACGCAATTTGATCTTATAGTAGCCTGCAAGCTGCGATGCCACACGGTTGCCAAGAGGTTTGCCATAACCACCTTCATAATTGGGCAACGGATTTTGAGACACTTTCTCTATTGCTTTGAGCACCTGCATCGCGTTCTTTCTGTTTCAGTTCCTTCTGCAGTCTAGGAGCCTCTTGAGCAACACCGCCGCTGGCTTGCAGACAAGCGTCCTTCCATGCTTTCACTTGTTCGACATAAATGTCTTTCTCACGGCAATACTCGGCTAATTCAACTTCACTGAGTATGGCGGTTTCAAGGGCGATTTGAAACTTGTCCTGCGTGCTCCAGTGCTCGCTATTGGTCTCTCCACCCGGCACCACAAGACCTTTTTCTCTAGCCTGTCTCTGCCACTTGTATAGAGTTGCTTCTGATAACCTTGTTTCCTTTGCTATATCAGCCACAGGTTGGTTCTGAGGGGACATCATCTTACTAACGACGGAGTATTTAAACTCTTCACTGTATCTAGCCATGTTGACCCTCCTGTAAGTCCTCTGTTTTAACTTTACTTTACTGAGGACCCTACGACAACTATCGTGATACAGGGGGCTTTTGACGGCCAAGTGGATCAATTTTATGTTGACGATCACAGCTGCATAAATGACTCAGTTGGACATATTCTGGCGGGAGATCGCCGGGCCCCGTCTAGCCCATTGTTACTCTAAACGGTAAAGAGGAGTGCCCATAACGTACTTCTCATCAATGATGCTGGCCACCAGTGAAGGAGAAGCAATACTACCTGGAAACGCCTTGGTAGGTTTAGGTGCAGCAACTACAACGGGGCTACTACCATCACCATGTTCTTGGCATTGGCGACAGCCGTAGATATTCTGCACATGAACATCAACTGAAAGCTGGGCAAGAACGTGGCGTACTTCGCGGGTAATCTCTTGTTTAATCACGTGTCTTTGATTACCGCAACACGAACAGGCCAGCTCGCCCTATTGAAGATGAACCCGCTATCTTTAGTCTTGATAATCTAAATTGCAGTTCATTTTCATTCTTCCCTGGACCACTACTTGCTCTTCTATAAATTCTTCAAAGCTATCAATATCTTCAAAGGCTACTTCATTACCTAGAGCCTCGAAGTGTTTCTTTCCGCATTTAATTTTAGCACTCTCTGTTGGTCTTAGGGAATCAAACATAATATCAACCTTGGTTTCCAGTACGAAGTAGAGCTTATCCTTGCCACCTACCTCAATTAGTACAGCCCAGTCTGGATTATAGCTGCCTAATGGAGTAGGTATAGTAAACCAGCTGGGAAGTTTTGCATACAGCTTAACCCTGTCATTGTTCTCAAAGCTTTTAGCAAACCTCTCTTCGTTAACACTATCATATACCACATATTCGTATACTGACTTTTTACTTTCTATCATGTTTTTGTACAAGTAGCCAGTAAGTTCCTCTGTTTCAAAGAGTTCTTGGGCATAATATTCGTCGTCACCTATCTTAGTGTATTTAATGCCATCAACTATCATATGCCTCATCTTAGCAGTTATAATTTGTGCTACCTGCTCCATATACCTTTGAGGGTTCTTTTTAAATAGGTGGATGGTCTTGCTCCTGAGCAGTATCTCTACAATAGTTTTTCTTGTTAAATTGGTTTCGTTCTGCAAATAAGCAATAATATCAGGTAGATTTTCCTGTAAATTATCCAAGCCTACAGCATATCTATCTGATTCTTCAGCCACAACACCGCCAGCACTTATATCAAGCCCAGCCTTCGTATATATAAGTTTAGCAGAGCTTACAGATAGGCTGGTTTGCATTTCTTTACAACATTCGTCTATCAATTTTTCGCTGTCAAAGTCTACAGAGTAAGTGGTCTTGTATTTTATCTTATCCCATAGATTTTTAAACTCAGGGTCAAGGTAGACCTGCTTATTGAGCTTAATGGTCTTTTTATCGCTATTATTTTTGATATTAAGGCCACTACATACTTTTCTAGCAAGTGCCGTAATCTCTGTTTTTACAGATTCATATTCTTCTGGTACAACTAAACTGTTGTCTTTTATAGCAACCTTCAGCTTGTCTTGTACTTTACCATCCTCATCAATATATCCGTTATCTAAAAATCCTTTAAATATTGCCTCAGAAGCTTGTTGTCCTAAATATTTCACGCTTCCATCCTCTTGTTTTACCGGAATGTTGGCAAACAGATGATTTTCAACAATGC
>CALKAR010000037.1 GCA_937988745.1 uncultured Peptococcaceae bacterium
CAAATTAACATCTACGAGCAAATGGGCCGGTGGATAGTGCCGCCATGTGGATAACTGTTGCTAATCACGCTCTTTGACCGCATTTTGCTCACGATAGGTGGCCGGCAGAGGCAAAGCATTGCCCCTGCCTAGAAAGCAAACTCCTGCTCAATCACCACTCGAACCGTGTAGTCATCAATTAGCCGTTTTCTCTCTGCAAACCCAGCCAGCAAAGATGCCAAGCAGACATTGTTGATCTTGCGAGGAATACCCTGGGTGTAGTCATGAATGATCTCGATGGCCGCATCTGTGAACAAGGCGTTGGCTGCCCCGGCAACATGCAGGTGATGGGCGATGTAGCCCTTGGTTTCCTCCAAGGACATCCCCGGAAGATGGAACCGCAGGTTCAACCTCTGCACAATCGCCTCATAGATCTGCGTGCTGAGAATCCTCCTAAGTTCTGGCTGCCCCAAGAGAATCAAGCTCATCGGCGAAAAGGAGTCCATCTTGAAGTTGGTCAAAAAGCGTATCTCTTCCAGCATCTCCCTTTTGAGCAGGTGCCCTTCATCGATGATGATCACAGGTGTCTTGCGATGGTTCTCATAGAGATCCAGGATAACCCGGTTAAGCTGGCGCTTGGCATCCCCTCGGTAAAACCTGGGGATGTGGCCAAGTTGGTGCAAGACTTCGTAGTAGAAGTTGCGTGGTGTCAGATCCGAATCGGTGATGTAGAGCACAACATACCTGGCAGAGCTCAGTTTTGAATCTAGGAGTCGAGCCATGGTAGATTTCCCGGCGCCGACTTCACCAGTGCACAGGGCGAATTGGCGGCGTTCTGCAGCATACTGCATGCGGGCCAGCATCTCTTTGTGGCTCTCCGTCAAGAACAGTTCAGACACCTGCAGATCCCTTCCGAATGGCGGCCTAACAAAGGAGTAGAATTCCTCAAACATCGCCATCACCACTCAGTTTGTGGAAGAGAACTGCGCCTTGGATACGGCGGAGCCGGACCTTTTCTTTTTCCTGGAGCGCTTTTAGATACCTTGAACCCTTGCTGCTGGATTTGGCTTCTTCCTTTTTCTGAACCGGCCCCAGTAGTGGGTGCCTCTTGCTCAGGTCGAGCTCTTTGGCGGTCTTAACCTTTCCGCCATTGAACCAAACCTCAATCTCATCCATGTCAAACGGGTCGAATCTCAGGTCCACATGTTTTCCAACAAGCTCCGGCCCAACATCGAAGACCAAACCGTTGAGCTTTACACAGCCGGTTTTGTCCACCCTGCGGGTTTCTTCCCAGAGAAATGCTTCCCACAGCTCCTCCGGGGTAGCAAAGCGGAGTTTACGAGAGTCTTCGGCAAAAACGATGGCCGGCGATAGCCCCTTATGGGCTGAATGGGGTTTATGGTTGTATCCCTCTTCCAGCCAGGAAAAGAAGGCATCATTGAGCTCTTTCAATGTTTTGGGCTTGAAAAGGTTCATCTCGTTAATGAACTGGTCCACTGTCCCCATAAAGCGTTCAACCTTGCCCTTGGCCTCTGGCGAGAACGGCGATGTCGTAGTGTGCCGGATGTTGAGTTTAGCGCAGGCCATGCGGAACCACTTGGAGACGAAGATTTTGCCGTTGTCCACGTAGACGTTGTCTGGAATGCCGCGCTTTAGAATGGCCTTGCGGAAGCAGTCTTCCAAGACGGGAAGTTTCTGGTCAAGGTAGAACTGAGCATGGGGAACCAGTCTCGTGTAATCATCGATGAAAGCAATTAGGTATGTCCTACGGCTCTTCTTAGGATCACCTGGGTCCGGTATGAATGGCCCGTACTTAAGGTCTACCTGCCAGAGCTGGTTGCGGTACTTCTTTTGGAAGCGCCTAAAGCCGCCCTTGGGGGCCTTAGGAAGCTCCATGAGCCCCTCTTTTCTTAAGTGCCTCCCTAAAGTGGCTGCACTTACAGAACCGGGTTCGATCTTACCCTCAACCTCTAGAATTTCAATGATCTGGCGTACACTGCGCTGAGGAAGCTCCGCCTTGAGAATCTTGGCCTCATCCAGAACTGAACGAGACAATCCGCGCAGCATTCCGCAGTCATCTCTGCCTTTGGGCTCCAATCCCTTCAAGCCCTTCTCCCGGTACAACTGGACGTAACGCCGCAGTGTCCGCTCGGAGATTGGCTTGCCCAAAAGACGCTGCCTTTCCAGTATCTTTTCTCTCCTAGCCCTGCGCTCGGCTTGTTCAATGTCAGGCTCCAAGAGCGGAGCGATAAGCTCAAAGCGCTGCTCAGCAATTTCCTGCTTTGACATGGTCATGGCCACTGGAACACCCCTTACGGTAGTTTTGGAATTACCATAACGCAGGGGAATTTCAGCTGCCAGATCAAAGTCTGTGGGATTTCAAAACCAGACCTTAAGTCCGCCGATGGTGACAATCTGGTTAACCAACCCCAACACTGAGGAGTGGCCGATCTGACCCCCAAGCAGACTGCATACCTGCTTGCTTAAAGCATACAGCGTAGAGATGGCTTTGCTCTGCCTCCGGTAGGTCCGAGTCTCGCTCCAGGGCGAAATCCTCACTCGTACACTGATTAAGGCTCCTGCCAACTCGTTGAACCTGGCCTTAAACTCACGCAGCCAGCGCCGGGTAGTTACAACGGCCCGGGAACCTTGAGTGGCCTGCTCAACAGGAACGTTTTCCTCCAGACAAGCTTGAAGCGCTGCTTCCCGGATTTGCTGGGTGTACTGCTTGTGGGGAGCCAAAAAGTCTGGCAGTACAACATGGGTTTTCTTACATCCGCGGCACCTCACCCGGAGCACAGGAATGCGAGTAGCTTCTTCCTCTAGTCGTACCTTTCGGGAGTACCAGCCGTGAGAACGGCAATCTGAGCTGCAGATCGGACACCTCAGTGTGACCCGATCCAAGATCTGCAGATATTTAGCTCTGTACTCGTTGACAGAATCGCCTAACCATACTACGATCATAGTGTGTTGTGTTAGGGATGGAAGCCTTGTCTTGGTGCAGAGTTGCAGCTCTTTGACCACCAGGCAAGGCTTCTCCCTTTCCTCCCCTAATTGAACTAGAGGAGGATTCTACTTGAACCGGGTTCAACCCTGTTATTCGGTCAAACACCCTGAGCAAAACCCGGACAATTATCGTGACTGAAAACAGTTCACTACCCATGAAATGGTTACCCGTTCAACATCTTCTAAGCATAACAATGTCTTCGTCCAGTCCATGCCGCAGAATGTCCAACCTTTGCGAAACTGTCCCGATAGACTCAATTGAAACAGACTCTATACGG
>CALKAR010000038.1 GCA_937988745.1 uncultured Peptococcaceae bacterium
GGCCGAGCAGCCAGCTGCCCAAGCCAGAGTAGAGGTTTCGTAGTAAACAAAAATGCCCAGCACTATCACGTGCTGGGCGTTTCTTCTGTCGTAAATGGTGAAGCTGGCAGCCCCGCCTTGTTATAGAGATTTGCTCCTTCGGGGTTATCTGCCCAAGCATAGCGCACAACGGTTGGTTCGGGCACCTCCTCATGCCATACCACAACCTGATCCCCCACAATTTCAGCCTGAGCCCAGCGGAACTTGCCATCAGGGCCAGCGATGGCAAAGTGGCGCAACGGGGTCCCTCCTCCAGCTGTTAGACCGCCATCCACATGGTCAAAGCTGATGAACGCTTTCCCATCCTTTATCTCCATTGAACGATAAATCGGGCCAGAATAGGTAATTTCCTCACCATAAGCTAAAGCCCGGGCGCCAAGGGCCAAGCGTTCCCCAACCGCTCGCTTATTCAGCGGATGAAGATCGTTCCACTCGCCCACGTCGATAGCTACAGCCATGGCTGTATGAGGATTTCTCAGTGCCATAAGCTGCTGGTGCCGCAGTTCAGCCCAACCGCTCTCCGATGGTTCAGGTTCTGCTGGGAGCCAGTTGGCCAACTGCACATACAAGAAGGGCAGCTCTGGACTCTTCCATTTGGCGCGCCAATCGGCTATCATTCGTGAAAAGAGTGCACAGTAGTCACCTGGAGATCCGGTGTTAGACTCACCTTGATACCAAATAACGCCTTTGAGCGCGTAATTGACCAAGGGCGCGATCATGCCGTTAAACAGCCCCATTGGCTTGTAATGGAAAAATGTTATGGGCGGCATGGCTTCTTCGACAGCCGCACCGATTTTATACTGCCAATCCCCTGTCAAGTCAATTACGGTGCCATCTACCTCAAGCTCGTAAGGCTTTTCTTGAATAAATTCACCATTTCCGTTATTGCTCACCACCCGAAGAGCTAGAACGTTTTCCCCGTCTTTCAATAGACCTGCAGGAACCTGATATCGGCGCGGTGGATACTGATACCCTGTGGTGCCCACTTCTTGCCCGTTGAGGTAAGTGACATCACTGTCTACAATCGTGCCTAAATGAAGGCGCGCCGGTTTTCCAGCCAGACTCTTCGGAAGATAAAAGGTTCTGCGGAACCATACGGCTCCTATCAGACCGCGCAGCTCCTCCACGTCACTCCACTTACAGGGAATCTTCAACGTGCGCCATACATTATCACCGAGATAAGCTTGGCTGTACCAGTGCGGTGAACTCCTGAGCCCCAAATCAGCTTCGTTAAGCTTGTGGTGCCACTCATCCAGAGCCTGCTGTTCCTTCGCCTGCACTGATTCGACATATCCATCCACGGCGCATTGTTCTGCCTCGTCCAAATATGCAGGAAAGCCTGCAAGGGCGTCACGGCTCATCCAAGCTTGAACCGGAGTACCGCCGATGGCAGTGCTGATTAGGCCAATTGGTACACCGTACTCTTGATAAAGAGCTTTGGCAAAGAAATAGCCGACGGCGGAAAAGTGAGGTACAGTCTCAGGTGAAGCGGATACCCATGCCCCTCCCTGGACATCGGTCTGAGGCTCTTTAAAATCAAAATGCTGCGGTACCCGAAATTCCCGAATATATGGATTAGTGCTGACAGCAATCTCATCGGAAAACATCGTTTCCACTCTATACATGGGCAGCTCCATGTTGCTCTGACCACCGGCCAGCCATACGTCGCCTATCAAGATATCTTGAATAAGTTTAGCCTCAGAGCCTGAACGAATCTCCATCTGGTACGGGCCGCCTGCATTTAAGGGAGGCAGCTCAATTTCCCAGGATCCATCTGTTCCTGCTGAGACGGCATATTCTTCTCCGAGAAAACCAACGTAAACCGTGCTGTTTGGCTCCGCCCATCCCCAGATCTTAACGGACTGTTCCCGCTGCAGAACCATACCATCGCTGATCAGGCGGGGCAGAGCTAAGCAATTTTTTGCCTCAGTCATTACCATCCTCCTACAGCCTGAATCTTGCCATCTGTTCTTTCACTTCAGCAGCTGCTTGAGCAACTTGAGCGGCAGAAGAAGCCATCTGCTGAGCCGACGCCGACTGCTCTTCAGTAGTGGCCCCCATCTCTTCGGCGCCAGCCGCTAAGTCCTGGCTGGCAGAAGCAACCGCATTAATCCTCTCTACCAGCTCATTGATAATCCTAGTAATTTCTCCGAACAGACGGCCAGTTGTAATGGCCACGTCTGTTCCTTCCTGAACCAATGTTGTGCCTAAATCGGCATACTTAATGGAATCCTGAGATGAAAGACGTATTTGTGCGACCAGTTCAGTAATCTCACCTGCCGCTTTTGCCGACTGTTCAGCAAGCTGCCGTACCTCATCGGCGACAACGGCAAAACCGCGGCCCTGCTCACCGGCCCGGGCTGCTTCGATGGCTGCATTCAGTGCTAAGAGATTTGTTTGATCAGCAATGTCCGTAATTAGAGTAACGAATTTTTCAATCTCCTCAGACTGATGCCCAAGCTGGTTGATCCTGTCTGCCAGCAAGTTAACCACTTCGCGAATTTCATTCATCATGTCAATAGTCTTGGCGATCTCTTTTTCTCCTTGAGCAGCAAGTTCTGTTGTGGCCTCAGCGGAGCGAGCCATCTCCTCGGTATCGCTGCTCAAGCTGTCCACAGAGCTGGCAAACTGATTTGCAGTACTAGCCAGTTCCTCAATTGAAGCGCTGGTTTCCTGAGTTGCTGCAGACATCTGCTCGGCAGAAACAGTAACTGTGTCCACCGCGGCATTCACCGATTCGGCCATAATACGCAGTCCATCACGCATCTTGTTTAAGCCGCTGTTGAGAATACTGATTTCATCAAGGCCTTTAACTTCTAGGGCCGCTGCAGCTAAGTTACCTTCAGCAATGCTCTCTGTAAAACGCACTAGGTGCCCTATAGGCTTAGTGATGCTGCGGGTAATCAGCACAGCTGCTAGAACAGCTGCAGCATACGCCACAACCAAGCCCGCTAACACGACACCTCTGGCCTGTACTGCCTGAGCCATGACGCTTTCGTAGAAATCGGCTGCGGCTTCGCCTGCCCAATCAACGAGCAAGTCGAGGCGTTCATCGATAACCTCTGTGTGAGGGTCGCTTGTTTCTGCCTCAAGTTTGCCCGCATCAACGACGCGCCCCATCTTATGCAAACGAAGGACTTCGTCGCGCATAGGCTTCCAGTCATTAAATACTGCCAGGGCCTCATCAATAAGGGCTGTATCACCATCAAACTGCTGGTAGGCAAGGGCAAAATCATCGAGCACCTGCTGCTCCAATAGATTAATTTGCTCTTCGTATTCCTCGATTAAAGTCCGGTTGTTCGTCTTGAGGATGTTCTTCATGAGAAGCGAAATGTCATTGACATTGTTAGCTATCCGCAGAAAAGCAGTATGTACAGCGTACGGTTCATTGTACAATCTTTCAGTCGAATTCGTGATCTGGCCCATATACATGATGGCTGCCAGACTTGCCAGTGTACTGATAATCAAAATGACTGCAAATCCAGTAGTGAGTTTGTGTGATAACCTGAATTTCTTGAACATTGCTTTCCCTCTTTCCTCTTTACGAAGAATTCTGATGAATAACTTCTCTCCCTTCTACGCTATTCCTTTAACAAAATTTTACAACGTAATTTGTTATTAAATTCGCCCAATTACAGACAACAAAAGCACCAACCGCCTGAGCGATTGGTGCTTCCTGTCGTCCTAAAGTTTGAATCTGGAAATTTCTTCCTTGACAGCTGCGGCCGCTTGAGCCACTTGTGCAGCAGAAGATGCCATCTGCTGAGCAGAAGCGGACTGTTCTTCGGTAGTTGCTCCCATTTCGACTGCACCGGCAGCTAGGGATTGGCTGGCGGTGGCCACCGCATTGATTCTCTCAACCAGCTCGTCAATAATGTCTGTAATATCGCCAAACATGCGGCCGGTTCGGGTAGCTACTTCTGTGCCTTCTTCAACTAGCGATGTACCTGCGTCAGCGTACTTGATAGAGTCCTGAGCTGCTATGCGAATGTGATTTACCAGCTGAGTAATCTCACCGGCAGCTTTTGCTGACTGCTCAGCAAGCTGGCGGACCTCATCAGCAACTACGGCAAAACCGCGACCCTGTTCTCCAGCACGGGCTGCCTCAATCGCCGCATTCAGCGCCAAGAGATTGGTCTGATCAGCGATATCTGTGATTAGAACCACAATTTTACCGATTTCTGCGGACTGCTGTCCAAGTTCATCAATGCTGGCCGCTAAGGAGTTAACCACTTCGCGAATTTCATTCATCATTTCAATGGTCCGGGCAATTTCTGTCTCACCTTGACCAGCTAACTCATTGGTTTTCTGTGCAGCGCGGGCCATCTCGTCCGCATCGCTGCTCAGACTGTCAACCGAACTGGCGAACTGATTAGCTGTGCTGGCCAACTCTTCTATAGAAGCGCTGGTTTCCTGTGTAGCCGCCGACATCTGCTCTGCGGAAACAGTCACCGAATCAACTGCCTCATTGACCGAAGTTGCCAAAGAACGCAGACCATCGCGCATAGTATTTAAGCCCATACTCAGCATGCTGATCTCATCGCGACCCTTCACTTCCAGAGCAGCTGCAGCCAAGTTGCCCGTGGCGATCTCCTGGGTAAAGCGTACAAGGCGGTCAATTGGCTTTGTTATACTCTGGGTGATAACTACTGCGGCTGAAATGGCAACAATGTAAGCCACTCCCAAAAAGACAAACACTGTCTGGCGAGCATCAGCAGCATGAGCCATCGCTTCCTCGTAGAAGTCAGCTGCATGCTGCTCAGCTACTTCTACAAGGGCCTGGAGACGTTCATCAATGAGAGCAATCTGCGGTTCACCTTCATCCCTTTGGAGCATAGTTGTATCAACCATCCTACCAATTTTCTGAAGACGCAGGATTTCGTCTCGAATGGGCTTCCAATCGTTAAAGGCCGTTAAGGCTTCATCCACTACAGTAGTATCACCCTGAACTTGCTCATAAATAAGAGCAAAGTCGGCTAGAATATCTTCTTCGATAAGATTAATCCTTTCTTCGTACTCTTCAATCTGAGCGCGGTTAGTGCTTTTTAAGACATCTTTGATCTGAAGCGAGATGTTATTGACATTAGCTAAGATGCGCAGCGAGGCGGTATGTATTGTATAAGGTTCGATATAAAGCCTTTCCGTCGAGTCAGTAATCTGACCCATGTACATGATGGCAACAAGACTAGCAAGAGTACTGAGAATTAGCGTGATTGCAAATCCAGTTGTTAGCTTGTGTGATAGCCTCAAGTTCTTCAACATCTCTTTCCCTCTCTCTTTACCAATGCTGATTACGTCATTCTATTTTCTCTGAAGCTTGCCTGACTCCTCTCCCAAAAAAAACCAATGGAATTTGTTTTTCTATTTACCTAAATTGCCAATAGACAGCACAAAAGCCGCTGGCATGACCAGCGGCTTTTGTGTGTGTAAGGATGGCTATTACTAGTTATCGCCGTAGAACTTGTCGTATTTAGCAGCCCGCTCATCGATGATGGCCTGGCCGCCAGAGCGGAGATAGTCTTGGAAACCACGATCCCAGACTGAGTCAAAGTCTTCTGGCTTAGCTACGACAGCCTGTACCAGGAGGTTATCCCGTTTCTCAGTCAATACCGGACCCATACCTTCTTCCGCAACGATTTCGCCTACACTGACGTTCTGACCGTAACGAGCATCCCTATTGGTGAGCTCATATGCCCGGGTAATGAACCGTGCATCTACGCCTGGGTAGCCCAGGGCGATGGACCGTGCGTTGAGCTCAGGATCGCCGAGGTCGAGACCATTGATGGTAATGGTGTAGTCGATATTGTTAGGCGAGTTCATAATCTTGTCGCCTGTTGCAGCAATAGCTTTGATCGCACCATCTTCAAGTACTTCGTGCGTTACGCCTTCTTCACCGATTTGGAGGAAGCGGCGATTCTCAAACTTGGTGATCCAATTGAGGTACAGCAGTGATGCCAATGGCTCAGTGTTAGTTGCTGGGAAGAATACCTTTCTGTCAATCGGGGCAGGTAAGAACTTCCGATAGACGCCAGCATCGTTCTGGAATGGGTCAATTGCGATGAATACTGCATCTTCGCCAGCAATGTTCATCAGCTGAGAATGGATGCCTTCTGGACCATCGCGATATGGGTAATCCCAGTTGTGCATGAAAGAACCGACGTAACCAGCCTTAATCAGGTTGTCCTCTGTGCGATCGCCAGCACCGTACAGTGGGAAGTCTTTCCAAATGAGGCCAGCGTTATACCATTCGTTCAGCTTCCGGACGCCTTCTTTGTATCCTGGGAACAGGAGTTGTCTGTCGTCGAAGCCGTATACATATCTATCTCTGTCAGAGAAATCTTCTGGTACAAAGGAGGTGAGCAGATAGTTGTTCCGCCAGCCGATATCAAAGCTGGTTGTGTAAGGAATCATCTTGTCTGCGTCTTCTCCAAGGAGCAGTTCAGCGTTTTCCTTGAAGGCATAAAGCATAGCTTCGAACTCTTCCAGAGTTGTTGGCTCATCCAGACCGAGCTTCTTCAGCCAGTCTTCACGTACGAAAGTGTTGATACGTGTGTTGTGAGCCAGCCGTGCTTCAATCGCCCATACAGTACCAGTTACTGGATCCTGATTCCAATAGAGGTTCTCTTCACCGAGCCATTCCCACAGATCTGGGAGATACTCTTTGTATTCTTCGAGATATGGTGCCAGATCCAGTACTCCACCCATGTTGGCGTAGGTCTGAATGGTTGGATAGCTGTAAGTTACACAGATATCTGGTGCATCGCCAGCTGCCAAGAGGTTGTTCAATACTTCTACCTCTGTCCAGCGGGGTACGGGAACAAATTCAACTTCAATGTTGTGATCCCTGAGAAGCCCTTCCTTAATCCAATTTGTGTAGAAGTTGTCCTCAGGAGGCGAACCGCCAGGATTACTCCGGTCGTAAATTTCGACCGTAATCTTTCTGGTGGTCTTAAAGCGGCCGTCCACAAAATCCGGGTCAGCGGATACTGTGGCGCCGAATGCTAGTGCGAACACCAGCGCGAGACAGACGAGCACCGCGAACCGAGTCTTCCTCACACTTAATCAACCCTTTCTTTATGTTTTATTTTTTGACACTTCCGTGCCTTAAAACCTAAATTAATCTTTCAGAGCACCCAAGGTGGCACCGGCTATGAAATACTTCTGCAGCCAAGGATAAACTATCAGAATCGGTACTGTCGCAAAGACAACGGTAGCAGCCTGAAGCGTATCACTCAGCCCTGGGGGCATGAACCCTTCTTGAGTTGCCACCTCAATGCTGGTAACGCTCTGCAGGATGTTGTAGAGGAAGAGCTGAATGGGATGCCAGCGGCGTTCATTCATGTACATCAGTGCATCTGAAAACCCATTCCAGCGCCCTACCGCGTAAAACAATGACAGCGTAGCAATTACGGGCTTAGATAAAGGCAGATAAATGCTGAACAGCACTCTCATGGGGCTGGCACCATCAATCTCAGCTGACTCGCGCAAGCTCTTAGGGATTCCATAGAAGAAACTCCGCATGATAATCATATAAAAGACGCTCAAGCAGTTGGGAATGATAAGGACCAGCGGATGGTTCAAAAGACCCATCTTCTTATAAAGCAAATAGTGAGGAATGGTACCGGCATTAAAGTACATCGTAAACAGAATCAAGGAGTTTACCAGCTTCTGGCCCTTGAGCTTCTCATAGGTCAAGGGGTAGGCACACAAGGTGGTCATTACCATGGACACAATTGTACAGATCACTGTAAGAATAGCAGTCCATACTAGAGACCAAGTGTATTTAGAGTCATTCAACACCAGCTTGTATGCCTCGATGTTCCAACCTTTAGGCCAAATCGTAACTTCACCACGGATCAAGGCCTGTGAAGAGCTGAGAGAACGGGCTACGATATTAAGCATGGGCAGCAGACAAGCGGCGATCAACAGGAGACATATAAATACGATTATCACGTCGCCAATTGTTGTGCCTTTTGATCTAACCATGATAGATGTCCTTTCTACCCTCTCCTGGACTATTACCAGATTCCCCGCTCGCCAAATTTCTTGGCAAGGGCATTGGCTGTCAACAGGAAGATCACGTTAATTACCGATTGGAATAAGCCTACGGCTGTTGTTAAGGAGAACTGCAGACCGCGAATACCATACGTGTAAACAAACGTTGCGATCACATTAGACACATTGTGTACGAGAGCGTTGCCCAGCGCCATAGGCCGGTCAAACTCACTGCTCATAATGTGACCAAGGCTCAGGATAAGCAGAGTAATAATGGTTGGCTTGATGCCTGGCAGGGTAATGTACCATATTCTCTGGAACCGCCCTGCTCCATCAATTGCTGCTGCTTCATAAAGCTCAGGGTTGATGTTTGTCAGAGCTGCCAAGTAGATGATAGTGTTCCAACCAACGTTCTTCCAGACACCGAGCAGTACATAGGTGAACACCCAGTGGGTGGGATCGTTGAGAAATGGTATAGGCTCAAAGCCCATGCGGCGAAGTACAATGTTCACCATACCATTTGTAGGAGCAAACAGCTGTCGAGCAAGCCCAGCAATAATAATCCATGACAGAAAATGAGGCAGATAGGCCACAGATTGGGTAAATCGCTTGAAACGCCTGAGGCGAAGCTCATTCAAGAGCAGAGCCAGAATAATCGGAGCGGGAAAACCAATCACAAGATCTAAGAAGTTAAGCATGAAAGTGTTGCGGACTGCATACAGAAAATCTCGGTTCGAAAAAGCCCTAATGAAATACTCAAAACCATTGTTCCGGGCCCAGGGCATTTCCCAAACGCTCTGCACTATACTGTAGCGCTTAAACGCGATTTGAATATAAGTCATGGGAATATAACGAAAGACGATAAAGAACGCGATTGGCAGCACCAACATGAGATAAAGCGACCAATACTGGCGCAAGTAGTTCTTGGCGCTGCGGCGTCGCGCCGCGAATGATCGTGCTGCAGATGCCATAGATGTAACCTCCGGTCTGTTTGAACACTACCATGGTAGTATACTCATATGATATGATATTATTTGACATAAGTCAATAGGTTTTCTTTACGTTTTAGTGTATTCCTTTACTCTTAAAATGAATTCGCAAATGATTTGCAATACCCTTCATTAAATGCACTGGTAATTTTATGTACAAAAAACCCCGCCTGATGCGGGGTTTGCGTCCTTAACCTGCGTTTTTGACAGCCAGCACTTCGAGAGCCGGAGTCCTGTCTCCTGTGCAAGATATCCTTCGCGGTGCTTCCAAATATGTTAAAGAAAAACCAAGAGATTCGTAGAGTTCTACAATTCGGTCCGTGGCCTGGTTTGACAGCACGACTGGCCCGGGGTGGTCGGCCAGCCATTCGGCCAGCCTGACTTGGTCTTCCCACAGAAAATCTTCCGCTGAATACTGAGTAAACTCTACGTCATAGGGTGGGTCAGCATAGATAAAGTCATCCGGATCAAGTTCAAGATCTATGAAATCTCCGCAGACAAACTCCCAATTCTCAAAGACGGATTTGTACTGCAAAAAATCCTCTGCATAGTTGATCCGGGCGTAGCGCCCATAGGGCACATTAAAGAAGCCCTGTTTGTTAAACCGGCATAAGCCATTGTAGCCAGTGCGATTTAGGTAATAAAACAGCTCCGCTGCTTCCCTGCTTTGTGCCTTCCCTTCCCGAATCATCTGATTGAAACGCTCACGATACTGGTAATAGAGCGACTTGTCATTCTGCATGGGGATCGATACCGTCAACCCCCGCTTTAGCCACTGATAGAAGTTGATCAAGTGAAAGTTTATATCATTCAGTAAAGCCCGCTGGGGCATTAGTCCCAAACTGACGGCCAGCCCACCGCAGAGGGGCTCCACGAGCCTCTTATCGGAGTGTTTCCGCCAAAGAGGTTCAAGGTGGGGGACAAGCCAGCGCTTGCCCCCAGCCCATTTTAGCGGTGGCTTCAGATGTACTGTCATTAACTTAAGTTACCTCCCTGAAACTGAAACCAGGCGAAGTCAAAGTTAGAGCCGGGCAAAAAGATGAAGCTTACTGTGTGAGTGCCCTTGATGGGCTCTAAGACAAATTCCCGCTCCACATAATCATCGGATTGCGCAAATTCAATGATCTGACGGCTTTCGCCATACCTGCCGGAAAACTGTACATGAATGGTGTTGTGTACTGATGCCCGGCCGCAGATCACAAGGCGCACCGCTCCCTCTTCACCGAAATCCATATTGTCGAAGATAAGGGAAACGTTATTCCCGATACCTTCAACTGCTGCTTCCTGCATGGTGTAGCTGTCTCCGTAAATCTTGTCACAGTCTACAGCTTGATTCTTGGCAAATGCTCTGCTCTGCCGCTCGAATGAAAAGCCCTTAATGTGCACTTTCTTATCGAGTACAAAGCAGAGCGTTGTGACACCTTTCAGGCGCCTGTTAAGCTTATAGGTTTCAGCTTGGTATACATTCCAGATGGACGGTTTCTGGTAAATCACATCGCCCACCAACTCGCTGCCTGCTTCACCCGGAATTCCTTCCCAGATCTGAATACGATACGCGTCATCATTAAGTGCAAAGATCGGAATTGTAATGGTATCAGATCCGTACGGCCCAAAATCAATATTGCGGAATCCAACGTGGGATTCGCCATCGCGAGCAGTAGATACCCCCCGCTCGTTGCCCGGTCCGATATCGCCTCTGCTGTAATCATAAAGCCCTGCGGAAACGAAGCTGTAAGGGTCCTTATACGCAACACCCATACCTTCAACCATAAACTCCAATTCAGAAATCAGCTTAATCTTCTCGGTGCCATTTCTGGTGACACACCGCACCCGGAACTCGCCATCACCCAATGCTCTTACCTTGGCAGTATGACCATCAGCTTCGATCTTCGCCAAGTTAGAAGGAATGCCACCGTCCGCTACCACACTCCACTCGACTTCTTGGTAGCTGGCTCCCTGCGGGTAGATATGAGCTGTTACGATGGCCTCAGGATTTTCTTCGGTTAAAGTGCGGTTACCCTGACAGTGCAGTTCAATCTTACGCACTGGCAGCTCATCACAAGTCCCATTGATGATCGGCGTATCTGTGTTCTCTGTCAGCACTGTTAATCCTTGTACAGGTTCTGCTGCAGATACCGCTTCGAGTTCTAATACCTGAGGCTCGAGGCCTGGCGAGGAGACTCTTACAGAAATCGGGCCTGGTTCTAGTTTGGCCGCAATTATAGCCATCAACTTGCCGCTGAACAGTCTACGGCTGAGACCTTTGTATTGATCATAATCTGTGCTGTCACCGTTATCTAGTCCGATCAACCGGCCTGCACCAGTCACCGTTACACTTACTCTGTTCGAAGCATTTTCTACTGGATTGCCCTCTTGATCGACTGCGCTGACTTCCACAAAAACCAGATCCTGTCCATCGGCAGTTAAGGTGCGTTTGTCGGGGTTCAATACGAGTCTGGCGGTATCACCGAAAGTCCGACGCACACAGGAAGCAATTACCCTGCCATCTTCATCATAAGCAACAGCTTCCAAGATACCAGGCTCGTAGGGAACCTTCCAAGTAGGCACGATATTTTCTCCAGCTACGTGATCAAAGTGATGCGTCCCTATCAACCGCCCATTGAGGCGTAGTTCCACCAACGGCGCGTTGGAGCATACCCTTACGTCAATAATCTGGCCCGGATTGAAGTCCCAATAGGGGAAGATGTGTACCATCGGGTTTTCTTTGTAGTTCGTCCAAGCCGATTGATAGATATAATAAGGGTCTTTCGGGAAAGTCGCGGTATCAATCTGACCAAAGTACGAGTTTTTTGTATGATAAGGCGTAGGCTCGCCAATATAATCGAAGCCCGTCCAGATGAACTGACCAAGAATGAAATCTGGTCTATGGTTAATAATCGCTTCCTCAGGTGACTTTGCCCCCCAGCTGGTATTGCTGTTGCCCAAGGCAGAGCACTGCTCGTCATCATCGGAAAGTATTTCCCTTTCATGAGGGAAGTGATAAATGCCGCGGCTCTGCGTTACAGACCCTGTTTCACTGCCATACATAATCCAATCAGGAAATTTCTTTCTATGTTCGTGGTAGTATTTCTCCCCATAGTTGTAACCTGCAATTTTCAGGATATCGGCACACTTCTGCGCCCCTTCCCAAGGCATATAGTTGGAACCGATAGTAACAGGCGCATTACCCCGGGGGTCATGATCCCGGACAAAGTCGCGCAGCATGCGGGTTATTTCTTGACCGCGAGGGCCTGCGTGTGTATCATAGATTTCATTTCCGATACTCCACATCAAGAGGCAGGGATGATTGCGATCGCGCCGCACCCAACTGCGTACGTCCTTTTCGGCCCAATCGTTGAAAAAGCGGGCATAATCATACTTAGTCTTAGGCAGTTCCCACATGTCAAAGGCTTCAGAGACCACCAGAAAGCCCATTTCATCCGCTAGATCCATGAATTCCTTCGCAGGTGGATTATGGGCTGTACGGATTGCGTTGACTCCCATCTCCTTGAGAATCTTAAATCGCCGGCGCAGAGCAGCCTTATTGAAAGCCGCACCCAAGGCACCTAGGTCATGATGTTCACAAACCCCATTCAGCTTAACAGGCTTGCCGTTGACGAAGAGCCCATCCTGGGGATCCATTACAATAGTGCGGAAACCAATGTTCTGAGTAAAAGACTCAACCTTAACTCGGGTATCTTGTTCTAAAACATACAGCTCCGTTGTGAGGGTGTAAAGCACCGGTTCATCAGGACTCCACAGGCGCGGCGACTCAACGGGCAGTACCTGCTGATCAACATTGAATCCTGATCCCGACAATACTTGTGTCCCTTGAGCTACTGCATTTCCTTCACTATCGGTGATAATATGCCGCACTTCAACCGGGCCGGTGTGCGAGACTTCTGTATCCACCTCCACGGCCCATTTTCCGCCAATCAGACGCGCAGTCACATATGTACCATCTGTATGAATGAAATTTGGTCCCCGCAGCTTCAGCCAAACATTGCGGTAGATCCCAGCACCAGAGTACCAGCGGCTGTTAGGACTCTGATGCACCACTTTCATCACAATCTCGTTTGGGCCTTCTTGAAGTGCTTCTGTAAGCTCATGCTCGAAAGCTGTATAGCCATACTTCCATTCTCCGACAGCCTTACCGTTCACATACAGGGTAGAGTCCATATAAACCCCATCAAAATTAAGAAACACTCTGTGTGACCCTGTGTGTTCATAGATCCTGCGATACCATCCGATGCTGTTTTCATACAAGTTGAGAGTGTCATAAATCAGCCAATCATGTGGGAGATCAACTGGTGAAAAATCCAGCCCCCGCCAATCCGTTGTTTCCAGATCGCTTTTGGCAAATTCCCAACCGTCATTAAACAGCCGAGTAGTATTCATGATGCTCCTCCCATCTGTTTATTCCGGATTGTGGCAACTCCGGTACCAATTAGATACACCGCAACAATCACTGAACCCGCTGAGTCAATCAAACTCGCGGCAGGCGTATTAGGAGCAATAACTACAAAAGCTAGTGCGATGGTAACACAGGCATCAACCAATGATTTAGCCCCATACAGCTTGCTTTGGGTCGATAAAATGACATCCTGTGTTAGACGAGAGAGTTTGCGATAGCGCAGCCAGAACCACGAATTAGTACATACGCCCAATACTGCAATAATTAGACCAGGAATTACATTTCCCTGTGCCTGCCTAGAGGAAAACAAGGCAAGAAAGACCATTACAGCACCTGAGAGACACATTGCAGCCCCAACTGCAAGGGCCGCCGTTCGCTCCAGCCGTTGTTGATGTGCCTCATCTGCTTCTCCGCCGTGTACAACTCGGTAGATTACCAGGGAAACCACCATTGCCGCCAGCTCAGCAGTGCGCCGAATAAAGTCGGCCAGCTGTGTCGCTGACCGACCTACAAATAAAGCTGCACCTAAAATAATAGGACCAGGGGAGCTCAAGAGTACAGAAGCAAGGAGTGTGCGTTCACCAGACTTCGCCTTCAATCGATCACACTCCCCACAAAAAGAGTAAGGGAATAAGCACACTGATGGCTGCCAATGGGCAAGTTACTGTATCCATACCGTTTCTGGTATACAGCTCAACCAAAGCACATACTAGAGCAGTTAGTCCCGCTGTAGGTACATAAGCATACCAGGGGAGTACACCATGAACCACAAGCACCACTAAGACCGCTGCAAAAGACACTACAAACATGGCCAAAGTTCCCTCAAGGCTTTTGCGCCCTTCCACAAATGGCCCTTCGATGATGTGTTTCCCATAACGTTTGCCAACTAAAGCCGCTGCAGCATCACCTAACCCCCAGCCCAAGACAGCTGCGATCACTAAGTATTTTTGACCCAGTGCGCCCCAGCAGAGGAGAATCAGGAGAGCAAAAGTGAGACAAACCGCAACCAAACTGCGCTTGATCTCTCCCGGTTTGCGTTCAACGAGAGCTTCCGCATAGGCAGACCGCCTCTCTGCCGCTGCCAAAATGGGATAAACCAGCACCATGAACGCTAAGGTCGCAAGGGCCGCGATCCACCATGTGTTAAATCCGTATACCCAAATAAAAATGGAACCCAAAAGGATCATGTGCAGAGACTTGCGGGCGACCTCCCTAGGCATGGTAATAAACCTGCGCACCACAAAGACCAGCGCCACGCAGATAGCAAAATATGCAATTAACAGGCTGAAACCCCTGACAAATTCATGGTACATCAATTATTCCTCCAGCTCTGCAGGTTCACTGCAGCTTTATCGAGAAGCTGCTCCACACGCTCGAATTCCTCATCAGGAATCCCTTCCCGCACCCGCTGATACAACCGCTCGTAAATACTGGTAATCTCCTGCTGAACAGCGTAAGCGCGTTCTGTTAGGCAGATGCTGTAAGCGCGTCTGTCATCTGGATGCCGCTCCCTCCGGACATACCCTTTTACCTCGAGAGAATCAACGGCTCGAGAGACTGCTGCCTTCCCCACATCCAACTGCTCAGCCAGCTCTTCCTGCCGCAGCTGATTACTGCCAGTAAAAAGCAGAAAAAGCAAGTCTCCTTCAGCAGTGGACAGATTCAATGGTTCCAACTCATGGGCAATAATCTGCCGAGCAGCCCGCAGGATTCCTTTCATACTCAGCCAAACATTTCGGATCAGCAGCATATGACCGCTCCTCATCGTACAACTATTACGACTATATCGAAAGAAAGTTGCCTAGTCAACAATTTCGTCAGGAAAAACCCCACCTCAACGAGGAGATGGGGAAGCCAGTATTTTCGTCTCGT
>CALKAR010000039.1 GCA_937988745.1 uncultured Peptococcaceae bacterium
GGAGGATGAAATCAAGGAGCTGAGCAGCCGCTGATTTTCAAACAAACCGCGAAGCGCTGTCGAACTATGACAGCGCTTTATTAATTTTGTTGATAGAAAAAACCTTGCGTTACGCTGTATTAACAGATATAATATAATCAAACTTACTCAAGTTTCTTGATTAAGTATCTTGATAAAGTGAGATGAGGCTGTTAGAGGCATGGGTACGAGAGCCAAGAAGCTAAGCTTGAAGGAGCTTTATCAAGCGATATACGAGAAGGGGCAGGCAAGCAAGCCTGAACTAGCACAGGATTTTGGGGTATCGCTGACTGCCGTTTCAGATTATGTCAATCAACTGGAGAGCTTAGGGTTTGTTGAAAGCAAAGCCAAAGGGACATCGACAGGAGGGCGCAAGCCTCTGCTGTATCAAGTTACTCCTGGTTTCCGCTACATCGTTGGAGTCGACATGCGGGTTACGCACTTTTATGTGTTCCTCAGTGATGTGACAGGAAATCTACTTCCCACCGAACTAATTCACGTCAATAAGGACTATTACACCTATGTGACAGCATTAGCCCAAAACATTCAGTACATTCTCGCTCGCTTTGGATTGGACAAGAAAAAGGAACAAGTGATCGCCGTTGGGATCTGTATCTCGGGCGTGACTGACTTTGAGCACAAGGTGGTTGACCTTTCCAACGAGCTGGGATGGCTGGACCGCCCCTTGGCCTTAGATTTAGAAAAGGCACTTGGAATTCCAGTGTTTGTAGAAAACGATGCGCGCGTCTACGCTCGCAACGAGATTAATATGGAAGAGACAAACAATGTGGTGACTGTCTTGTACTTAAGCAGGGGTGTCGGTTTGGCACTAGTGATAGGTGATCGTGTCCTTCAGGGCTACAACAACCGGGCCGGTGATAGCCAGTTCTTTGGCAGGGACATTGATAAAATCTACCATGTTATCCGGACCTGTGGGTTATTTCAGGAGATTAACGACCTTCCGTATATCAAGTTAGGAGCTCAGCCTCAACACATTTTTGATCTCAATCAGAAATTCATGCGGCACGTCGAGGAGAATCCCGACATAAAAGATGCTGTCGAGGTTTTTAGTACAGAAGTGGCGCGCATGATGATCGCTATGGCCAATGTGGTGAATCCGAAACGGATCTTGCTCACTGGCAACGTCTTTGATTACTTCGATTTCATCTATCATCAAGTGAAAAGTAAGATCCTAGCACTGCCAGTATGCCACACCCCAGAAGTTGGGCGGAATTCTCCAACTGACAATCCACTTGAGAGGGGAATTGTGCGGCTGGTAATGGAGAAGTTCTTTAGTCTGGAGCAGTTTACGATCTAGGAGAATGTGCAATGGTTTTTGATAAATTCGCGTATGAACGAACCTCTTTTCGGCGCAGCGATGGGAGCCGCATAGTAGTGGGTAAGGCGACAGTTAAGGCCCCATATGAATTCGAAGTTCACCCTGAGTTTCCGGAAAATCGTGCAGTAAAACTGCGTGATACCGCACACCTACGGATGTTGAAAGCCATTTATCGTGGGATTTCTCGGCCGATGGTGGCTGCGTGGGATGCTTACCCGCAGGGAGAAACCTTTTCGATTCCCCGATTAGATTTTTCCAGTGATGATGTTGTCAGGATCAGCAAGAACTCTCAGATCACACACGTCCTCAGGAATGTTGTTCGGCGGCGGAATTTTTCGATCAGCGGCGATCGTATGCAGATCAAGCACGTTGAGGGCGACATGGATCGCAGAGCAGGGGAGTTCCTGGAAATGCTCACAGAGGAGGGGCGGCTCTTGACCGTGGGAATGGCAGAGGCTGAGCCTGAGCAGGGCGAGGTAGTTGCCGTTGGGGAGCTTGGCTTCCCGTCGAGATATGCGAAGGAGAATGGATATCCCCTGGTCATAAATGCTGCATACTTTCTGTTTGAGGAAGAAGATTATGTTAGCGACTTCTCACTCTTTGGCGAGGCATATGGAATGCATATCAATCAGGGTGAGATTCTGCTGCCTCCTCTCTTTGAACGGTCAGCGCTGTTGTTCGATTGGCAGAATCAGGCCTGTATGCGGCAGGTTTCGCTGACGGATCTGGTGGTTCACTGTCTAGGAAGGGATTGGAACTTAGGCAGCTTCACGCTAAATGAAACCGACCGCTGTGCTGTTTACACCAGATATTATGGCGTTACAGCTCACGGACGGACCATGGGAGTCACTCCGCCGAATCCCGCGAATGTTGATATTGTCATCATAGGCCAGTGGATTGTGGGGTACAAAGTAGGCGGAGAAGTGGAAATCCCTCACAACGGGTTTATTCTATCGGTACCCATGGATCTGTTGCGAGAAGGAGAATTCGATAATCGGGTTCGCTATGCGTTTGCTAGCGGCGAGAAGTTTAAGTCCGGCATCCAGTGCGGGCCTGGCCTCGTCAGCAACGGGGAGATCATCCTAGATGAGACGACTCTGCGCAGGGAGCAGTTCTACCGGAAACGCGAGATGCCGGACGGTCAGCGCGATCTAGGGGTGGTTCCTACCGATTACGCAAGTGATATTGACCAAACGAGGGCTGCCAGGACTGTGTTGGGGGTCGGTTATGACAACGAACTAATAGCTCTGGCCGTTGAGGCGGTTAATCGAGGGATGGAAGAAGATGAGTACTAGTCTTCAGGCGTGACCCTGAAAGAACTGGCTCAATTGGCCGAGGAACACAACTTCAAACATGCACTCAACGTAGATGGAGGTGGTTCGACAAACATACAGTATATGTTTGGCCAGCTGGTCCGCGGGGCGGATCGGCGGGGTATGCCAGGCGTGTTCTATGAACGCATGGTTCCTAGTGTATGCGTGATCAAAAGCTGAAATGGAGGGTGAATCATGAAAAGGAAATTATGGATTTTCTTGGCGCTTGCCTTGGTAGCCAGTTTTGCGTTAACTGCTAGTGCTCAACAGATTACACTCAGATATTTCATGTGGGACCCCATGTTTGAAGACATGGAACGGGCATTAATCGACGAGTTTGAACGGCAGAATCCAAACATTAAGGTCGAAATGACCGCAATGGATCCCAGCAACTACTGGCCACGGATTTCCGCTATGGCTGCTGCCGGAGAGTTGCCTGACGTATTCTCGATGTCCACAGGCTATTTCGAACAATGGGCTCAGGATGGTCTGCTCCTGAACATCCAAGAGTTCGTCGATCGTGATCTGTCCACCGATGAGTATTTCACTGAGGTGTTCTCCGAGAACCGCTATCCCGATAAGCAGACAGGCGATCTGTATGCGATTCCGTATGCCTGGGTAACACCTGTGCTGTTCTACAATATGGATATGTTCGATGCAGCGGGCCTTGAGTATCCCGATGAGACTTGGACCTGGGACGATTTCCTCGAGGCAGCCAAGAAACTGACAATTCAAACTGACCCACGTCGTGCTCCCGAACAGTACGGATTCTTCTGGTATGGACGTTACGCCCAGGTCGAACCTTGGGTCTATGCCAATAGCGGCCGCATCTTGAATGAAAACAAGACACGGGTTGCTATCGATGAGAACGCTCGTGAAGCGCTGCAGTTCTTAAGCGATCTGACAAATGTCCACAAGGTGTCGCCACCTTATAAGGAAATTGTCGGTATTGCTCAGGCTGACCTCTTCCCACTCCGCCAAGTTGCCATGTGGGTTGATGGTTCGTGGAATATCGAAAACAACCGCCAAATCGGTGGGGATGACTTCAGGTTTGGCATTGCGCCCGTACCAAAGGGTCCATCCTATGTCGAAGGCGATGATACCACCTATTTCTGGCCAGACTCCGTCGCTATTTCGGCAACTACACCTCACAAGGAAGCTGCTTGGGAACTGGTCAAGTTCTTGGTTGGCGAAAACCGCCCGATCGAGTCCTACATGGCCGGTAAAGTGCCTATCCACCGTGGGCTTGCATATTCTGAAGAGTGGCTCCAGAAGGATAAGTACCCTGCTAACATGGAACTCATCCTGCAGCAGGGTGAAGGAACTGGCCGGACCACATTTACGCTTGGCTGGAGCGAATGGCGCGGTTACGCTGCCACCGGTGGCGCTGGCATGAACGGTGAGCTCGATAAGGTCACTAATGGCGAGCAGAACGTTGACCAAGCGATCAAGGCCATTACCGATTACGCTAACTCCGTATTGGAGAGATACTATCCAGAACCATAATCGACTAAAGGGTAAAAGGGGGAGGTAATTCCTCCCCCGCCCTGATTCTGAGGAGGTGCAACATGAAATACGGGCGCATCACTCCATGGATTTTCCTGCTTCCAACCGTATTGGGCCTAGCTTTCTTTCGCCTAGGGCCAATTCTGGCTGCGTTTTTCATCAGTTTTACGCGCTGGAATGTGATTACCGCACCTAGTTGGCTTGGCCTTGCGAACTACCGGGAGCTGCTCAACTCGGAGGTTTTCTGGTTGATCGCAAAAAATACTGTCATATTCAGCCTAGTATATGTTCCAGGGGTAATGGTCTGTGGGCTGTTCTTGGCAATCCTGGTGAACAACAAACTGCGCGGCATTACGTTCTTCCGCGGTCTGTATTATCTCCCTGTGATCACTGCGACAGTAGCCGTTGGAGTTGTATGGAGTTGGATTCTAAGCCCCCGGTTCGGAATCTTAACTCGGTGGTTGAATGATCTCGGTTTTGTCAATGTCCCGTCTTTCTTGGGTGACTCACGTTATGCGTTGCTTAGTCTGGTGGTAGTCTATATTTGGAAAATGGCCGGCTACCATATGATTCTTTTCTTAGCAGGCCTGCAGGGTATTCCAGAGGTTTACTACGAAGCAGCCAAAATTGATGGGGCTACACCTTGGCAGACTCTGCGGCATATCACCCTGCCGCTCTTGTCAACAACCACGTTTTTCATCATGATTATTGCACTAATCCAGTCTCTCCAGACTTTTGATTTAACATTCGCGATGACTGAAGGAGGCCCCAACAACGCGTCGACGACTTTAAGTTTCTTTACCTATATTAATGCCTTCGTCCATTTCCGGATGGGCTATGCCGCATCGATGGCATTCGTCTTGTTCCTGATCGTCGGCACGATTACAGTGATCAACTTCTGGGCCCGGAAATACTGGGTCAACACCATTGAATAAAGGGGGGAGTAAAATTGCGGGCAACACATAAACTCTTGATTTATGTTCTTCTCTGCCTCGTTGGTCTGACCACCATATTCCCCTTTCTCTGGATGGTCTCTACATCGTTCAAGACATCCGGCGAGGTATTCAGCCTTACACCCAACTTCATTCCGCGCAACTTGTTTACCGACAAGATGTGGGATAACTATCGTACAATCCTTGTGAAGCACAATTTCTTGCGCTTTGTGCAGAATTCACTATTTGTGGCGCTCACGGCTTCTTTGGGTCAGCTGTTTGCCTGCAGCTTGAGCGGTTTTGCCTTTGCACGTATGAGCTTTAGAGGGAAGAACATCGTCTTCGGTATGCTGCTGGCGACCATGATGATTCCTGTCGAGGTTACTATTATTCCAGAGTACCTCATGATGCTGAAAATCAACTGGTACAACACTTATCTGCCGTTAATTGTTCCATCAATGATGGTAGGATCGTTTGGTACCTTCCTATTTAGGAGCTTTTTCGAGAACATCCCATCATCGCTCGAAGATGCAGCATTTATCGATGGAGTGAACGCCTGGCAGATGTACTACCGCATTTTTCTTCCCAATGCAAAGCCGGCTATTGCATCGCTTTTCATCATCGCTTTTATGAACAACTGGAACGACCTGCTGCGCCCGGTCATTTACCTCGACAGTCAGCATCTATGGACTGCGACGATGGGGTTGATGCAGTTCAAGGGGAATTACGGCACACAATGGCACCTGCTCCTTACCGGATCTGTGGTGTCTGTAATTCCGCTCATTGTAGTGTATATTTTCATGCAGAAGTACTTT
>CALKAR010000040.1 GCA_937988745.1 uncultured Peptococcaceae bacterium
GTGGTAGCTGTCTGGCCTGTCATGGCATCCTCCAGAGGTTAGTGTTAGGTGTCATGGGTTAGGGGCCTTCACCTAATAAAGAGGGTAAGCGGTAGGGGCGTCAGCTCTCGACTAGCGGGATAACTACTTGCGCAACCTAAAAACACTCATCCTACCTGCGAGGCATTCGCTAGCGGAAGTGACAACGGGGAGGCTAGAACTAAGATAAGTAATCTCCGAAAGTCCTGGATTCCTCTTCTGAGAAAGCTAAATTCCGAACCGAAAGATGGGAAATATTCATATGAGCTTTAGTTCCAATGTTCTCGAGATAGATGAGCATCGGATGGGATGGGTAACCTTTCCGGATGGATCTCACTTTTCTGCGCTCCTGGAGCGGAAAAAAAAATTCCTTTACTGTGGAAATTATCCCCCGCCCCGAGGAAGCCATACCAGATGACATATTGAATAGGCCTTTAGAGGACGCGCTCGAAAAAGATGGGATAATCCTGCTCTTTACCGACCGACGAGGCCCTGTCGAGCTAGTCGGATGCGCCCCCTCTAAAACTTTTACCCAATGGGGCTCCGGAACAAACTCGGCAGTATTTACAGTCAGGTACCTGATTTTTGGTGGAAACGGAAAGACATGGGCTTCTATTCGAGGGCTGAGAACGATCCACCCCAGTCTCGATGTATGGCTCCATATTGATAATATCGAGCAAAAATTTCTCGAAGAAGCCCCCGAGGGGAAGTCATGGGTTCAATATGAACTCAGTGATACAACAGAAATACCGTTAGAGGGGTATGGAGATCTCGCGATCTTCTCTTATCCCGTCACGGAAAATGTAGGTTTTCAGGGCGTTTCCCTGTCGAGCAGAACCGAACTCTATTCTAGATCTGAAGACGCCTTCGAAATTGCCGCCGCGTTTGAGGAACACCAGTTCTTCAACAACCTACTGTCTATCCTGAGCGCCTCCCAGATAGCTCCACACGAGTTCCTTGTTCATGGAACCGACAACCCTATCCGCCTTTACGGAGGGGAGGAATTGCCTGAGCCGAATTGGTGCCGATTGGTTGCGATTGAACTTCAAAACGAAGTACAAATTCCCAGATTCCATGATTTCCTCGTTAATTACAGAGATGTGGGCCCGGAGGGCTTGAAGAAATGGATTGAAATCAACAGGGAATTTAAAGAGGGGGTGGATGCTTTAGTCCGCGTGTTCTCACCTTTTTCTACCGGCTGGGCAGGGCGATTGGTGGATGTAGCCATCGCTTTCGAGCATATCGGTTATAAGCTTGAGCAGGAAAAGCCGAAAAAGGAGCGGCGCGGAAATCTTACCTTTTACGATTGCATCCAAAATATCTGTATGGAATGTCCTCAACTTCTGTATCGCGGTCCTGAAAAGTGGGCCGATGCCCTTCGAATCACTTATCGCGGCGTCAAACATGCCGATAGGCCTAATCCTCCGCTGGAAGATATAATTAAAACGACAGAAGTGGGAATTAATGTTCTTCGCATTTGGTTCTGTCACCGGCTTGGCGTTGCCCAGTCGATCGAGGAGCATTGGTGGAACCGTCTAGCTCTCTTCTATCCGTGGTTTTGGCCCCCCGCGCAAGGGGATGACGCTGACGAAAAAAGTAATTGGATCATGGGGGCGGAAGACTTCGCGTATCCACATAAACAGATCGAGCCTGATTCCCTCACTTAGTTGACCTCGAAATATAGGTAAAAGTGACCGTTTCGGGAGCCGCAATATAGATGTGAGGAAACCAACTAAGATATATGATCTTTCCATATTATAATTAATGCTACTTTCTGAGGGATTTGACTACTTTGCAGAATCATCTTGACCGTTCAACTATCCGCCGCAACCTCGTCGACTTCAGCCACGCCTGGCGGCAGAGGATCAACGGGTGGCGGGAGACCGGCCAGACGCATACTGAGAAATCCTTCGCGCAACAGTTCTGGTCGGATCTGCTCAAGTGTTTCGGGGTGATCCCGGAGCGGATCGACCTATTCGAGCGTGACGCGGCGCGCGCCTCCACCGGGAACACCGGATACATCGATCTGTTCTGGGCGGGTGTGGTCCTCGGGGAGGCCAAGAGCCTCGGGCAGGACCTGGAGAAGGCACATCGGCAGGCATTGGATTACCGGCTCTTCACGATTTAGAGTGCGTAGTTGACCACAAGGTGGGTTTCGGGGTGGCACAACATATAGGGGCCCTTCCGGTTTTAGAGTGCGTTGATCTTGGCCTGGAGCCCTCCGGAGTGGATCAGTGACCGCAAGATGTAGTGGTTGAGGTTCCTGAACCCGAGTGCGATGCCACGCAGGTGCTCCAACCGTCCGTTGATGGCCTCGACGGGGCCATTGGAAGCGCCGGTGTCGAAGTACGCGAGGATCTCTGCCCGTCGTTTCCACATCGTCCGGCCCAACTGCCCCAGCTCCTGGACCCCGGCGGGGAGATCTTTCCGGATCCGACACATGATTTTGTACATCCACCTCTTCCCGACCCGACGGTCAGGATGCTCATAGGCTGCGATGATGTCCTGATACGTCCAGTGCGTGACATCCACAGCCGTGTGCCGCTCATCAGCGAACACCGCGTCCAGCTTCGCCTTCTGCTTGTCGGTCAGCAGTCCCATCCTGGTCAACAGGATCCGCCGCACCCCGTACAACGGGTCGCCTGACCTGCCGCGATGCCCGCACGTGTCCTGCTGGATCCGCTGCCGGGTCATAGTCAGCTTGTCAGCGGCCAGATGCACCACGTGGAACGGATCCATCACCTTCCTCGCCTTCGGCAACTGCTCGGTGGTGGCGGTGTGGTAGCCGGCGAATCCGTCCATCGACACGACTTTCACCCGGTCGCGGAAGGACTTCTCCCGGGCGGCGAGCCAGCGGCGCAGCACCTCAGCGGATCTGCCCGGCACCATGTCCAACAGCCGGGCGGGCCCGGTGCCGTCCACGTTCGGCGTCAGGTCGACGATGACGGTGACGAAACCGGGAGTACCGTCGCCACGGCGGTGTTTCCATTTGTGCTCATCGACCCCCAGCACGCGGACTCCGGCCAGGTGGGTGGGATCAGCGTAGATCAGCTCCCAGGCCTGTTCGAGGGCTACCTGGTTGACCAGATCCCAGCCGATGTCCAGGGACTTCGAGATCGCGGCAACGCTCATGCGGTCAATCGCCAGGCGCTGGAGGATCCAGCGGGTGCAGCGGTCGGTGAGCTTGGCTTTCGGTTTCGCGCACACGAGTTGCTGTTGAAAGATCTTTGTCGCACAGGCGGTGTTGGTGCAGGTGAACCGGGGTAGCCGGATCCGTAACCGGGTGGGATGCCCGACGACGGGCAGGTCCACGAGTTCACGGATCCGGTGATCACGCAGCCGGCCTTCGTCACCGCAGGCCGGGCAGGAGGCATCCTGTTCCACCGGGCGGCAGGTGATCCACGTGTGGCGCTCATCGATCGCGGCGCCCGTGATGGTCAGGCCGAGTTCAACGGTCCGGATGATGGTGTCAGCAATAAGAGACGTAGAATCGGGCATAGGTCCTCGGGGCGAAAGATGGTTGTGTAGGAACTTTCATCTTCGCACCGGGGACCCCTATATCTTGTGGTGGGTCCCGATCCTCATGCTGGCTCTCTCATCCCGGCTACGCACCCCAGATCCGGAAGAGCCACTATACGGGCACAATCTCCTCGGGCATCTCGTGGCAGGATGCCAAACCCCGTAACCCTCACGGTTGTCGGCCTTGGCAGTGTTGAGCCCGACGCGATAAACACACACGCCGGAAGTGTCACCCACATTCCCCGGCGCGCCGGGTGGGCGACTAAGGTCGATGAAACCATACATGACCGGTCGATCCGCACAGACGACGGTTGGAAGCTCATCCTCGGACGTGGTCTCGACATCTTCCAGAAGGGTTCCGGTAGTCAGTTTGACCTCGGCTCCCGCCGCCAGGAGTTCCGCCAGGTCTTCGCGTTCGGCATCACCTACATCCGCGAACAAAAGGGAGCCCGATGACAACAACAAACACCGAAACGGAGGTGGCAAGGCGACTTTCCTTGAGCCCGGAGAAGTTGGAGGGCAAGGAGCGACACAACTGGTGCCCGCAGGCGCGTGATCAGCTTTTCGGGCCTGACTCGGAGCGTCATGATCCGCTGCCCGCGCACTCAAAGGTAATCGCACGCTACCGCTCGGTTCTGGGCGAAGCCCACGACGAGAGCGTTCGCGCCTTGACAAGCAACGAGGCCACCGTGCACCTCCTGGACGACGTGGAAGCTGCCGCCATCACGGCGACCCGTACGGCCGGTCGACCAATGCGGGTGGTTCTCATGGGTCGCACGATGGCTGGCAAGAGCACACTACTTGCGGCACTGACGGGCGGGTCGGCGGAGAGGATCGGTGTCGGTGCCCAGCGCACCTCCCGCGATGTGTTCGCAGCTCCCGCTCTCGATCTTCAGGACGTTGAGATCGTCGACACACCCGGCGTTGGAGCCAAGGATGGTGCCGAAGACGTCGCCCTCGCGATGGCAGAGGTCCCCGGTGCTGACCTTGTGCTGTGGGTAGCCAGCAACGATTCCTTCCAGGAGGAGACAGCTCAAGCGTTGCGAGCTGTCGCATTCCAAGGAAAGCCTGTCGTCGTCGCCTTGAACTGCCGCGCAAGTCTCTTTGACGAACTCGTTCGTGAGGACTTCCTGGCTGATCCCACGTTTGTGTTCGATCAGTACCAAGGGCACTTCAACACAATCCGAGCTCACCTTTCGGCCGCAGGAGTCGAGCCCGTGGCGGAGGTGATGCTGCATGCCGAGGCAGCGCGCCAAGCCCGCGCCGATGAACAGTTCGGCGCTGCTCTCAAGAGCGCGAGCAGGGTCCAGAATCTTCTGGACACGCTTGAGAACGAGTCCCGGGTGCACCGGACCGCTCGCCGGGTGCTTCGAGCCACTGACGAGGTCCGCGTTCAAGCCCAGGCGCTGAGCGAGGTCTTGGCAGACAGTGAGCAACAGATACGGGAACTCGTGCATGTTGGGCGAGGACTCCGAAAGGACCAGAAACTCCGCGCAGGACGGCTAGTGGACGCCTGCCTCCAGCGCATGGAAGACGATGCGGTCCGCATAGTTGGCCAACGCCATGGATGGCACCAGACCATCACCCACTTCGGTCCGCAAGTGTCGGAGAAGTGGGAGGAAGAACAGAACTCGCTCATCACTGAGCTCGGCCAGGCTCTGACCTCACATCTCGACGAACTCTCACGGGCCATCGCCGATGCGAACAGCGCCGCCCAGCAGGAGTGGTCAGCCGCAGCCCCTGCCGCTGTCAAGATCGAAGGACTACGAGACTTCCGGGGCCTCTGGAAGCGGCGCGCTGCCGGTACGGTATACAGCGTGAGCGATCCGGCTCGCTCCGGGAAGACGCGGACCTCGTCGGGGACGGCGTCGGAGACGAGGCAGGGGAGACCCGCGGCCTGGGCTTCAATGGGGGCGAGGCCCAAGCCCTCGAAGAGCGAGG
>CALKAR010000041.1 GCA_937988745.1 uncultured Peptococcaceae bacterium
TTATGGTAGGGATATTAGCCTGGTCGAATACGAACTTCGAGATTCCATCTAGAATTATTAAAACCACTCTCCGGTCCTCGTGCATGAGGTCTGTTTCTCGTGGTGCGAAGGGTGGAATATCTGGTTGGCGTAGGCGTTCTTTGATGTCATGAGGTAGTGTCAATTTGCATTCGCTCCTTGTGCTAGGTTGTCTACTTAGATTATAAAGCTTGTTGAGGGTAGTTAGTTACTCAGATTTCCATCGGTTGGGCGCTACCCGTATAGAAGGCACCAATCGCTTTGATTGGTGCCCTCTGGTTACTCAAATTGCCTTACATTGTTGAGGTCATCTGGTACTCTGATCTTATCATTGCCGCGGACAAACTCAGCAAAGGCTTCGAAGTCGTCATCGATGGCTAGAGCAAGGGACGCCAGTTCATCCATGACTGCAAAATCCGCTTCGGTCCATTCTTCCATTGGGAGGTCTTTGTAACCTTCCCACTGATCCCACGGCTGCATGGGCTTTTTTAGCAGGGAGTTGGCATCGAGGATGAGATTGCACCTTAGATACTCATACCCCCACCATTGGAAGATTCCGAAAAGCTCAGGATCGGCCTTGCCTGCGCGGCACATAATCCAAGCTCTTGGCCCGTTAATGAAGTCTGTTTCACCGACATCCAGGGGATCAAAAGTGATCTGCAAGGCCTTCTGCTGAAGCTCATCTAACTGAGCATCGACCATGACCCATCTTTGCTGGTCTTCATTCCAATACTCCAAAACCCAATGGTCTGTGTATTTTCCCGGCTCAAAATAAGTGGCGAATCCGCATCTAGCTCGGGCGGGAATGCCGGCTTCTCGACAAAGTGCTGCCGCGGCGACCGAGAAGTCGCGGCAGATCCCGATCATTTTCTCTTCCGGGTTCTTTTTTTCCGATACATGTTTGAAACCCCGATTATTGAGAAACACCAGCTTGTCTGCAAAACTCCAAATGAGGGGTTCCCGCAGCCTGTCTTCACTTACTTCAACGCCATAGGCTGTGCGCCAATGCTGATGCAGCAGGATGTTCTGCACATAGGTCACGATGGTTGGTATGTCTTTAGGGATATCGGAAACCATCTGCTGCATGGTTTTTATCTCAGTCATCGGGCCGTGTTCACAGTAGTACTGGAGGAGTTTTTCTTTCATGGCAATCACTCCAAAATGAAGGAACCAAGGCTGGCGCTGCCTGTTCCGCGGTAGGTGAAGTATAAGGCATGGACGCCATCTGGGATGGGGATATCGGACCAGAATTCGGTCCAGATATTAGCTGATACTACAGGAATGGTTCCCAGAACCTCGCCATCCCAGGCTGTCTTAACCTCGAAATGACCGTGGCAGTATCCTCTGACCTTGACTCCTACTCTAGTTATACCCTTGCAGTCAAAATACTTAAAGCCTGCAGTCGCCGACTCTTTCATGTTGGCTATATAGCCGATTTCCTCATCACCGTCTCGCCCATCTTGGGTGATCTTAGGGAATTGGTTGTTCATCCAGGAACATGACAGGTCGGTGTAGATTGATTCTTCATCGCAGAAGAGATTGCATGCTAGATATGCAGGATACTCACCCCGCCCAATGAGGGGATCATCTTTAGAACGGCAGGTCGTCATTTCCACCTGAGGTATGGACCCATCTTCAAGGATAGTGATTTTCTCCATGCAACCCTGGCGGCTGAAGTTTGTTCCGTTGGTCTGCCGGTGGTAGAAAATATACCAATCGCCGTTTAGTTCCACCATACCTCCGTGGTTGTTACCTCCGTAGAACATGGGTTTATTGGCTGGTTTATACGTGTCGATGTGCATATCACAGTTGCTGACGATTACGCCGCCATACTTGAAACCCTTAGTGGGATGTTCGCTGGTAGCGTAGCATAGTTCATGCTGGTGGATGGAGGAATAGACCAAGTAGTAGGTGGAACCGACTTTCCGGATAGACGGAGCTTCGAAGTATTCATGTCCTTCAAAGCCGGTACCTTCGCTGTATGGTTCGCTGGGCAGAACGATCACTGGCTCTTCTACGATGGTCAGCATGTCTGGGCCTAAGACTGTTGCCATGCAGCCCAGTCTTGAACGGTCGCCAATGCCGCAGAAGCCAGTGTACATATATGTTCTGTCGCCTTCTGTTAGGACTGCCGGGTCAAACTGAGGTTGGTCGCCTTCCCGTTCGCCTAAGCGGGTTCCATCTGGATAGCGCACATAGCCGTAGAACTCGTACTCGCCTGCCGGTTCGTCGCAGACAGCTACAGAAACAACGGAAACCTTGTCGAGAACATAGTAAAGATAATACCTTCCGTCAGGGCCAACGGTGACATCAGGGGCATAGAGGCACATGTGGCCATCCGGATTGAGCGGATCTTGGGTCTTTCTGTAGATAACCCCTTCGTAGCGCCAGTCGGACAGATCAGACAGGGGAGCGGACCAGCAGACATAGTCATTTAGGCAGAATACCCACCCGTTGAACCGGTCGTGCGAACCAAAGACATAAACCCGATCACCAAACACATAGGGCTCACCATCAGGCACATATTCCCAGGAGGGAAGGTAGGGATTGACGCGCTGCTTCACCAATATACTTCATCCTTTCCACCACATTTTACTAAACAACCTTACTTTAAATATACAATAATTAATAAGGTGTGACAACTTCCTGATAAAAGCCGCTGGTGGTGGGTATGCTGTTGCTAGAAAGCACAGCGGGGTGAAAGCATGAACAGCAGGGTAACCGTCGCCCAGGGACTCGCAGATATTCTCTACGGCTTGGGAGTTCAATTTATCTTCGGCACCGCAGGTGATACAATACTGCACTTTCTAGCCTCTTTAGGAAAACATCCACTGCGGTTCATTCAGCTTCGCAGCGAAGAAAGCGCGGCCTATGCTGCTTCGGCCTTTTCCAAGCTGACCGGTGGGATTGGAGTGGTCGTAAGTCATGCTGGACCTGGAGCAGGGCACTTAGTGAATGGGCTGGCAGATGCCATGAAGGACAAGGTGCCGGTCTTTGCGATCACCGGCCAGGTGGAGTCTTTCTATATCGGTACTAGTCACAAGCAGTACATTAATCAGCAGAAGCTGCTGGGTGCGGTTACGATTCGTTCCGAGCTCTTAGCGAGCCCCAGCAGCCTGCAGACAGTTACCGTGGATCTCCTCCGTACCTCTGTTTCCCAGGCAGGGCCAGTACATCTGAGCATTCCGAAGGACTTTTGGCAGCAGGAAATCGATCCGGTGACTGCTAATACGGAACCATATTTATATGAGGCACCAAGGTCTTCTGACGATGTGATCAGCGAGGCGGCTGCCTGGATCAGTGGTCTGCAAAAACCTCTGATTCTAGCAGGCAGAGGTGCCAGCGGAGCTGTGGCTCAGCTTCTAGCCCTGGCGGAGCTGCTCGGTGCAGGAGTAGTTCGTAGTCTACCTCTGGCAGGTGTGCTCCCGGAACATTCGTTGGTAGTGGGTGGAATCGGTGAGGGAGGTGCAGAAGCGTCCATTGAGCTCCTGCAGCAGTGTGATGGTCTGATTAAAGTGGGGGCTACCTACTGGCCACCGGATCTTACTTCTGATGACAAACAGGTCTTATCCATTGACGCTCATCCTGCCAATATTGGGCGGGGAATTCCTGCAGATTTCGGCGTAGTAGGCGATGCGCGGCTTGTATTATCTGCACTGCACGACAAACTGATCGGAACCAAGCAGCGCAGAGCGTGGCGGAAGACTGTTGAGAAATATGCGGCTGATTGGCGCAAACGGCTTGAAGGGGAGCTGCAGAGGAGTTCCGATCTGTATCCGGGCAGAGCTATGCGTATTTTATCGGATTTTGCCGACGCCAACGCTGTGATCTGCCTCGATGTTGGGGATCATGTGCTTTGGTTCAACAGATTCTTTCAAGGGAAGGGACAGCGGATTCTTGTTTCTGGGCGCTGGCGGGGAATGGGGTTTTCTCTAGGAGCCAGCATTGCTGCCAAGTTGACTGAGCGTGATACGCAGGTGATCTGCGTTGTCGGTGATGGCGGCTTTTCTATGCTGATGGGCGAATTTGTATCGGCAGTAGAATTAGGCCTGCCCATAATCTACGTTCTGATGAACAACCGATCCTACGCGATGGAAGCCAATGCTATGGCTTCCGCAGGACTGGACCCGATTGGCGTCAGCCTGCAGGATATCCGCTACGATTTGGTGGCTCAGGCATGTGGAGGGGTGGGCTGCCGGATTACGCCGGGCGAGCTGGGAGAAACATTAGAGGAGATAAGAGGCATGGATAAGCCCGTCCTAATTGATCTGTTGGTAGATCCAACAGCCCTCCCCACAGCTAAGCTTTAGTTTTTTAGACCAATGTTTCAACTACATAGAGGATGATTACAAAGGCAAAGTTGATAACTGTGAACTTCAGCAGATACGACTTAATCAGGTTAGGATTATGTTTCTTAAACTCGCTGAAGGTAATTAAGCTGGCCAGTGATGCAATCAAGGTTCCACAGCCGCCGATATTTACGGCAGGCAGCAGAGCGTGATAGTTATCGGTAAAATGAGAAAGCAGTACTGCACTGGGCACATTGCTGATGATCTGGCACGACAAGATACCAAAGAGCAGCGTGTTTATAGGCAGCACCTTAGGAAAGAAAGCATTTACAGCCGGGATTCGTGCCATATTACCGCTGAATACAAAGAAGGCTGCAAACGTAGCTAGAAGCGGATAATTCACACCCTTAAGAGCCTCCCTGTCTAGGAAGAACAGCGCTACCGTAATAAATACGGTACCCAGCAGATACGGGATAACCCGAAAGACAATTAATAGACTGGCAATAAAGAGAACAGTGTAAATCGTCGTCAGCCGGATGTCCAAGGTATACTGCTTATCTTCTTTCAGCTCAAGGGGTTCTGGCTTCACAAAAAAGCAGAGACCAATGATCAGCGATATCGATACTAAGAAGCTCGGAAGCATGATCTTTACAAACTCCAGCGTGTCGATGCTGTAATAAGCGTAAAGATACAAGTTCTGTGGACTGCCGAAGGGAGTCACCATTCCTCCCAAATTGGCAGCTATGTTCTGCATGATAAACGTAAAGGCCATCGCTTTCCTGTTGCCTGTGGTGTTTAACACAAAATAGCCCAAGGGCAGAAAAGTAAGCAGCGCCATATCATTCGCTAGAAACATGGAACCAATAAAAGTAATGCAGACAAGGCCAATTGTGGCGTTTCTAAGCTTCTTAAGCTGAAGAACAATCCTCCGACTGATAATCTCAAACACATGAATGCGGGAAAGAGCTTCCACTACTGCCAATGTGCAGTAAAGTGTGGCTAAGGTGGGCCAGTTGAAGTAATCCAAGTACTCAGCATCAACAGGAACAAAGATGCAGGTAATCAGCATGGCGGCAAGAGCTATCGCGAGGACAGGCTCTTTTTTTATTGCCTCGGTGATCCACTGGAATGCTTCTTTCAATAATTCGTGGGGTTTACGGGCTTGATTGAATACTGCAGTTCTTTCCAAAGACTTCCCTCCATGAATAGTGGTCACAGAGAGAAATTATAGCAGTTCGCCGTTGAAAGGACAATCGGCATGGAACTAGACATTTGCGTTTAGCGAGTTATCTGACAAGAAAAGCTAGCACATTCTATCCGCAACGAGCTGGCTCATTATCGCCCGATAGAGCCTTTAGATTATTTCGACCTGCTGCAAAAAGTGCGAGCGTTAGGGTTAGGGCCCTAATGCTCGCACCATCTTAGAAAAGCTTCATCTGGTGATCCACCAAACTCTCCATTGTTCGCTCGGTTATCTTATCAGTCGGTTGGATGCGGCCAATTAAAAGCGGTGAGTTGGGATCGTGGTTCTTGATGTTCTGCTGCACAGTCTTCGGACTGTAGTTGGCGTAGCAGTAAAGGCAGCCGTGGGTGCAGGTGTTGTAAGCTCCGATGTCGATGCTCGAAACGCATCCGCAGGCCGGACGCTGGTTGGGGTCCTTGCTGACAGCGAGGGGCTGGCCAAGGATTCTCTCAATAAGTCCATCGTCAATGCATTTACCTGGCTTGATGCCAAAATCGGAGAGGTCAATGTGCTCTGCACATGTTTCCACCTGAATCCCGTGATCGTTGGCTGTCTGCCCGATGTAAGATGCTACTTCCGAGAACGCTTTATCTTCAAGGATTAGGGGCCCGAAACCCTGCATATTGCGCGCTGTTTTCTTATATAAGTCCAAAAAGCTGATCACACAGCGCTCCGTGTAATCGGCTAGTTCATCTGCTAATCGGGCAAAGTGGCATCTATGAAACTCCACATCCATTTCATCAGTCAGGATGACAGGATCATAGCGCCAAATAGTTTTCTCTTTGCCGATGGCCTGTGAGAGACTTTTGAACGCGGCAATAACCCTCTCCAGAGGTGGAACGAATGGCTCTAAGTGACGTCCGTATCCTGTAATTGTAATCTGGAAGTAGTAATTATAGGCGGAGAGGGAATTAAGTCTCTTGAGAATTTCTGCAGGGTTCTTTGTCCAAAAGACGATGCAGTCTACCACAGCCGGCTCTAAAGATATCCTGCTTACCCGTGAGGGATTCATTGGGTTCCGCACCAATACATAGCCTTCCTCGAGGCGCTTTAGAAACCAATCAAGGTAGAGTGCAGGAATATCTGTGCGCCGGCTGACGCTGAGTATCACTGGAGTTCCTCCACTTGATTTCCTAATTTTCTTAAGTTCGGCCCGCATGAGCCGCGGACAATCAAATCCATTTCGAGAGCGATCCGGCGCTGCTTTTTCTTATACTTCAGTGCGCCCAGTACAGTCTTAACAGCCGCTTCTCCCATCCGCAGTGGGTTCTGCCCGATGGTGGTGAGGGGCGGTTCTATGTATTCACAGGCCAAGATATTGTCGATTCCTACAACGGAAATATCGCGGGGAATATGGAGCCCAGCGCGTTTAAAGGCCTGAATAGCGCCAAGAGCCATCAAGTCACTTGCCACGAGTACCGCGGTTGGGTCGGTTTTAGACGCGAGAATCTGCAGAGCTGCTCTAAAACCGCTCTGTCTGGTAAAATCCCCGGGGAAAACCAGGTGTTCTTCGTAGACTCCCTTGTCTTTCATGAACTGCTGGTAGGCCTTGAGGCGAATCTGACTGACCTGAGCATGCTCATGCCCTGAGATAAAAGCGATCCTTTCATGGCCCAAATCCCACAGGTACTGCATGGCTTTCAGCACACCACCGTAGTTATCGCTGGTTACGCAGTAGATATTGTCTCCTTCTATCTCTGTATCCACAATCACAATAGGGAAGGGAGCTTTTTGGATCTTATCCAGATATGGATCATCGAGGCGCAGCCCAGTAAAGATTGCCCCTTCTACCTGCCGTTCTAGGCACATCTCGATGTAATCAGGCCGGGGGCTTTGGCTGCTGGTTGTAGTAAAGAGTAGAATGTCGTACTCGTTCCGATTGGCTTCGTCAAGGACTCCGCCGATCAGGTGGAACCCAAAGGTTTCTTCCTGGATGTCGTGGCGGCCGAGCATAAAGCATCCGATGGTGTTGCTCTTGTTTGTCACCAATCGCTTGGCAATCACGTTGGGCGTATAACCCATTTCCTTTGCCACTTCCTGAACCCTCTGCTTTAGCGCATCACTAATGTCGCTGTGGTCATTTAGTGCCTTCGACACGGCCGTGGGAGAAATATTCAGTTTTAGTGCGATATCTTTGATAGTTATCCGTCTCTTCATTGAACTATCCTTTTGATAATGATAATACTTCGTGAACTTAGTTGCTAATATGATATTTGAAATCCTTGGAAATTGCAAGTGA
>CALKAR010000042.1 GCA_937988745.1 uncultured Peptococcaceae bacterium
GTTGTGTCATTGTTCCCGGCGCGAATGTTGAACGTCGGCCCCGCTGGGACCGGGATAATCCCGGTCATGGCCGTCGCTGCAGGGTAAGAAAGGTTGTCCGTACCCTGCGTCTGGCCGCTAGCCACGAGCACGTTGTCGAGGTAGGCCGCAATCCACAGATGCCCGGCGCCGGCAGATTTGACGTGCTGTATCCTGACCCCCACAGTCAACCGAGCGTGTGATGCCCATGCTGGCACGGTGAAGTCAGACCCATCGCCCATGCCAAAAACATCATAGCCAGAGCCTGTCCAGGCGGTAATCTTCGTCGTGCTGCTGGAGGGAATGCTCTGAGCCGTCCCGGCGCGGCGGTAAACCGCTGGGATCGGCGGGCTGATCGTGCCGCGCGGAGAGTATAGGTTGGGCTTTCCGGTAATCTGCGACCAGCTCGGCACCCAGTTGCTCGGGCGCGCGCCAACGTCGGCTGCAGCAAGCACCACTTCTCCGGTCTTGCCATTGACGCTTGAGACCGTCTCGTGAACGCCGATACGGTGCCAATGTCCGCTGGCGTAGATCACCCAATCACCAATGCCGAAGGTGTATTCCCCGTCGCCGAAGTCCTGGGTGCCAGCTACCGAGCACTTGAAGAAGTCCCCGTCGCTCCCCAGCCCGTCCGTGAGGGCCGGCGAGTTCGTAGAGGCGTCCCACGCGCCAAGATAGGACAGCCCCGAAACGTTAAGATGTTCGAGCGGCACCTTTGCTGAGGAGTCGAGCGGGGCAACGCCATTTGCGGAACCGCGCATGGGGCGGGGCATAGCATCGATCGCGTCGCGCGCCTCGGCGACGGTATTGCCGATCGCCATTACGGGCGGCTTATTCGTCAGGTCCGCGAAGTTGCCGGAGGTCGCCACTGCCGAAAGATTGGCCAGTTTCTCCTTCTCGGCATCGGTGAATGCGTTCGTATCCGGCTGGCCCTCGTAGGCCTCCTTAATAACGTGCCCCAATGTTGACAGTTCCGCCATGATCTACTCCGTATGGGTGACGATCGCGCCTTGGTGAGTGACTAGTACACCATCAGCGGTGACACCATTCACTGGCACTGGTGGCGCGGTTGATTGAACTGGGATAGCAGCCTGCGGGTTCCCGTTCGAGTCAAAGAATACCGGCCCGTCGACGAAGTGGACCGGAAGGGGAGCGGCAAGGCTTACCCCATCGCTCAGCAGGTACGGGCCGTCGGTCTCGAAGGTCTCTATTCCAGCCTCGTGCTCGTAGACGCCGGTGCC
Source organism: uncultured Peptococcaceae bacterium (assembly GCA_937988745.1). Taxonomy (GTDB): domain Bacteria; phylum Bacillota; class Limnochordia; order Darwinibacteriales; family Darwinibacteriaceae; genus JAAYMS01. The sequence continues at coordinate 1,260 of CALKAR010000042.1, forward strand.
GCCCTGGCCGACCGTGATCCCAAGCGGCTGCTTAGCCATTCTTGGCAATCTCTTCTTTCAGACGTTCCACAGACCAGCGGCTGTTGGGCTTCTCGCCAGTCAGCTGCTCGTACTGCGTTCGAAGCTCTTCGCGCTCGTCTACTTTTGTTGATGGCGCGCCGCCCTCTTCAATTCGGAAATAACCCAGCTGCCGGTACAGGTTCTCGTACATCGGGTGCGGGTCAATCTCAATCTCGCCCATCGCCGGAAGCATAACCGCCGCTCCTTTGGCGTCGACCAGCTGGTATGGGCTGTTTGTCAGGTTGGTGATTTTCACGATTTACCCTCAGACAGTGAAGGCGGCCCCGAAGGACCGCCCGTTACCTTACTCAGCCGGTGCAGGGCTGACGCCATCAAGATAACGCAGTGCGCCATCGCGAATAACAGTCAGCTGACCAACTCGGCCAATACCAGGGATCTGATACTGCAGAGGACCATGCTGATGCACATCCAAAAAGCGATACGGCATCGGCATCGGGAACTCGATGCTATCAGAACTGTTACGGTAGCCTACGATGCGGCCTTGACCAGCTACAGTGCCAATGGCAGCGGTAGACAGTGCAGGCAGCTCACGCACGACCACAGGCTGGCCAGTACGCTGGGTGTACACGTTATTAGCTAAGAAGTACTGATAGATAGTCATGTTCGGGCTAGTCACACCGTAAGGCGTGTTAGTGATGTAGTTCATCACCATCGGTGGAACCAGCACGGTGTTACCCAACAGGCTAGTCAGTACGCCAGAACTTGAAGGTGGACCCTGAAGGACAGAGTTCAGCTCGGTAACGATCTGCTCCGGAGTCTTCAGGCCCACACCGTTCGCATCAACCCAGTT
>CALKAR010000043.1 GCA_937988745.1 uncultured Peptococcaceae bacterium
TATCCTTAGATGTACGAGAAGGGGAAATTCACGCGCTGGTCGGCGAAAATGGTTCGGGCAAGTCTACTCTGATGAGTATTCTGTATGGTTTGTACCAGGCAGATAAGGGTGAGATTTATGTCCGGGGCAAGAAAGTCGATATCTCTGAACCGCGGGTTGCCATTAACCTCAAGATCGGAATGGTTTTCCAGCATTTTATGTTAGTGGAACCGCTTACAGTAGCAGAGAACATCGTGCTTGGTTCGGAACTCAAGCGGGGGCCCTTTCTCGATTATGATCAGGCAGTCAAAGAAGTGGAGCGGTTGTCTGCAAGCTACGGTCTAAAGATCGACCCCCACGCCAAGATTGAGGATTTGTCGGTTGGCCTGCAGCAGAGGGTAGAAATTCTAAAAGCCCTCTACCGGGGTGCAGAGATTCTAATCTTAGACGAACCCACGGCTGTTCTAACTCCGCAGGAAGTAGATGACCTGATGGAGGTCATGCGCAGTCTGCGGGAAAACGGAACTAGTATCATCTTTATTACCCACAAAATTAGAGAAGTATTGGCGATTTCTGACCGAGTCACTGTCTTAAGACGTGGTAAGAAAATCGGTACGAAAGATACCGCCGACACGAACGCACAAGACCTGGCCGAAATGATGGTTGGCCGGGAAGTTTTGCTGCGCGTTGAAAAGACACCTGCACAGCCCAAAGAAGAAGTCCTGCAGGTAAAAGACTTAGTAGTAAAAGACTCCAGAGGAAGCATCCGTGTCAACGGTGCAAGCCTGTCTGTCCGGCGGGGCGAGATTCTAGGAATTGCTGGCGTAGAAGGCAATGGCCAAACTGAACTTGTCGAAGCAATTGCAGGCCTTATGAGGCCTCAGTCTGGCCAGATTGTGTTATCGGGTAAGGACATCACCAACTGGTCTCCGCTGCGGATCAAACAGGCTGGTCTAGGTTATGTGCCTGAAGACCGCCACAAGCGTGGTTTGGTCCTGGATTACTCGATCGCAGATAACCTCATCCTCGGCCTCCACGCTGATGAGCCTTTCTGTGGAGTGATGGGCTTTCACAGCCGCAAGGCCATTATGGACAATGCCTCCAAGCTCGTGGAGAAGTATGATGTCCGGCCGCCATATCCGCAGCAGCGAGCTGGCGCACTCTCTGGTGGAAACCAGCAGAAGGTGGTTGTCGCCCGGGAGTTTAACCAGGACCCAGAACTCTTGATCTGCTCACAGCCCACCCGTGGCGTCGATATTGGTGCTATTGAGTTTATCCACCAGCAGGTTGTGGCTCAGCGCGATCGGGGAGCGGCGGTGCTCTTGGTTTCTGCCGAGTTGGATGAGATTCTATCCTTAAGCGACCGTGTTGCGGTCATGTACAACGGCCGGATTGTGGCAGTCCTCGATCGAGAAGAAGCCGATGAGCAGAAGCTTGGCTACCTGATGCTCGGCGGCAGCTTAGAGGATTACAAGGCCGGGGGAGGTAACAGCCATGTTGGATAGAGTCAAGAAAGTGCCTGTGCACGTCATTATTGCACCTATTCTAGCGGTTATTCTTGCTCTGATTGTCGGATCAGCCTTTGTCCTCACCGTTGGTGAGAACCCTCTGCATGCATATAAAGTGCTGTTTCAAGAATCATTTGGTTCGATGCGTGGTTTTGCCACTACGCTGCAGCGAGCTACTCCACTGATGTTCACGGGCCTTGCCGTAGCCTTTGCTTACAGGGCCGGTTTGTTTAACATTGGTGCTGAAGGGCAGGTCTATATCGGTGCCTTTGCCGCTGCGTGGGTTGGTTTCACATTTTCAAATCTACCGAAGCTTATCCATCTTCCCCTGGCAATTGTTGCGGGTATGCTGGGCGGGGCCATCTGGGCTGCTGTGCCCGGAATTCTAAAAGCCAAGCTGGGAATCCACGAAGTCATTAACTCCATCATGATGAACTACATTGCCTACTTCCTGACAGACTGGCTTGTCTTGGGGCCCTTTGCGGGCAGTTCGTGGATACCCGAATCACCGCGGGTGAAGGCTTCGGCAACCCTGACAAGGCTTATGCCGCCTACTAGACTTACTACGGCTATCTACATTGCTTTAGCGGCTGGCCTAATTGTCTACCTCATTCTCTGGAAAACAAAGCTGGGTTATGAGATTCGGGCAGTGGGCCTTAATCCAACAGCTGCAGAATATGGCGGCATCAGTGTGGCTAAGACCATGGTGATTGCTATGGCGATCAGTGGTGCCTTGGCAGGACTTGCTGGAATGGAACAGGTATTGGGCCTAAACAACCGGTTTATTCAGCGGTTTTCACCTGATCTAGGTTTTATGGGTATTGCTGTTGCTCTGCTGGGTAAGAATCATCCGGTGGGAATTGTCCTGGCGGCCATTCTCTTTGGTGCTTTGCAGACCGGTGCAGCTGCGATGGACCGCCTCACCGCCGTACCTCGGGAGCTGATCACTATTCTGCAAGGTGTGATCATTTTCTTCGTGGCCGCTGAGTACCTGTTCAGCCGGTTTATCAAGGTAAAGGGGGAAGCGTAAATGTGGGATACTCTCAAGC
>CALKAR010000044.1 GCA_937988745.1 uncultured Peptococcaceae bacterium
AGACTTGACCTGATAGTTTGGCTGTGAGCAATTATGTGCTTAGTGCATCTAACGCATAGTTGAGCGGCGGGCGCAGCCCGTCCGCTTGAACGCCGAGTTAGGCATCAGATGCCCTCGGCGCGGGTCGATGCACTTTTCGCACATGCCGCTCAACGCAAGATTCTCTCAATCGTTGCTTTGGCATATCGAACGAACGCGGCCGTCTCTTCGACGCGCATTGCTAGGTCGTCGTCCTCGCTACCCAGGTACGCCGCGCGTGCCTTGCAGATGAGGGGCCGATGCTCGGCAGGCAAACGCTCCGATACCCATGCGGCAGCAACGTCCTTAGGAGCAATGAGACCAGTTGAAGCGCTGTACCAAATGCGAGCAAGAGCAAGAACGACGTTCCGCTCGTCACCCTTCCAATCCGACTCTGCATTCCACTGGGCAATAGTGTCGAAAAGCGCCTTGGAGAAATGCTCCTTCGGCACCGGCTCGAAAAACGTGGCTGCGGATGGGCCTAGAAGCGCAAGGCTGTGTTGCCTCGCCTTGGTCAGCAAAATCGCAAGATCGTGATCCAGAACGGCAGGCTCGAACGTTCCGGAAAGGATGTCGTGGCGGAGCCACTCACCGAACTGAAGCTCACGCCGCGCCGGATAGCGCCAAGGCACTACTTCGCTTCGAGCGACAACAGTTAGCTCCAGCGGTCGCCATGTTCCGCCATCGCCTGGCGGTGATGAGACTTTCAGCAAATCGAGCATTAGCGCCTGCCGGAGCGAATCGTTAGGTGCGGCGCTGACGGTCACGAGCAAGTCTATGTCGCTGTCCGGCTTCAGCCCTCCATCGATCGCAGATCCGAACAGGTGGATTGTGTCCAGTGTCGCAGCCAGATGGCGCTCGATCACCGCGCGAGCGTGGGACAGCTGCTTGAAAACTTGTGCAGGGAAAAATTCACCCATGATGCCTAACGTTAAGTTCAGCGGCAGCTTTTAAGTTGCGGCTTTGTGGAATACTTTTGCGCAGCAAAACCACAAAGACGCGACTTAAAAGCTGTCCAAGGAGCGAAGCGACTGGTGCTGCAACGCATTGTTAGCCTTTTTTCCAAATCTGGTATGTATAATTTATATTAGACATAAAAAACTGTTCAAAAACCAAATTGAAATTCTCAGGCATTATAGGGAATTTGATATCACCTTCGACTTCAACGTGAACAGTAGACAAATGAATTATATCTGCTTTTTCAATAAGGCTATTATAGATTTGACCCCCGCCAGAGACATATACATGATCTGTAACTTTTGATAGCTCTTTCAAAGCATTTTCTATTGAAGGAAAAACTAGGACGTTTTCATTTGAGCTTGAAATTCCGTTCTTTGACACTACTGCATATTTGCGATTTGGAAGAACACCCATAGAGTCAAATGTTTTTCTTCCGACAAGGAGCCATTGATTATATGTGAGCGCTTTAAAGAGTAGTTGCTCACCTTTTACTGACCACGGGATATCAGGACCACTACCGATTACGCCATTTTCTGACACTGCAGAAATCAATGATATTTTCAATTTAACTCCCTTAATGGCTAACTTTGTTTTAGGGCGACTGCCCTGCTGCGTAACATCGTTGCTGCTCCATAA
>CALKAR010000045.1 GCA_937988745.1 uncultured Peptococcaceae bacterium
GCGTCTGTTCTAGAGGTTAATACAGCGCCGGGTTTGTGCAACCAAACCGCTGAAATTTATGCTAACAAGTTAGTTAATTACTTTAACAAGGAGTAAGATATGTTTCAGGATTTAGTTCAGAGAGCTTTAGATAGACCTGTAAGTAAGACGTTCTTGTATCGGGAAATAAATCCCCACGAGTGGGTACCTGGAATGATTAAGTATCTGTATTGGGAGTATCAGAACGAGCTTAACGCAGCAGTTGCTCTTTGCCGTGCTCCGGATCTCGATTCGGGTGAGCCACTAGATCTCCTAGAGTGCGCTGAACGTATGTATAGATTCACACGAGCAAAAAAGGAGTACGTAATCTCTGGCGGAGAGTTCATGTTATCTGAATATCATGTGAGAGCTGCTTCTATCGTACCGCTTGGTGTCCGCATAAGACGTGCATCCGATGCTGAGTGGGCTAGACTAAAGAGACGGTTGTCTGGTAATAGGAGTGTGGGTATAGGGCTGCGCATGGACGCAATGGAGGGTGATGCCCGTGCCAGTATTATGCACTCACCATCATTCCTAGAAAAAGATACTGACTATTTGCACGACTCCTCTGTGCAGGTTATCAGTAGATCGGTTGGAGAATTAGCTAATGAGCTATCCGCTAGCCTTGGGGGCAATGTTCGTACTAGAATCCAGCAAGTAGGGTTTGTTGGATTTACTGACGGACTAGAGATAGCTGTTAGAGCATTAGCCAGAGGTGTAGGAGTCAACCTACCGCACCGAGCTCCCGATATAAATAATGCAGCAAACTTACAAGCGGCTCTTTTCTCGCGAACTGTGACACAAAGATTTAATCGTGAAATGGATAGCGACCTTGTCGAGGTGAACCTCGGTGATTTCCCCGCTATGGCAGATCAGGGCTATATTCAAGCAATGGAATGGGCGGCGTCGTTTGAGGCAATGAGGCAGGGTGCAGATAGTTCTAATCTAGAGCGAACTAGACAAATGGTTGCGGAGTCACCGCTTCGCCAAGTAGGTGACCTAGACATCTCTCTTGATGCCCATGGAAACATTAGTATTAAGTCTAATGTGTACGGGCTAGATGTTACAAGGTCTAGTCCTGCTAGGGCAGTTAGTTCAGCGCAGGTTATTCTAAATCAAATATTAACTGGATCATTAGGTGGTGCAAATGAAGTGCGAGTATAAAGAGCTGATGGAAAACCGGCCAGCTAACCAAGCCACTGAAGTGGACGAGCTGAGAGAGTCTACACGAATCATCAAGGGTGTTGTCGACGAAGAGGATGACCACCTGCTGTATGTGTTAGAGGGAGAGGACGATGAGTGGATTGACCGATAAGGAGTTCTTGTAATTACAATAATGTTATGTGCATATGTGTTCTACGGGGAGAGTGTATGGACTTATACAAGCTGTTGCAAAGGTACCCAGACAATGACTATGCTCGCAAGCGCTACCGTAAGAAACATAAGGTAAGGGCTCGCCGGGAATCTAGGGCACGGCTCAAGTCTAAAGGAATTGAGTATGGGTGTAGTGTTCGTTGTGTTGGTTGTGGGTTGCGGTATGATGATTGTGTCTGCGATTATCTACGCATCGTTGGCTAATATTATAAGAAGCTTATATGGAAGTGTGTGATGAAAGACATTGTAACTGTATTTATATTGTTGTTGGTAATAATGTGTCTATGGAGATGGTAGATGGGACTACATAATATGGACGACGACTATGAAGTGGAGCTCCTAGATGAGGAGTTCGACGACTCAGCGGATTACGACCAGTTCATTGAAAATATCTGTTACAATCAGTGGGTTAATAATGGTGCTGAAGACGAGGAGAATATGTATGACGGATACTAATTTGGTTAGTGTGAAACGAGTGGTGTACGATGATGCGGATGTTCATGTGGTTAACGCTGCGCGTATATCCTTTGCTAAGAAGGTGGACAAGTTTAGAGATGCGGATAAGGGTCTACTTAATTTCTTGGCACGGCATAATCACTGGACGCCATTTGCACACGTACGTATCGGTGCTCGTACCCGTTCGTCTGCTGTGGTAGAGCGTGTGATGGGAGGCAATGACTACAGTGATAGATTAAAGTCCGCAGGGTTTGTTAGTGTTAAGGACGGTGAGTTCTACTACATCTCAGGGTCTCTATATGGATGGTTGCAACTCGTTGATAAGTATCATAAAAAGGGTACGGCAGTCACTAACGCAGAGAGGCGCATGTACACCGAGATACTAGGTATGCTATACAGTATAGCACCGAACTCTTTCGACGCTTGGTTTGGTGAAGGAGGCAATCCTGTAGTATCTTACGAAAACTCTCACAAGTATTCGCTGTCCTACGTGGAAGACCATAACTTACCACGTGAAATTCAGTCACTTACAGTGCACTGCAAGATGCCTGTGCCTATTGCTAGGCAGGTCTTTAAGAGTAATCATTTAACAATTGTTTACAATGAGATTAGTCGACGATACGTAGCTCTTTGGCCAGCAATTAAACCAATCTATCAGTGGAGACGTGCAGCTACGGACGCTAAACAAGGCTCTAGCGGGGCGCTTGGTAAGGTCCGCGCATGGTTGGCCAGTAGACTGTACAACGGCCTCTGTAGGGCTGCTCTCGTGCGTTACAAGTTGCTCTTGATGCTGGGCGTTGCTCCTGAGCAGGCTAGGTTCGTATTACCACAGGGTATGGAGGTTGAGTTTTACATGACTGCTGTGGTACAGGACTTTGAACGTGTTGTTGAGCTGAGGTCTGACCCTACAGCACAGGGTGAAGTACAGGTGTTCGCAGAAGAGCTGCTCAAAGCACTTCAAGAACACAGAGATTACAACAACTTTACTAAAACTGTTGACAGTATAGATAATGTAATAAATAATAATTAATAATATAAGGTAAACATTTTAAGATGTTTACCTATATATATATTATAATATATTATATATAAAGATAAATCATTTAGAGATGATTTATCTTTTATTATATTATAATTATTATATACTATATATTATATATAATATTATTATAACATACTTTGTGTAAATTGTCAAGTGGTATTTTGTAAACAATTGTAAAAGGTGTCGTGCACAATAAGTGATGTGCAAATCTTTTACAAACAATTTACAATTCCCTATTGACATCGCTAACATTTTGTGGTATAGTACTGCTCGTACTAGGGAGGTGAGGGTGAATAACAAAGAGCTTAAGGAGTACGTAGCTATAATTGCTAGCTCCATGAAAGAAGGTGAATCGCTTCGTACTCACTGCGTATCATGCAACCCCAGCAGCGGTGAGAAGTCGCTTAGCGTATCAAAGGTTGATGGGGCTATACTGTATAACTGCTTCCGTGCAACGTGTGGTGTTCGAGGAGTAGTTAACTCTCGTGGGACTTGGGATGATTTGATAGCGAGAACATCTAGCGATGGTGATGACCAGATGGAGGAGGTGTATCACCTAAGCCAAGAGTCTCGATACAACGATGATGTTACGAAGCGGATTAACAAGGCATTCAATCTTAGTCCATCACGCACATTCTCCACAGACATACGAACAGGGCGTGTAGTGTTCCCTAACTATTCACCATCAGGTGAGGTGAGAGGTGTTACATTGCGTCGATACGGGGAAGGACTAGGAGGTGTTACAGGGTCAAAGGTTATATTCAAGCCAACACAGGGATATTGTGGTAAGGAGCGCCGTCCATCGTGGTACTCACTGAATCGGAATGGTGTGCGTAACACAGAGTTACCACTGTTCATTGTAGAAGACCCTGTATCAGCCATGAGGTTGGCCGACACTGGGGCTGTTAACGCGGCAGCTCTGATGGGGGTGTACTTAACATCAAGCGGGTTAGATGAGTTATTGGATACATACGAGCCGCACAAGTCTGGCAATATTATTATCTGCTTAGATAATGACGTGCCAGAACTAGCTGCACGACTGCGGCGCAACTTGTTGGGGCTATACTCTGCCACCAGTGTATCCATCAGGGTTCCCAAAGATGACCCCAAGGATCTAACCGAGGACGAACTACTGTTACTTATAGGAGGATCATCACTTGGCTGAAAAAAGAATACTATCAGCAATGATAGACTCCCGTAACGTGTACGGAGTGGTTCGCAAGCACGGGGAGGCTGATGACTTCTCCGACCTAGCTAAGCTGTTAGTAGACAACATCAAAGAGTACTATGAGCGAGACCCCGATGCCAAAAAGGTTGACGTGGAATCTCTGAAGGAGCTAATCAAGATAGGTCACCCGAGGCACTACGAGAGATTGCATCGCTTGTTAGATACATTGCCCGAGGTAAGTTCACCTAACATAGCCAAGATTTGGTTGGAGTTTAAGATTGAGTCAGCTAAGACTAGATTGACAGAAGAGATTCTGTCTGGCAACACAGGCTCCGAAGAGCTGGATAAGTACAAGGCTCTATTGGCCACTTCTGAGCAGGACATACTTGGCGAGGACGAGGAAGACTTGGTAATGATAGGGGCTCCGATGGATAAAATCTTCTCGTATTATGAAAAGGATAGCCTGAGCCCCCTATTCCCTTCCTCTCTCAACGAGGTTCTAGGTGGAGGTGTTCCTGATGGTACCAACATTCTAATCTATGCTACACCAGAGACTGGTAAGACAGCGTTTGCTGTTAACCAAGCGTGTGGTATGGCTAGGTTGGGACACAAGGTGCTATATGTGGGCAACGAAGACCCTGGGCCATCCATCCTAGCTAGGATAATGAGCAATCTTACAGGTGCTCCTAGGGAAAAGATTCTTGATAATCAAGAGCGGGCGTATGAGTTGGCAGTGGAGCGAGGGTACAATAATATAATCTTTGCGCCCTTGACTCCCGGCGACTTCCCCACCATTGAGGAGATTGTGGTGGAGCATGATCCCAAGATGGTTATCATTGATCAGCTTCACAACCTAAACCCAGGGAAATCATTAGGCAAGGTTGAGGAGCTATTCTTCCTAGCAACTCAAGCACGAGAGCTGGGCAAGAGGACTGGCAAGACCATAATGAGTTTTACACAGGCAGACGAGAACGCGATCAATAAAAAGATACTCGATATCGGCAACGTGTACTACTCTAATATCGGTGTGCAGCAGGCAATGGACATCATGATAGGTATTGGGATGAGTTCCGAGGATGCTCGTACCAACATTAGGTACTTATCTCTAACCAAGAACAAACATACAGGAGTTCATGAGCCTATAAGGGTACGAATAGATCCACTACTAAGCAGGTTTATGTCGTGAATTATTTACCGGATCATTTTTACAAACCGTATAGAGGAGAGCACAATAATTATATAGTACTTGACTTTGAGACCACCAACATACTGTACGGAGACGCAGTTGAGGAGTCTAACAAACTTCTCTTGTCTTGTTTTATACTTGGGTGGGACGAATCGGGCAAGGTTTACCACATTGACGGCGGTGAGTTTGATATACCTGACCTAGTTGAGCTATGCGAGAACAACATTCTAGTTGCTCACAATGCAAAGATGGAATTAAAGTGGTTATCTAGGGCAGGAATGGATCTCACGAAAGCTAGGGTGTGGTGCACCATGGTAGGAGAGCACGTGATAGCCGGCAACAGGTCTGTTACAAAAGGACTTGGGGATGTTGCTGAGAGGTACGGGTATGGCACTAAGGAGCCCTACATAGATGCCCTTATGAGGTCAGGAGTATGCCCTAGTAGTATGCCCTTTAGTTTCGTACTAGACCGGTGTGCCAAGGACGTCTATCAAACGCATAACATCTTCAAAGAGCAGCTCAAGATTATGACCGAGCTAGATCTGCTTGAGGTGATGCACACCAGGATGCTATTAACTCCTGTGCTAGCTAGCATCGAGATGCAGGGAATGAAGTTAGATAAGGATAGGGTTACTGAAGAGTTTAACTCTGTACAAAAAGAGCTAGCCGAGGTGGAACAAGACCTCAATCAGATAACTGGTGGTATTAATCTTAACTCTCCGCTGCAACGAGGGACATTCTTATATGAAACTCTCAAGTTTAGCGAACCAAAAGATAGGAGAGGCAAACCACTGCGAACCGCATCTGGAGGTTACCGTACAGATACTGGCACAGTAATGAACTTAAAGCCTAGAAACAAACGTCAGAGAGAGTTCCTAGACTTGTACTTAAGAAGGGCTAGGCTTAACTCTGACATGGTTAAGACCTTATCAAAGTTCAAGGAGTGTGTTGACAACGGAGATTTACTGCATGCCCAGTTCAACCAAGCTATCACTAAGACACACAGGCTATCTAGCAATGGTACAAAGTATAGTTTACAGTTTCAAAACCTCCCTAGACATTATCGGGACTTGTTTATCCCAAGGGATACAGACAACTATTCGATAGGGGAGGCCGATGGGTCGCAGCTAGAGTTCCGTGTAGCTGTATACTTAGGGCAAGACCCGCAAGGGTACGAGGACATCGCCAATTCTGTAGACGTACACTCGTATACAGCACAGGTGATAACTGATTCTGGACAACCCACAAGTCGGAACGAGGCTAAGGCGCATACCTTTAAGCCTTTGTACGGAGGGAATAGTGGGACAGATGCTGAGGTAGCTTACTACACAGCCTTCAAAGAGAAGTACTGCAAGATAACGGAGACACAGGAGAGCTGGAAGCAAGAGGTTCTTAGAAATAAGAAGCTCAGGCTAGCCAGTGGGATGATAGCCTACTGGGAAGACACGATGGTTACAGGGTCAGGGTATATTACTAACTCGACCACCATCAGCAACCTTCCCGTGCAGAGCTTAGCCACTGCTGAGATTATTCCTATTGCGGTAGTTGCATTGTGGTACGGCCTTAAGTATAATAAGATGATGACTACCATCATCAACACTATACATGACTCTGTTGTATATGAGTTACACAAAGACGAGCACGAAGAGGTGAAGGAGCTATGTAAGAATGCTTTTACTACCATTGTATATACTTATCTGGACAGGGTATACAATATACAATTCAACGTACCACTGGCCGTGGAGATGGCTTCTGGTACACGATGGGGGTATGATGATGTTCTACCTGAAACTGAGTACGAGGTAGCGCCACCATTCCCACCACCAACTAGAGATAAGGAGGGGAGATTAGATGGCCAAGAGAATTCAGCAAGCTATGACGACGGGTTCGGAGACCGACCCAAATGGGCTGGGTCAACATGAGGCTGGTGCTAAGCTAGACGCAGGCAAACCACTTCCTGCCACTGTACTAGGCTCTTTTGGCAGGGCATTAAAGAGCGTCACATTAGTAGGAACTTACGGGGCCAAGAAGTATAGTAAGCACGGATGGCTACACGTACCAAATGGAGAGGACAGGTACTACGAAGCATTCTTCCGACACCTACTAGACTACATGACAGGAGCATGGTTAGATAAAGAATCTAACATGCCTCATATAGACCATGCTATCTGGAACCTATTAGCTCTTCGCGAGCTTCAACTGCGTGGCCAAGAGTACGCAGAGGAGGCGTTGCTAGACAACGCTGTACAAGATAGTATTACATTAGCAAATAATTACGAGGATAAATAATGCAAGTAACTGGAGTGGTTCAACGAATCCATCAGCGTGGAAATGCAACCAACATCTTAGTAGATGATGTGTGGTACGGGTGTGGGTTTAACGGTGTTCCATGCAAAGAAGGTGATCAGGTATCATTCACGTACACTCAGCGAGGTAACTTCAAGAATGTTAACGTTGCTCAAATGGTCATTGTCGGAAGAGGATCTGGCAACTCCTCTGGACAAGCCAGCCAAAACCAAGGAGGAGGTCAGGGCTATCAAGGAGGCTCGGGCAGCGCACAAAGAGGAGGCTACCAACGATCTCAAGGAGGTGGAGCAGCAGTTAGCAAAGATGACTATTGGAAACGACGAGAAGAAAAAGACTCTGTAACACAGAAGACTATTCAGTTCCAAGCGGCACGCAACTCAGCCATCCATGCAACTGAGGCTTTGCTAGCAGCTAATGTGCTAGATCTAGGAAAAGGAAAAGGCAAGCAGCATCCTGTTGACGTGGCTCTTGATTTTATTGACACATTGACGAGCCGGTATTACAATGATGTTGTTAAACTATCTGAAGGAGAGGATCCCTTCGATGCACCAGTCAGCACAGAAGAGTATCAACAGAGCAGTGACGATTACTTCGAGGATGACATTCCTTTTTGATCTAGGAGAATAATATGAAAGTATTAAAATGCAATTGTAAGCACGCCTATCAAGATGAGCTTTATGGACACAATATGCGGGCACATAATGTTGTGCCTCAACCATCATCTGTAGAGTATCGGTGCACAGTTTGTAACAGTACACGAAAAGAAAAAGAGTAACAGAGAATAGGAGGCCCTATGAATAATGTGGCATTGGTCGATGGAGACATGCTCCTGTATTTAGCAGGGTTCTCCGCACAAAGAAAAGTATACACTTTACGAGCACAGCACATAAATGGCTACGTATACGAAGAGAGTTTCTACTCCAAGATGGATGCTATGACTGCCAAGGAGCAAGAGATAGAAGCTTTCGGAGAAGACAAGGTCACCGCCACTATATCAGAATCAA
>CALKAR010000046.1 GCA_937988745.1 uncultured Peptococcaceae bacterium
CTCCATTGCTCTCTGCTCAGATTTCTGCTTAGACTTATTAGCAGCGTAAGAACCTACTGCAGAGACGCCGGCAGCAACGAGTGTTCCTGTAGTGACTGCCATTAGCCCCTACCTCCTGTATTAAAATACTGAGACATGATACTCTTCATGTTCTCATTAAAGAAATTACTATACCCGCTAACCACATCGGGTGTGTATAGGGCAGGGTCCTGGATAGCAAACTGCTGTACCATGTTAAGCATATTAGTAGCTTGGCTAATAGGTAGCATAGCTAGCTGTCCTTGGAACTCTCTATTAAATCCCTGTGTCCCTAACCAATTCTGCATGTTAGCTGCGCGATCAGAAGCTTCTCGGCTGACATCAATCTCTAGTGCAGCCTGCGTCATAGGAGCAGCAGCATCTAGAGCAGCTCTCTCGGCAGCGCCTGCCGCGATGGAGGAGTTAATACCTCCACGTGTGGCCGCTACTTCCATACCTCTTTGCCTAGCCTGCTGAATATACCGGGAGTTAGGATTCATAATAGATTCCAAACTGCCCTGTACCATCTGTGATCCCGTTTGCCCGTAGTTAGACGTAACAGTTTGCATGGGACTAAACTGATAGTTGAGCCCTCCAGTAGGAGAATGAATTCCTACTTGTGCAGGAGCAGCAGTAGTGACGGGAGCAGCTACCTGCTGCGGCTGTCCTACCGGCGCTGTGCTAAAGAAATTTGATAGTGCCATAATATCTCCTAGTTAGCTCTCGCTCCGCTAGGAGCTTGTTGGATAGCCAGCACCTGCAATACATGAGAAGGCTCTGGCAAGTTGCAGATCTTATTCCTCCCGTTGAATTTCATCTGTACTGAAATACCACGGTTAGCTACATCTGCATAGGCTGTACTAGAATTAAAGTCTTCTGATACATACCCTTCTAATTCTGGAATAGGCATGGAAAGCAGATCCAATTTCTGAGGGTTCTTTGAGTAATCCTCAGTATAATCTGTTTGCATTCCATTCACTGTTATATCTAGTTTAACATATCCCTTACTGAGCCCGTGTACCCTAACCTTCTGTATCCCCTTGTAGGTGAAAGGGTCTTCCCCGAAGTACCAATTAAGTTCTAGGAAGTGAGGGATGTACATGCCGTCGAAGGACCAACCCCTATCTAACTCGAAGACATGGCCCCTAGGACGCGGCGGCGGAGGAGGCGGCGGTGGAGGCGGCGGCTCTATGGTGAGGCTCCCAAGTCCCGAGTAGCCATACGGCGTCCCAATACTTGAGTCGGAGTGGGACACTCCTAGCACGAGCCCGCTCGTATCGTAGGCGTCTATATCTAGTTCGAAAGAACCGGAAGAGGATTCTTCCCCGTAAGCCAGTAGCCTGTGGGAGAAAACAACATCCCATGAGTCGGTTCGCATTACGAGGAAAAACAGGTCGGTGTCGCTCCAAGAATCCGCCCTATGCACCGCGTAAGAAACAGCACCCCGGAGCACGTCGCCGGGCTCCAGCTCCCAATGTTCGGCGCGGCTGTTCTCGTCGCTGGAATAGTTGCCCTCTACGTTAAAGGTCCACGAGGACTCCGGCGAGATGTCGATGTTCCTCAGCGTCCTCCAAGTTTCGGGGTGTAGGAACAGGTTACGCATCTTCCATTTCCTTATCAATTTCCTCAGACAATGCCTTGTATGACATTAGCTCTACTTGAAATAGCTCAGGAGTACGGATCATTCGCATTTCTTCTTTAGACGCATTAGGGCTAGCTCCCCTCTGTCTCCTACTATGGCTGTCCGCCTCTATACGATGAAAGTATACCCACCCAGGCACATGTATAGATTTTGCTCTGCTCACTAAAAATTGGTCTGGGTAGAATTCAAATCTATCGTAAGGCTGTGAATGCAGCCACTCTCTTTTGTATACAGCTAAGTGGTGTTTATCTTTTGGTGACTCCATATGAGAGGAGCCCCTAACTAGGACTTCACCTGTAGTAATGGCCTCTACTCCTTCTTCTAAGTATTTCTTAAGAACAGCAAAGGCATCCTCTCTAATCCAATCGTCATGGTCTACATGCGTCACGTACGGCTGGCTGCCTACAGAGTAGCCCTTCTTCCTAGACCGCCCTAGGTTGCCATCAATACCTTCAACCTCATGTACGTACACAGGGAAGCCTGCCGCAGCTACAGCAGCCTCTATACTATCCCTTCGTTGTTTAATCCACTCTTCAGGCAGTCCTGGCAGAGTTAATATATGAATGTCAAGCATTACCACCTCCCCGCCGTTACTAGATAACTTCCCGCCTCGTATTCCATTAACCACGGATTATATTCATCTTTTGGTGGGGCTGTATCAATATCTACGTCACACCAAAATGCCGAGTACGCGCCTTTAGTGAACGTATACACTACCCCGTCTCTTGTTAAAGTAAAGTAAGTATCTTCTTGAGCATCAAACCCTCCCCATTCTTGTCCGAACATCTCGACGGATGTTCTATACTCACTTCCATCCCATCTAGATGTTCTTATAGAAACATTGGGATACCATGCAGCAGCAATTATATAAGCAGGAACAAACTCTCCTCCATCTATAGATACTTCTGCCTCAGTCCATTCCGTTATTTCCGTAGGGAAATCTTGGTCATATACCCACGTATATGTTCCGCCGATGATTTGACTGGAAGCGGCATACTCTATACCATCTAGTCGCAAAACCACACTACCTTCGAGATAGGTATTTGTATATGTCAACAGTTCGGATTCCCAGGAACTAGTTACTGGGTATGTTTGTGAGGGTCTAAATTCTATCACTAAGGGAACGTTTGTTTCTATATACATTTCTGCTTCCCAGTCACCCTGCTTTAGGGTTACTGTATCTCCCGGATTTATTTGCTCGTGGAAGCCTCCATGCCAAACAGTGCCTGCTGTAAAAGTGGCTTCGTTAAGATTGTCGTAACACATTAAATCACCGACAATATTACCGTCCTTATATATCTCTATAGTAGAGTCGTAATTGTAACCTTCAGGCCAGTTCATAGAGAATGTTGACATGCCCTCTGTACTGGTTATATAAAGTGGAATAGGTTCTTCCGGATCTGGTCCCGGTTCTGGAGGGTCTTCTCTCTTAGTATATTCTAATGTAGGAGCCATATGGATGCGCTCCTCTCCTGTATGTGACAGTTCCGAGCTTATAGCAATAGGAACAATAGATTCCATATCTAAACTACTCTCGCACTCTTCTCCTTCCTCTAGCTCTGGCCGCACGAAATATTTCTGCTTAGAGAAAGTTGGAGCACCTTGCTGTCCGTTGTTAATAGTCATGGTTAGTACATACCCGTCACCGAAGGCTAGCCTGTATTGGTTCTTAGCACGTACAGGCCATGCGCACACTACTTCCTCTGGATTAGTGTAGCTCCGTACCAGCCTCTTGCGTAGCCATGGTGAGATGTCCTGTGATAGCGGGGTTCCAATAAAGTCTCCATACTGCTGTACTTGGGACAGCGTGTAGATGCCATAGTGGTTAGCATACACAGGGAAGCCCATGTCTGTAATGGTATACTCAATAGCGCCCATCTTCGCGCTGATGATCTGTGTAGCAAAGTTATCAACGGTAGTTCCGCTAAGGCCTGTGACACTCTTCTCGCCGAAGATACCCAGCACCATACCGGATAAGGGCAGCAGCCCTGTCACTGGGTCAGCAGTAGCCCATGAACTGGCCCCTAGGGCTCCGTCAAAGTTATAAGGTTCACCTACTACAGAGAGGTCTACCCTACCATCGTCGTATCCTAGAGCTAGGTGTCCATGGTGGTTAGCGATGTGGCGAGGCCTGTCTTTCCCTGCATCAGGCTGTGTGCAGATCTTGTAGAAGAAACCGTTGTTGTAGGCAAAGCTTCTCTCTAAACCATGAACCCCGTAGAAGCTGTACATGTCTTTATCGCCATAGAAGTTAGTAGAGATGAACTCATACCTGCTACGGTTAATCTGTATGTCTTCTTGGGTTGGAAGGCCGTTGTAACGCATACCCCAACCTTCTTCATCAGCCTCTACTACGCCAATCTGGTTATCACTTGTGGGAGGGTAGGATGAATGAATAGTCCATTCGTCGCCAATCGCTACAGCACTTCCGTCCATAACTTCCAGATCTGGGGTTAGCTGTAGCTCTCCGTGGGCATCCCCGGAAGACCATTCACCGCCATGCACGCAGTAAGCGGCTAGTACACCCTTGATGACATCATCGCCTGAAGGAGACGCGAAGTAATACTCTACGCTGCCCGCGTCGAAGTACACTAGGATGCGTACCCTATCAATTAAGAAACGGAAAGCAGCATCTCCCGCATCAGCGTACTCAGGCTTAGCTCCCACTCTAGGGATGAATTTAATACCTAAGGCGCTGCTAGAGAAATCAGGGAATGCCATACCATCTTGTCCCCAGAGGAAATCTTCCTCCCCTAGCCTGATAGTATAAGGTGAAGTATTCCTACGTACAGTCCACTTCATGTTATCTGTAACACCTGTTTCTACTTGCGGAAAGTCCGTGTGGATAATGGGAACAGAAACTACTTCAGCTTGGCCCTGTACAGAGTAGCCTCCCTGAGTATCTAGTAGGGATACATGAGCCTCTACGTTCTTAACAATATCAAAGGGCGCTAAGTCATTGGCGTTAGAAGGATCATCGATACCAATATCTCTTGTGCGCGATAGAACCTCTAGGGCAAAATCAATCTCTACCTCAACTCCAGCAATCAATGCCGTAGAAGGGATCTGAGAGGATAGTCCTGTGAAGTTTTCCAATACTAGGTTAGTGTACGCATTAGAAGCGTTATACTCCCTAGGGTCTGTCGGAGGAGGTGGTGGCTCTCCTTCCACGACAGTGAAAGTATGCACGCTGCTAAGAAGGGTAATGTTGCCCTGAAGAACAAGCCTTGCCTGTACTTCATATACGCCTGCCTGTGCATTAAGGAAGTTATACCTGTATGGGGCAGCAGAAGAATTTCCAACAACTACTCCGTCTACTAGGTATTCTACTCTGCTAACAGGAGGGGTGTTCCCCCCGACTTCGGCTTGAAACTGGATAGTGTCGCCCTCTACCCATTCTGAGCCATCGGCAGGAGCTACTAGAGTAATGGACCTATTAGGGGTTACATCTACACGGAAGGAGTCTACGCTGAAAGCGGACTCTGAATACTTCCTTGCATAGAAACCCACCTTGAACTTACGGGCACTAGCCGGGACAGCGTTATTAGTTAGACGGGATTCTCTATACCCACCTGTACCTGAAACATGTCCAGGAGTGTTATGCGGGTTATCGGTGTGCGAGGGATTAATAGGGCTGTTGTTTTCATCGAACCACCATACCCGTACAGTTCCTCTATCTGATCCTCGCGTGGGCATCATCCAGCAGCTGATGTTAATAGCATCGCCTGGAACTACATCGAAGAACGTATCGTTCTGTACCTCTATCTCCCCCTCGGCCCGAACAGCTAGCCCGTACGTGCCTTCATAAGGAGCCCTATCGCCGGAAGATACTGTAATCTTTCCTGCATCCCCTCTGAGGATAGTCCAGGAGTTTAGGTTGCCTTCTTCAAAGCCTCCATTAGGTACGGTGATTTCAGCCATTAATCTATTTCTACCTCAATAGTATAGTTAGCAGGACGCTGTTGTAGTGTCTCTGTATTCTGCGTTATATTGCCATCCCTATCCCATGAAATGAAAGCATCGGCATAGATATACTCACCATCTGCATTTACTAGCGGTGTTGGAGTTACAGTGTAGGATGTGCGGCTATTAGATTGCTTCCACCCATTAACCTGACTCACCTCATTATCAATCTCTACGTTCTGAGATACGCTTAAAGCTGACCCGTTAGTTCCGTCAGTGGTTGTAGGTCCCTGTACTCCTAAGTTCTGCCTGTTCTGGTTGAGAGATACTAAGTCGCCATAGAGACTCTTTCCTCCAGAGAAATCTACTAACCATCCCAGTTCTTTCATCCTCCAGCCAAAGACCCACTCACCGTCCTCGTCTTCGTCCAGTACTTGCTGTTCCGTACGGGACTCGTAGATAGAGGCCATATCACTATTGACTACATCTTCGATAGTCCCAGTCACTCCTTCAGAGGTGAAGCTCTCCCCTACCTCCCACGCATCAAGGTTAGATGTAGCTAGGTAGATGAGCTTCTTGCCGCTGCCTAAGTCTACCTCACGAAGCACCTTAGCTGTCTGACCTGAGGAGTTAGTTAGTATGATATTAATCATTATCAGCAGTCTCCCCACCAAGTAGCATTAGCAGAGTGCTCACCTTGGATCATAATACCGTTTGTAAGCGCCGTAAAATTAGGAGGATCTTCTCCATTATCAGCTATAAGTACATACCTACCAGTCCCTCCTTGGTCCTCGTAGACATACTCCCCCTCCCATTCACCGTCCCTTATAAGGAAGCCACCATAGTAATCCCACCAAGTAGGATCATCCACCTCATTATGCTCCCCGTCGTGCCAAGATATAGTGGCATGCATAATACTTATATCACATAGATTAGTAAAGTGGGCATAAAGATTCGGATCAGGTCCGGGGCCAGGTCCGGGACCGGGACCAGGACCTTCTCCTTCTACTGTCGCTATTATAGCCAGTACATCAGCTACAGCATATAGTCTGTCTTCATGCCAATGTAAGCCAGCAACAGGAGGAAGCTCGCCAATCTCCCCGCGCAGCACATTCATAAAGCGCAGCAGGTTGTTGTAGTGCCCCTCAGCCGTAATACCTTCTACATCTTTACCTTTGTTGACAGCCTCTACTTCTAGATCATCCCCGTCCCATGTAATGTTATCACCTACATTGGGAGTAAGTTTATGGTTATATACAGCTACGTAGATATTGAAGCCACCAACCTCTAGCAGTCTACCCCAGAATTCTCCGTTCACATAAAGCAAATCACCCGGAGATCCGGGTAGGGCTTCTTCTAGTGTTAGGACAAGGTACTCATCAAGCACGGGCTCCATGTTCCCGTCATAGCGTACGTAGCCGTCGATTCTTTTCTGTCCTACGAAGTCAACCTGCTCGTAGTTGAGCATGTCAAGAGATGAACCTGGAGGGGCCGCGATCTTCGCCGTCTGCAGGTTAAGTCCATGCTCTAGCGGTATAAGTCCGGGGATTAAATTACTCATTACCACCTTCCACTATTGAAAGAATTACTGCCCCAATGAGGGATAGGCATAGAAAGTTTATCAACTCTCTTCTTGTAGAACTTAGCATGATTCTCTGCCCATGCGAACAGATCAGGGTTCTTGTCATAACGGGCAAAGGACTTAAGAGCTTCCCACGCAATCCATTCATGGAACTCTTCGTCCAACCCATGGGGTACATCCTCTGGGTTTTCTAGGATCTGGGGAGCCCTGTCATAAATAAATGACACCTTGAAAGGGTCAAGGGTCTGCGGGTAAAATACAATATCACCCTTGTAATCTTGGCTAAAGTGAGTAGGTACGCTAGAGGAGCCAGAAACAAAGCTCAACTCTTTATATACCCAATTACGCCATGGCACGTAGAATAGCGGGATAGGAGACATCTTATCCCTAGAAGCTACAGCGGTGTTCCACTGGATCTCCCGTAATGTCGGATCATTATCTTTAAAGTTATCCCCACCTTTCTCCACATACATGAAAGCACCAGAGGCGGGTAGGGGACTAATCTCTACAAAACTCTCCCCTGTAATAACACGGCTCCCACTGATAGGCTGGTCGAATTCAATCCACCCTTCAGCGTCACCGTCTTCCCAAGAACCTTCTACGGTTCGTACTTCCTTTACATTAAACCTAAAGTTAGAATCGCTGCCCTCATAGGTATCGCCGGGAGCAGGTTCGCCCCCGGCCCTATATCCGTCAATGAACTTGAGTCTTGGATACACATCAGAGAACATTTCTTTGGAATTAAATTCCCACTCGTCCCTGCTGATTTGGATAAACTTCCAAGCCTCTGCTACAGCTCGCTTAATACGAGGATAGATTCTCCTGCCGGCCTCGGCACTATCCCAGTTGTCGTAGTCTAGCTCGTCCATCTCCGAGCCGCTTTCTACAATACATTTATTAACAAGCTGTAGGTAGTCCAAAGTATTACTCCTTAGTCTTCACTGATGTATGCTGAGGCTGGTAGCTCCTCATCATCATCTAGTTTAATCAGTCCCTGCTCAATAGCACGGGTTAGGTCTCTAGCCTTAGGCCACCTATGGAACAGCTTGCGGTAGCGGCGGCGAGGGCCCATACTCTTTTTCTTACTCTGCTCATACACAGTAAGTGGCTCAGGGCCTTGGTTCATCTCTAGTACTTGGAATGGGTAGCTAGGAACTTCTACGGTAGATTCTCGGAACCGTTCCACACCATCAGGGCCGGGGACCATAGTCTGCTTGCGTCGGTTAACCTTGGCATCATTCAGCAGACGTACTACTCGCATTGGGACAACTACTTCCACTCCACGTGGAATGGTGGCTTGGTAGCCGTTAGCATTGACGTACACAGGGAGGTTGTTAGCTCCGGGTGAGCCGTCTTCTAGAATTCGGATACGAGCCTATCCAGGGTTGAGCTGAGTACCTGCTACGCTA
>CALKAR010000047.1 GCA_937988745.1 uncultured Peptococcaceae bacterium
CAGACTCGAACACCTCCATAGAGAACCAGGCGAACAGCGTATCTATTTCTTTGTGTGCAGCAGGGTTGTTCCATGTATCATAAGAACTCTCTGCTATCGACTTATATTCAACGCTACCCCAATCTACCAATCGGTTAGACGATAGTCTGAAGTGGGTTAAATCAATTATTGCATCCGAACCTTCCGTGCGAAACTCTACAAAAAAGTAATTGAATGGGTTCTTAAGATCTACAATAACTTCATCAAATCCCTCGGGGTACAGAACAGGATCTAGTCCAGCATAGACCTCGTCATCGCCTACCACCACGGGTTCCCTTACCATCTTAACGTCGTAGGATTTGTCAGGGAAAGGAATAACACTTACAGGGTTTACTCCTTCAGGAATACTAAGTGTGTATGGATACATAGCCCCTGAAGCCACGTTTATATTTATTAAGATAACTTCATCGTCATCTACTAATGCCCATACAATTCTTTCTGTAGCTTCGTCGTAGGAGCCAACAGCTGTCTGAAGTACATTCTCAGGTATACTTCTAAAATATGAGTGAAAGGTTTCCAGTGATATGTTTTGAAGATACAGTGCGCCAGTCTCCTCACTGGGAACTATAGCATACACCCCTCCCTTGGAGAAAAAGAATATCGAGTTCGAGGCCTGTATAATAGAGGTTGAGTTGATAGGACCCACGTTAGACAGTTTCCGTACAGAGATATCTGCCGGATCTGCTAAGGAGCCTCCCTCACTGCCACTAATCTGCCACACACCAGAACTACCAAACAATAGTAACTGGTCTAAGAAATTAGCTATATGAAAAAATCCTGTACCTCCTGCTATGGATATAGTTCCTCCATCTGTAGGCAAGGGGTCATTGTCGTATCTGTCCGTGGGGGAATTGTTCGATAGGCACGACGATATGTTTGATAGGCTTAAACGTCCATGAGGGATAAGCTTAGAATAGAACACCGTATCCGAGTTACCCGCATACCATATCCTACCCCCATAAGCGGCAGAACAGTTAAATGTCACAATCTCGGAAGGATTGATCTGCACAGTCTGACTGACCGTCCCATCCGTTGAGAGAAGTATATTCCCTCTAGAGGTTAGGCTTGTTGTAGGAGGCATGATATCCTGCTTGTATTCGCTAGCCTTCCACACCTCGTTTCCCTGATTGTCTGTGGTAATCCCATCAATTGGGGACATGGATAACGACGGATAGTTTTTCCACTTCTTATAGAACGAGGATATCTGACTGGAAGTCCACCCTTGGTTTCGTAAATCGTACTGATGATAGGGATCGATACGAGAAGGTCTATCCGACGGCCCACCCTCATACCACACAGAATAATCTCTGTATTTTATGGGGGCGTATTTAGCAAAAGCCTCGTCCTTTGCCTTGTAGCACGCCAATGCTCCCGCCACACCTACAACACTTCCAGACAATGGAGATACTAATCTGCCTTTGGTCATATTGTTCGCATGGTTTCTAGCAATAGCGGCCACGGTGTTCGCATTAGCAGTAGGAGAGAGGTTATCTAGAGCTCTTCTGGAACTAATAAAGTTTCTAGGGTTGTAATAATACTCCCCGGACTCTTCCACAGAGAACCATGCCGCCCCCACGTTAGTGGATATAAGCATTGTCTTCTCTAGAACACCATCTTCCTTTAGCTCGACATCTTCAACGCTTACCCCTGTCAACCTAATAGAGTCTACAGGGAATACATAAGGTATTCTTACAGATAGCGTACTCCCAAGCTCTGCCCCTGGACGACGTCTCAGTCCCAGCCTAGGTACGATATCAAAATTATTTAGCTCAGAAAGGGCTCCCTCTGTTTTGGAGAGAACGTGAGACTCTGTTATAAGTCCCTTTTCAAAAGAGAAGTAACCCTCCACATGAGGAGACCTTGCCATTCTACTTACCTCTATTAAATAAATCTAATGCCCGTTGTGCTGCGCTAACGCTACTGTATCTACCACTAAGACTGCCGGGTAGTTGGCCGCCGCCCTTGTAGGCGATGTAATACCCGTACCCTTCTGTGTGTGTGCGAATCTCTAACTCTTTCTTCTTACCTGCGTCCATACCTCGTCCGCGCCCCTTTTTGGGTGCCGGCTTTTCTGCTTTCATGTAACAATCTCCCGTATAAACTATTGCCCCAATACGAATCGACAGGGGATGGTTCTTTTCTAATCTTTTCATGACACGCTGCACGAGCAAGTGAGTCGTACATACCAAAGTGTCTCGAGGGAATATCAACACGCTCCTCTGCACTGGTAGGCCATGAGGGGATAACATACCCAACTACAGTACAATTTGCCTTGTTCATGGTGCTCTCTTTACTAGCGTCATAAGAGTTAAACACCACATGTGTATCATCGAACGTTGTCCAGTATGAGGGCGCTCCATTTGTATTAACGTATACATGCCCTCCGGAACCAACCGACATACCAATCTTATCTGTTCCGTCTGATAGATGCCTCAAAAGAAACTCTTCGGGCTCAACATAATCTAACAACTTCTTCTGTTCGTACCCATACAGAATCTCTTCTACTCTCTCTACATTCTCCGGGATACGCATCATACAGGGACGAGTTGTATCACTAAGACTTTCTAGGCTAATTAACTCTTTTCTATAAGGCCACAGCTTTCTAGATATTAGAGATAAGTATGTTTGTTTGTATACTTGCTCTACTTTCTGTGCATCCACCGAGCCGCCTACCACATCTACAGCAGGCCTTCCCATGTCGATGAGGCACGCGTTGATCATATCTAATAGCGTTGGAACAATCATATTAATACCCCAAAACTTCGCCGCCATCTAACACGACAATAGAGATGGAGCTATGAATATCATCAACATCTGCTATACTTTCTTTAGAGTCGGCAACCCATGATAGCCCAATATCTAGCACCACTTCCACGGACGCATCCGATGCTGCCTTTACAACCACAACTTCTGTTCCGGGCTCTACCTCTCCACCAATAAACACAGAGGCTCCGTCATATGTAACGACAACAATGGTCTTTGAGTAGTCCTCGGATACAACTACTTGCGCCGATGAGTTCGCAATAACTGTACGAGTCTTACTCCCGGAATCCTCGTCAGGTGTGCCGTCTATCTCACTATACTTTAATCGCCGGAGCTCTGCCGTACCATCGCCTGACGGCGTGATTACCTTTCCTGCATCAGCGAAGGTTGCTCCTAGTATTTGCTTGCACTCATGAACGTGCTGCGGATTACTAATATCTCCATGCTGAATTGCCATAACCTCTCCTTAAATAAAAGGGGGCCGCAGCCCCCATATAATTATACTTTAAAGGATGTGCTTACGTTGTACGCAATGAACAACTCACCATAACCCTCTGTAGCAGTACTAACTACTTCTACATAGAGTTTGTCTGTAGTAAACAGAGGAGCTGCCAAGCTACCGCCGTACGCGCCC
The DNA here is from genome assembly GCA_937988745.1 of uncultured Peptococcaceae bacterium. GTDB lineage: Bacteria > Bacillota > Limnochordia > Darwinibacteriales > Darwinibacteriaceae > JAAYMS01. Next base: position 3,437 of record CALKAR010000047.1, read on the forward strand.
TTTGCTGGAGCTGTCTCCGAGAGTACATCTGCCTCAACAATTGTACCTTCTGCGTCTACTAAGTTAACAGTGACATCTTCGTCAAAGTCTTCATAGACCTTAAAGGCTACTGCAGTAACAACGGCACCACCGAGAATGGGGATGTCATCATTATCTGCTACATAACCTGTTGCGGCTACAACTGTTCCCGGGGATACCTTTCGGATTAACTCCTTACCCAAACCTTGTGTTTCGATATGAGCAGTGGTCTCATTCTCAGTTGTTCGTCTACCGAAGCCAACTTTAAGACCGTCCGCATTAACCCAAACTTCACCACGATTTGCCATTAATATCTCTCCTTATACGTCAGTGTTGGTAACTACAGATACCAAGTTCTCTGGACGATAGAGCTTCAAGCCAAATCGTGCAGTTAATTGGTAGTACTCACGGCGCAAGCCTTCATCTCGCCAGCTTACTACTTTAGGCATACGACGCCACGCTCCCATGAAGGGGCTGATTGTAGCCTTATCCGCAGCGGAGAAGAATAGGTTAACCGCACCATCAGTAACAGCTGAACCGTTACCACTATAATCCTTAAGATTAGTAGTTGTCAGTGTGTCTAAGAAGGTGGACTCATAAACATCAAAGCCATAGATATTACGAATGAACCGCATACCTGTGGTAATACCAGATGTGATGATACCTTCCCACTGAGGGTTGTTAGATACGTTAACCAAGTTAGGCATTGTCTCTAACTGGAACGCAGTAGCTGGATCTACGATCGCTACCAAGTTAGTTAGAGGGACGTTAGCCTTACGAAGTGCGTACTTAGCGTAAGCAAAATCTTCAGGAGTAATGCGACCACCAGTACCGCTACCAATGTATCGGTGCTTAGCACCATTGATGATGTTGGCGTCGTCTAAACCATCAGGCTGCTCGCGATGCAACTTCAAGATCTCAGTCTCGACGTACTCATCTAATGCCCGCTTCATCTTAACCGGAGTTGCGTTGACAACTTGAGGGGCTAAGAAGTCGTCTTCCATAAACTTGTCTGTGTAGTACGCCTTGGTACCAACCGCTTGGTTGATAGCAAAGTTGAACTGACCAGTGTCTGGGCGACGATCAGGGAGAGGCACATCTTCTGTTAACTGATCTACAGATAGCTCACCAACTGATGCAATGTTAAACTGCGCGCCGTCTGGGAACTCTGTCAACCAGTTGACCCACTGCTGTGATTGGAGGTCGTCCATCAAAGCTTCTTTTAACTGGCTAGACCAGATATCAGAACGCTCCAAATGGTCCTTGCCCCAGATACTATTCATACCTGCCATATTAAATTACCTTACTGTTTTTTAAACGCTTCAAAAGCTTCTCGCGTACCTAATGCACGGAAACCTTTTTGGCGATACTCGTTAATAAAAGAGTCTGCTCTAGCATTGGTGCTAGCCTCTTGGTAAACACCTAAAGAGTTCATACCACCATTACCTGAACTAGCAGGAGCAGCAGATCCTTTTGGTGCATAAAGATTCTTGAAAGCTTCAGGAGATTTCGATGCTAAACTAATTGCGTCCTCTACTGTCATACCTAAAGCTTGTGACCTCTCTGCAACACGCTGCTCAAACTCTTTGCCATATACTTCGTTTGCCCATCGAACTGCTTCTTCATAGTTGCGTTGGGCGGCTTGCTTCGCTTGCTCTTGAGCTAAACGAGCTTGTACTTGCTCAACAATCGCGTCGGCATCTACAGTAGCCATGGTCTGCTCTGAAGATTCCTCTGCTGCGTTGACACGAGCCCTTTGAAATTCATCCACTTTGCGTTGCTCCTCAACCATAGCGTTGTATTCTTCTACCTGTTTTTGTAGAGAAGCAAGCATCTCTTCACGTTCACGCGCCTCCGCTTCCAGCCTCTCAATATGTGCCTGTGCGTGTGCGTCTCGCTTTAAGATTCTTTCCATCTCTTCAGGAGATAGGCTCGCCGGCGCCGGTGCCTGCGTCTGAGAGTTGTCGCTCTCAGGAGTCACACCACTGCCAAAAGCTGGATTGGTCTCTCCAGCAGATTTATTATCACTCATGTTATTTCCTATTGCGTAGAGTGTTAATTAGTTTACGCATAGCTTGTCGGGTCGTAACTGATTTAAAGATTTCTGAATGGTCTGTCATACTCTCTTCTTTCTCAGCAGCTATACGTATCTCGTTTAATAAGATTCTCTCAAGGTACTCTCTGTATTTAGATGATCGCTTTTCCTCCTTTAGAAAATCCTCTTTCTCCTCTTTAGATAAGAAGCTGATACGGGTACTATAGTTCATCACCAAAGTCCTCCTCAGCGATACCTTCAGCCATCATCATATCTTGTTCCATAATCTCTTGCTCTGCAGCTGCTTGGAACTTCATAGCCTCTGCTTGCTCAGAGATACGGATGTACGGATGGAAGAGGTTATACTTATCTAAACTAAGGATGTCCTCAGTAACTGCCTTAGCTAGCGCCAATCCAGAGATGTGCACAGATACACTTGGGTCTGTCATTATCGTCTGCTGTAGCGTTGCTATGGTCTGAGTGGCCTTAGCAATCTGTGCGTAGTTTCTAGCACCCATAGGGATTAGCTTACCCTTAGATCGAAGCTCCTCTTGAGTAATCTCAAGGAACTCTATAATGCCTACTTCGTCATCGTAGACTCGCACGACATCAGTTGTCGGTGCGTACTGTCTAGCTAACTCAATCTCAGCATTAACGATCGGCTCTAAAAACATACGATCAAATAAGTTTGTCTTATTCTGGAATACTCTATTAGCCCGCTCGTATAGTTGATCCACCTCGAACGCAGTCTTCTCCCCAGGAGTACGGATACCCATTGCATCTCTAGGTGCTCCGGCCATCTCCTCCATGAGATTCATAATATTCTGAACCTCCATGTTGGCTTGGAGAATAGATGTGTCAGGCGCTAGCCTATTAACACTTCCTTGAGCATCCTCTACGATGTAGATCTTGCGTGCCCCGTCCTCTAAGATATCTACGTTCCCTACGAACACCAGGTCAGAATCTAGCTGCTGGTCATAAGCATCAGCCTTAGAATTCTCTAGGTGGTTAATGCGATATTGCATACCTACCAAGTTTTCTAATGGCCCTTGGCCCCATAGATTATCCTGTCGTATTCGCCACGGCACGTGATAGATGTGCGGTACTCCAGACCAGGTTGTTAACTCTTCTTTAAGAGCTACAAAATTTCTATCTACTACTACGATATGGTGGTTCTTTAAGAACTTCTTAGAAGCTACATCATAAATATCTCCATAGAATTCCAAGACCTCAATGTACCCAGATGTTAGGTACGCGTACATATTACCAAAGCCATCAAAGGGAATAGAGCTATACTTCTTGATGTCCTTCTCAGAGGCCGTGTGAGCCCCTACACGAAGCGAATCTATCTTAGCTATGACATCCTCTGCCCACGTCTCTGGCGACTCCTCTGCTAGCCTGTGCAGCTCTCCTTGGGAGTATATCCTTCGGAGTATCTTGGGAGACCTTTCAAAGGTTGAGGCAATAGGATTAAAAACTATGTCGTAAGGACTGATACGTCTAACACGAGGCCCTACGTACGACGTTACCTGCTCTCCTGTCAATGGGTCTTTGGTTGTCTCCTCTACCCACTCAACGGATGCGAATGCGTTGCCTGTAAAGATCCAGTCTCTTAAGCATTTCTCTATCTCAGGAACAAACTTACTGAGAGTATGCTTGGTCTTGATGTATGATAAGATCTTCTGCCGAATCTCACGATTAGCTGCTTCAGCATCATCCGCCTCAAACGTCAACCAATCCTCATTGGGAAATAACGCCGGCTTGTAGTTAGCTTCTAAGTTGTCTGCTATCTGAGCAAGCTTGGGTATATGTGTTGAGTTATCCCATGGGTTGGCGTGGTTATCCGTCTCACGTGTAGATGTGGCGTGTACGTACTTACGTACCTCTTCCCATCTCTCTTCGATGACTGACCTAGCCATCTTCCATTGATCAAATAAATTAGATACGTGCCTAGCTAAATCTTCAGGATTATCTAAGGGTCCTAAAGAGTCTGCACTGTTTCCCGCCATACTTATCTCCGCCTACCTCCGAACCTTGGATGCGATACAACGTTCGCAGATCTTCTATTTTGTAACGATGCAATAGATCCCTTTCCTGGAGGCCTAGCGTCCTCTATAGCGATACACAGCGCATCCGCTAAGTCATCATGTCTAGGTCTAGGTAGTATCAATTGCTCCTCTAATTCTGGTGTATACCCACCACGAACATGAAACATCTTACCCTGTTTGTAACGAGGCTCTACGAACGCTGCAAGCCTTTCTTGCTTAGAACCATCAGATCTAGATCTATTCTTTCCATGTACTGTTAGCCTAACTCCATTTTCTATCAATAGATTGTCGATGGCTTTCTTAACCTGCTTACCAATTGTATTGGTTTCAATTGTAATGTCCCTGAATTGCCAATACAAATGTAAGTCAATTATTCTTTGGAAGTACTCATTGTAGTCTGATGTCTTGAACTGATCTAGATCTAGCACATATATATCATTATCAGGAGTAACCCCAACCACGGCAATAGCCGTATAGTCCGCAGTGCGACCTCCTTTTTCATTCCATCCAGTTCCCGCCACATCCATGCCAGCGTATATCCTAAGAGGGGTGTCTTTAAAATACCATCTATTATTTTCCTCGCGAAGATATTTTTTATCATAGTATTGAAATATCTCCTTAGACAGCCTATAGGATCCGGGGTCGTTGGGATCGTTATAGTACTGCGCAAAGAACTGCTCTCTTTCATTGTGAGACTCATACTCAGCTAGTACCTTTGCTCTAACCCCTCTGTTGAATCCATACCACTCTCCGGTTACCGGACACATGGTTCGTGGCCATAGGTAATTCCCTGTTCCGTCCTGGTCTGGGCTATCCTCTAACTTGCCCTCGAACACATCCCACAGAGCTACTACACCCGTCTCGTTACCATCCTCATCGTACGTTACCATCTCCCCATTAATCATATCATTGTACAGATCGTCGGGGTGATATCTAGTACCTACTGCTTTGGTGATTGCTCCCGGATTCTTAATAGAGGAGAATTGGGCGGCAGCTCTCTGTACGTCGCGACGACCAGTGGCAGTGTAAGCGTTATCAGGAACAACCAAGTCATCGTATACAAGAAAGTCACAATGCAGTCCTGTAGATCTAGCGCCAACTGTTTTAAGGATTAGAGTGTTGTCTCGCACACCTCTAGCTTTTCGTAGGGGATGATCAACGTTAAATCCATCGTCACGCCACTTATCTCTATCTCTTTCCTTCTCATTGACCATCTCCGGCCACAGTAGCCGGTAACGATCGCTCAACATCATGTTCTGTATGGCGTAGATCTGTGCTTCCGCCAAGTCTTGGCCTGCCGATAGATACACAAACGTTGACCAAGGCTCCCTAGTAATCTGCCATACAACCCATACAGCGATACAGTGCGACTTCAGGTGCGCTCGTGGTAACAACACTAACTGGTTAGGAGCTGCATTGGGATCCGACAACCACTCGAATACCTTTCGGTGAATATCTCCATACAAGTATAGGGGGTTAATGTATTGAGCAAAGGCAAAGAGATCATTCTCTAAATGCTTCCTTACCTCACTCGCCTTATCCATTAACTATCTCCTAGTAATTTTTTATGTAATTCGATTACAACAGCATCTCTAGACGACATCGACTTATCTTCTTCTTTAGGCTCTGCCCCCTTATCTATAAGGGCTAACACCTCATCTAAAACAGATCGAGCATCTTTGGTTTCTCTAAGCAGGGCAATCACTGCTTGAACCTTTCCTTCCTCTGCGGCATACATTAGTTGCTGCTTGCATCGTGTAGCATCTCTGCTAAGCATATCCTCTCGCCAGCGGACTAGTCCCTCATGACCTATGTCTGCCCGGCCCTCAAAGAACCACTTAAGACCTACTAGCCTACGCCAATGGTGCATCGATCCTACAAGCTTCATTGCTGCATCAGCTTCATCTACTGAGTTTATATAGATTTGATATGCTGATGGTAGCCCGTCTTTCTCATGCTCTCGTAATGTGTATAAGGGTTTATATCCCTGGTCTAGTGCTCGTGTTGTGATACTCTCTAAGAATAACGTCTCTGTTCTACGCGCTTGGCGCGCGTCTAAGAGCACGGACTTATCTTTGGAAGGATCCTTGAATCCCTCGTACAGCCTATAATCAATCATCTATCCTCCTAAAATATTACAGGTTTGTCGTCTAAACCTAATGTACCTTCTGGATAAGTGAAAGTTAAGTCTAAGGGTTGTCCACATAAAGTAACTGGCTTGAAATCAGCAGGTGAGGCATGTGTAAATTCTACACCACTCAATAAACTACTGAGAGTATCATAGTCAGTTATCAATTCAAATTCTATTGGGTTGGCAGGATTTCCTGTTAAAACTACCCCCCAATCAATTATATCTTCTGGCTTAAATACTCTGTTGTTATACCAAGTACCTACAATCTCGCCGTTTAGTACCATATAGCAATAATAGTACTCTCGTACAAATACTATTGTACCTTCTGTTGGAATGTCGTTTAAACTTGGTGCAGGCTGTCCAGAGTTCCATGGGAATTTACCCAAACCAGAATAGTCACTAGATTTACGTAGGTCGATATTTAATAAATCATAAGTGTTTTGTTCTTCTGTACTAACAATAAATCTAAATTCATATAGGTCTTCATTCCATAACTCAAAATCTAGTGCCTTATACTTTAATGCTATTGTGGTGCCCATAGTAAGAGGAGCACTATTCCCAAAGAACATATCCCCTTCTTCGGTAATCTGCGCTCCTTGTGGGATAGCTAAAAGAATTCTATCTTCCAAAGAATTTACTACAAATTTCTGGTAACTATCATCTATCGGCGTAGGTGCTACTATAGTCCCTTGAGGAACTCCCAAAATCTGCTCAATGTCGCTAAAGTCAGTTTTATCTAAGGGGTACTTACACTCTTCCTCTAATCCTACAATAGCATTAATTAAATTAAGACAGGCAGTATCTACTTCTTCTTGAGTAGCTTCTTCATTATCTCTAACTGCTACAGCTACTGCGTAAGCATCCAGCACTGCTTGGTAACTCTCAGGAGTATAGTTCTCAGGAGGATACTCGCTAGAAGATGAGTCCCAATATTCTATAATAGAAATTAGCTGAGACTTATCTATAGGAAGGGAACCTCCTCCGGAACCTGTGAATATGTGGCCGAACACATCTTGCCACGTTAAATATCCTTTAGGAGATTTCATATGTTACTCTCCTGATACGATAAGGCTACCTTTAAAGCTGTCACTAGGTGACTTAACTTGTACTGCCCCATTGACTCCTGATCGAATCATAACATTGCCAGGGCTAAGGGTGTGGTACGAGTCGCCACCACCAATCTGGATATGTAAATCCTGGTTTCCAATATTCTCGATGATGAAGTGATCTTCTCGACCAATGCCCGCCTCTGTTATTGTAACGTAAGTTGTTCCAATATCTTCATATAAAGTTGTCATATTCCGCCTTCGTTATCACTTGCGATAAATATTAAATGTGTTAGTACCACTTCCAT
>CALKAR010000048.1 GCA_937988745.1 uncultured Peptococcaceae bacterium
GAAAGGATGTTCAGTGTGACCCTAGGTCGAACTGGAAGGTTACTGCTTTGTTTGTTTGCTGTCCTTTTCATCCTGAGTGGTGTGGCTTGGGCTGAAACAATTACTGTTGCTGTGGGAGGATGGGCCGTTGAGGACACCAAGCGGGCCATCGAGGAATTAGGCTTTACCGAGAAAACAGGTATCAAGGTAGAAGTTGTTACCAGACCTGGTGCTGCTCCAGACTTTCTTTCACAGATGACTAGTGCCATTATGGCTGGCACAACCCCCTATGATGTCGTTGACATGGAAGACGAGTGCTTTATCAGCATGTCGCGGGCCGGATGGCTGGAGCCCCTAGATGACCTATATGATGATGAGTTCTGGGAAGACTGGCCTCAGGCAATGCTGGATATGATGGAAGTTTGGAACATCTACAACGGCGAATTACTGCGAATCCCGCATAACTACGAAGCACAATACTTCTGGTACCGCAAAGATATCCTAGATGGGATGGGACTTGAGGTTCCTCAGACATGGGAAGAGATCATCGAAGTTGGAAAGCAGGTCAGCGGAGACGGTGTCTGGGGTATTTCCGATGGCTTGGCCAAGGGAGCGTATCTCATGGTCAACTTGGGTTACTGGACGCTGCAGGCGGGTGGCAACGCTTTTGATGTAGGGCCTGAACTGCGTACTGCTCTTCAGTTCCTTCACGATATGATGTATGAACACGAGATATTCCCTGTAGCTGCTTTGAACCGAGACTTCGATGCCCTTAACCAAGATTATATGCATGACCGTGTTGTCATGATGCGGCAGTGGCCGTATTTCTATGATGTCTCGCGTGCCAATACAGAATGGTTCCATGAAGACAAGGCTGTCATTACTCTACCGCCAGCAGGTCCTGGTGGGCGAGCAACTTATGCTGCCGCTTGGGGCTGGACCATCCCGAAGACCTCAACCAAGAAAGAGGCAGCCAAGACATTCATCGAGTTCATGACCTCGATCGAGAATGCACCAAAGTTGGCTGAAATGAGCGTTTGGTGGTTGAGTGCTCGTCATTCAGTCATGGATCGGGTTGGTGATCAAGGCATCGCGAAATACATGAAGATGTATTCTGATGCAGGGGTTATCAAGACTAGGCCTTTCCATCCGCGGTTTATGGAAGCAGGTACGATTCTAGAGGACATTGCTTCGGCTTATCTGACCAACCAAATCACGTTGGATGAAGCAATGCGCCGTGCTGAGCAGAGGATTGCTGAGCTAGATTAATGAAGGAGGCCCGGCAGAGTCTCCTGCCGGGCCCCTCTATATGAGGTGATATGCATGCGCAGGCGAAAGGTGCGCTTGAGCTTCCGGCTGCGACGTTATCTGATGTTTTTTGTCTTGGTTGGGCCCGCTGTTGCCCTGCGTCTTTGGACCGCCATCTATCCAGTACTGCAGACAATCTATCTCAGTTTCCATGAGCTGAATCTCATGACCAATACGCAGAAATTCGTTGGCTTTCGGAACTTCACACGAGCAGTGCAGGACCCCACAAATCACGATATCGCAGGGTTTACGGTTTTATTTATTGTTGCGTCTGTCGCACTGCAGCTCATACTCGGACTCTTGGTGGCTCTGCTGTTAAATGCTGAGTTCCGTGGAAGGAACTTAGTACGCACTATCAACTTGATACCTTGGGCCATTCCCACTATCGTAGCCGGGTTGGCTTTTCGCTGGATGCTGGACGATCAGTATGGACTTGTAACCGATTGGTTGTTCCGTTTGACAGGGAAACACTTCGAGTTCTTGGTCCAACCTGGTACCGCTAGGCTTTGGGTTATTTTAGTAAATGTTTGGAAGAACATGCCCTTTATGGCTGTTGTCTTATTAGCCGGGCTGCAGAGTGTACCGCAGGAACTCTACGAGGCAGCCAGAATTGATGGGGCGACTCCATTCCAAGGTTTTCGCTATATTACACTTCCCATGAGTACTGGGCTTCTGGTTACGCTGGGCTTGTTCTTCTTTATCTGGCAGTTGGCTAGCTTCGATCTAATGCTCGGAATGACGCACGGTGGGCCAGGAGTAGCCACAACTGTTATTGCTTATACCATCTTTCAAAATGGAATGCTGTGGTTCAACTGGGGAATGGCATCCGCCTTGGGCGTGTTCTTGATCATGCTTGTAGGCATCATTGGCATCATTGGTTTGGCTCTCTTCCGCAGGTACGATATTTCGATGTAGGTAGGTGAAACAGATGAAACGCTGTTTCCTATATTGCTGTGTTTTCCTTTTTGTGTTTGTTTCACTGGTTCCTTTTTACTGGATTTTGGCGTCGTCATTTACACATCCGACAGAGCTTTTCAGTATTCCCCCGAAGTACTTTCCGAAACCAACAGTTGAGAACTTCCGCAACCTAATAACACAGCTCCCA
>CALKAR010000049.1 GCA_937988745.1 uncultured Peptococcaceae bacterium
GAAAAGTCTGAAAAGTCTGAAAAGTCTGAAAAGTCTGAAAAGTCTGAAAAGTCTGGCCAAAAATTGCCAGAAAATTCTGAAAATTCTGGCGCGCCCCTAGCGACGCGGCACTGGATCTATGAAACCCGGAAACGCATGCATAATAAAGTCCAGAAATTACGGGCGTATAAATATGTAACATGTTTAAAATGATTATTACGAGTCCGTGACGAGGCGCCCCAAGGTTTTATAAAGGCCTTATTTAAAGACCGATATTACGAGTCCGTGAATATACTCTTTGCAATAGTTGTGCTATTGTAGTTCCCAGCCGCGTATAATATATACGAGGAGGTGAACAAATGTTGATCAAATGCCGCAGATGCGGTCAAGAAAAAACACCTCATAAAACCAATAAACATTTATGTGAAGATTGTGTGAAGGCTGAGAATAATCGAGTTTCATATTACAGACATCATAATTTTAATTGGATTGATGTAGCTAAAGAAGCAGAGCTAGAACTGTGGGAGCGACAGCCCGCTGAGACTGACAGGGAATGGCAGATCTGGCTAGCTTACAGGGACATGTACCCCAGCAAAAGGCCATCGTATCGAGAGGTCGCGGAACAACTAGGAACTACAGTAGCTGTAGTTAAGAAGGTAGCAGCTCGATGGGACTTCCCAGTGAGGCTACAGGCCTGGGCTAAGTATGTAGATAATCTAATATTGAAACAGCGTCAACAAGAGATATTGGATATGAACAAGAAGCATATTGAAATGGCCCAAGCATTGAATGAGAAGCTGGCTATTGCGATAAATGCTATTGACCCGTATGAGTTGGCGCCTAAGGATATTAAGGGGCTGCTTCAACTGTCTACAGAATTAGAGAGGAAAGCTAGGTTGAACAACCCTGACATGATACGACCTGAGCTTACGGATGATAATCCCGACTTAAAGGAAAGTCCTACAAAGGTTGAAGACCTTAGCGAGGTTTTGGATATATTGGTTAAGGCCAACGTATTCAAGACTATTGGGGTGAAACAGACTACAGAAATTGTAGTTAAGGAGGATTAATAGTGAAAGTGTGTAGTATATGCGGGCTGGAAAAGAAACTGACTGAGTTCCCTAAGAATGGTAAGTTCAAAGATGGATCGACTCGATACAGAGCCGATTGTAAAGAGTGCTACAACATCAGTAGGAAGATCAGTAAGAAACGCGTGGTTAAGTTCCTAAATAATACAAAGCATCGCACCGGCGAGGAGGACGGATATTCCTTTGAGGATTGGAAAGATGCGGTGTTGTACTTCAGGGGAAAGTGTGCATATTGCGGCAGGAAACAATCTAGGAGAATTAAGCTTACCATGGACCATGTAGTTCCGGTGAGTAAGGGCGGTAAGACAGTGAGGGAAAATATTGTACCAAGTTGTGCTCGGTGCAATAGTTCTAAGTCCGACTCTGATTTCGAAGAATGGTATGTGAAGCAAAAGTTCTATAGTGATAATAGGAAGGAGAGGATTGATAGATGGCTCAAAGGCTAGAGATTGTAGAACAATTTGATAAAGCGATAGCGAAGGCCCGGGAGCTACTAGTTATGCTGTACAAAGCAGCTAACCTGACCCATAGGATACTACAAGGCGATGAGACAGATGCAGATTAATAGAAAGCGGCGAGGGGCACTTAGAGGAGGTGGTGCTAATACCAAACAAGATAGACTTAACGAATGTTGATATAGCAGCTTTACAAAAAGCTTTAACACCTAGATTAACTAAGTATATACCATATGAACCAACACCGAAGCAACGTGCATTCCTATTGATGAACGACGTTAAAGAAGTCTTGTATGGCGGCGCTGCTGGAGGTGGGAAATCTGTTGCTCTACTGATGGCTGCGCTACAGTTTGTAGATATCCCCGGATACTCAGCAATTCTGTTTA
>CALKAR010000050.1 GCA_937988745.1 uncultured Peptococcaceae bacterium
ATTGCAGCACTTGGTCTACTAATTTAGCCTGCTGACTTGGTGTAAGTTCCACTACTCCAGGAGCACCCGGAACAAGGGGAACACCTGCTTCTAAGAGATAAATATTATCCGAGTTCCTAATCAGATTAACCAAATTATCTTGGCTGCGCAGTGTATGCAGAAGAATTTGAAAGAGATTGGTTACCTTCATCTCCTCATCCCGGTTCCCTAGCACAAAATCACCCAACTGGAAACGGTTAGAGATTGCAAACTCCTCTACCTCTCCATCAAAGAAGTAAATCTTCCCTTTAATGTGGTCCCGTTGACCAACTGGGCCAGGGACGGGTTCGAGCGTTTCAAGCACACTCCAAATCTGATAGAGCTCCTCAGGCGAATCTAAAATAGCAGTACCCCAACGCTCATCCACCAGTTCAAACCGAACCGGCGTGTTGCGCTTTAATAGAGCGATCACCTGATCCTGATTGCTTACGACCACCCGCTCATTCAACCTCACAAAGTCTCCGAAATCGAGCCAATATATGGTCAAAATAACCAGCAGGGTACAGACAGCTGCTACTAACAGCAGCAGGGTTTTCTTTGGCTTACGTTCCTCTATCTTTAACTTCATATTCATTCTAGTAAACCATCCACGCTGAAGTTATGCCCAGTGGCTGCATCAGCAGCCTGTGGAAGCTGCACCCGCACGATTGTTCCCACCTGCTGCGGCAGAATATACATGCTTCCTCCATGCTGTTCAACAATCCGCCGGCAGATGTTGAGACCAATTCCTTGGCTTTCAAACATATCATCCTTCTGCTTTGTAGAGACACCTATTTGAAAACCGCGGCCGTAGTCGATCACGTCGAGCAGCACATGATTTTCCTGCACCCTCAAAGCCACCTCCACCTTGTCCGTACCGCTGTGCTTAATGGCATTATCCACTAGATTGAGTACTAGTTCTGTGATCTTATCTCCATCGATATAACCCATGATGGGTTGCTTCGGTCGGGTCAAAGAAAGCGCAATGTGATTTTTCTTAGCTTTGTACTGCAGGATTTTGACTGCCTCAGCTACTACTTCACCTAGGTCAAGACGCTTCTTTTCAACGCGAGACTCATATTCATTGATCCGTGACTGGTGCAGCAGCTGATTTACGATTCGCAGAAGGCGTCCGCATTCTGATTGAATTGTGCTGAGACACTGTTCACGCTTTTCTGGACTGTCAACACGGCAGGCCAGATCTGCACATCCCATAATGGTAGTTAACGGGGTCTTCAGCTCATGGGTCATATTGTCATAAAATGTTTTCTGCTTAACTTTCTCATCACTCAGTTTGCGGACCAAATCTCTGATGTTTTCGGCCATTTGGTTGAAAGAACGGGCAAGCTGAAATACTTCTTCGTCTGCCCTTTCGAAATTCAACAGCGTACCCGGATGATTGATGTCAAACTGGGTAATACTGTTTTTCAACTGAATTAATGGGCTTACCAAACGGTTTGTAAGAGCATATAAGAGAGACATTATCAAGATGAAGAACAAGCCACTCAGGCTGAGCAAAATCTTGCGTAGACCACCGATGAGCGCATATTCCTGCTCCAACGAGTAAACAATGCGGCCTGAACCCACCAGTTCCACCACGTGGTAAATTGGGAAACTAACTTCAAAATAGCGGATGCCGCCACTATCTTTTAGGATGTAGTTTCCGCCCTCGCTTATGGCGACTTGAAACCCTTCGTCAGAGGCGGCAGTGGCTGAATTGTATTCAATATTACCAGTGCGCGAATCAACTAAAATATTGCGATTGTTCTTGATGTAAAAGAGCTGTGTAGGGCTCCCCACCCTCTGGCTGATTTCCTTATTGAGAAAATGCAGATCACTTCCAGAGGGTTCAGGCAGCTCCGAAAGGTGGCGGCTCACTTCGAGCTGCACCGTCTGTGTCGCTTGAAGCAGCCGATTCCGCACTGTTCTAAGATTGTACTGCTCAAATGCACTCACAATAAGAACATTGAGTACAACGAGCAGGGGAAGAATGACCAGCAGATTAGCAATAATGATCTTGGTCCGAATTGACATTCTCATTTTCTTTCCTCAGCTACTTCCAATTTGTAGCCAATACCGTACACCGTTTTGATATAACCCTTATAGCGGCCCAGCTTCTTGCGGAGACGCTGAATGTGTGCATCAATAGTTCTAGTTGTGCTGCCCAGTGCATCTGTTTCCCAAATAACATTCAAAAGCTGTTCGCGGGAAAGGACTACTTTGTGGTGGCGGACAAAAAACTCCATCAGAGCATATTCACTTGGAGTCAACTCAATAGTCTTGCCATCAATCACCAAAGCCCTCTCATCTAACTGCAGCACTAAATTGCCAATTACTATAGTGCGTCCACCTTTGTATTCTGGATGCGCCCTCTTGAGCAAGGCTTTTATGCGGAGTACGAGCTCCTGCCTCATCTTCACCGACAAGCTGAATCATAGATGCTAAGAAAGTATAGCCTGTACCAGAGGTCGCAGGGTTCGGCATAATGATCTCACCAGCAAATTCTGGGTTCAGAAGATCCTCGAACGTAGTGGGAACCTCCAGATGTGAAAACTCAGCATCCCATCTTGTCCTGTTGATCATGATGGAAATGGGGCCTACATAAAAGCCGGTCCAATATCCGTCGGGATTCTTGTAGTAATCAGGAATATCGTCGGCATACATAGGTACGTAAGCTTCCAGCAACCCTGCATCGGCGAGGGCTTGGTGGGATTCGGCAGTACCGCCTAAAACAAAGTCAGCTCTAGGATTACTGCCCTCAGCCATCACCCTAGCGACAGCTTCGCCAGTCGGCATTCTAAGATAGCTATAAGAGACACCAGTCTTTTCGCGGAAAAGTTCTAGCAGACGACGTCCTTCTTCTTCGTGGAAAGTGATGTAAACCAGCAGTTCTTCACCAGTTAAATCTGGATATTCCTGTGCTTTCACTAAGCCTCCAAAAGCCAGAACAAACACTAAAGTTAAGACAAGCACTAGTCTCTTCATACGTGTCATCCTTTCTATTGATAGTAATCGAAGTTTAATGTCAAGCGCTGTTTTTTCATACCACCTCCCAATATTAACAGTCCGACTAACATTTTCCCTATTGCGATAATACATCACGAACTTATCATCATAACAACGACATTGTAACGACAATGCAACAATTGCGATTTTCCGCTTCACGACATAAAAAAGAAAGATTTCAGCCAGAAAAAAACAGCATCTTTGGCGAAATCTTTCTTGATTGTACTGACTACTGTCAAACTTAACCGCGCCGCAGAATTGTTATTGCCGAATGGCGGCTGTGGGTCTCCTCTGATTTTTCGATTACCCTGCCGATGGTTACCTCGCCAGAACCACTCACCCTAATCTCGGCCGTACGAGCGGTAACATCTTCTGCGTCTACATCACCTGCACCTAATATTTGAACGCTTAGATGATTGACGGTGCCAGATTCTATAATGATGTCGCCAGAACCCCTAATCACCGCACGAGCGTTCTTGTTGACCCTTTCGATGGTAATATCTCCTGAGCCATTGACCGTCAGAGCAGCATCTTCAGCGGAACTACAGCTGATATCTCCGCTGCCGTTGACGTCACATTCTACCACGTCAAATTCGTCGGCCTCAATATCACCGGAACCATTGACAGACAACTTACCCCGCTTGAAGGGAACCAGGATATCGGCGCTGCCCACTCCATTGACGGCCAGCGAAATGTTCTCGCCACGCTCACATCCCAGAGCTATTTCAACCCGATTCCCCTGGTTGAAATGAACGTCCATGCCATGATTTTCTCGTTCATTAATAACCAGGCGGCCACCTTCGTTTCTTATATTAAAGCGATTGATAAACAGCGGAGAGCCCTGTGCAAACACTCTTGTCTGGGCTGTTGAAGCTTGAGTCACGAAATACTGGGCATTGGTCACGCTGATCTCCAGCGAGTGAATTCCATCAAAGAATTCTTCTTTCTCCGTCAGACTTTGGTCCATATCCTCCCGATAATACTTTTCACCACCGAATGAAAACCGGATCTCGCCAGATCCTTGATTCACGATTTTGAGTTCAGCCAAGTTCGCCTGGCTGCCATCGGCAAAGGTCACCACAGTACCTTCAATTCTCTCCACTTCCTTCTCCGAGTAGCAGGCCACATTCTGATAAATGTGCACTAATTTCAGATCAGGCCCGAGAAACTCGGGAAAGGCAGCCTCAGACTCCCCTCCATTTTCGCGTACCTCTCTGCCAAAGAGCATTTCAATGGAAGTTCCCAACGCTTCAGCCAGCCGTGGCAGCATGGTAATCTCAGGAAAGCTTACTTCATTCTCCCACTTGGACACCGCCTGCGGTGTGATATGCAGCCTTTCCGCCAGCTCTTCCTGGGTCAACCCTGCGGCTTTTCTATAAGCCATTATTCGCTTGCCAAAACCGTAGACATTGTACATCTGTCTCACTCCCAAAGTCTTCTGTTGACTCAATTATCTTACTTCGCGGACTACTTGACAATGTACTGTTAGTTTACCTGCAGGGCCCTTTCCCCAATAATACTCAACTATTGGTTGACTCAACCTTTGGTTGATTTCTTTTGTAAACCCGCAGCCGTGCGCACACCATCCTTAACCGCTGCGCTAATGGCAACCTTGACAGCCCGTGTCATGTCGGAAAGGCTCATAGAGGGAGCTCCCCTGTGCTTCACCGCCTGCTCAGGTAGATAAGGAATATGTATAAATCCCGCTCGAATAGGCAGCTTCCGTTCTGCAATATAATGCAGAACACCATACATCACATGATTGCATACAAACGTCCCCGCTGTGTTGGACACACGTGCCGGAATACCAGCTCGGCGGAGTTCTTCTACCACAGCCTTAATGGGCAGAGTAGAAAAATAAGCAGCCGGCCCACTGTCTGCGATTGGCATATCGACAGGCTGATTATTATCATTGTCGGGGCTGCCTGCATCGCTGATATTAATAGCTACCCGCTCAATCGTAATCTCAGAGCGCCCGCCAGCCTGGCCAAGGGAAATGACCAGATCAGGTTTTTCTTCATCGATAGTTCGGATAACTTCATCAATTGATCGGCCAAAGACAGTAGGGAGCAGCTTAGTGACAATCTCCACGCCTTCGACTCCTTCTGCAGAAACCTGCTGCACAACTTCCCACGAAGGATTAATTTTCTCTCCACCAAACGGCTCAAATCCAGTCAGAAGCAATTTCATACCGTTCACCTCTCTATTCCCTCCTACTACACATTCTGCACACAGAAAAAGGCCCCTGCTCAAATAGGCAGGAGCCCATAAAACGTTCTTCAGTAATCCACAATAAACTGCCGCAGATGATTCGCCGCAATGCGGATACCGCCATAAAACCGTGACCCAAGCCAAGTATGAGCATGGGGTTCGATCACAAGGTCACCGCGGTAATTCTTAGCATAGAGCACCGCCAAGAAAGCTCCCCAATTGGTCTGATCCATCCCAGCGGGAGGATCTTCGAAGGGCTTTCCATCGATGATGAGCGTACCCTTAGCATGGGCATGGTAAAACTTGTGGCCCCAGTCTCGCGTTTCTTTCAGATAATCGGCTCCATCATATATTGCATGCGACGGATCGTACTTAATCCCCAGATTGGGAACGGCGGGGAGGATAACCTCCCAAGCCTCTGGACCGTAAGCGAAGTTGCCCCAACGGCAGTTGTACAAAGCCACGTTCACACCGCGCTGCAGGCCGTATTCTACAAGCTCGCCAAGGACATCAATGGCTCGCTGGCACTTCTCCTCGAAGGGGAGCCCTTCCCCTTTACCTGCACCACATACGAAGGTAGGCACCTCCATCATGCGGCAGAAGTCGATAAGACGCTTGGCATCGGCCTGTTCCTTTTCCCGGACTTCCCGGTCATCGCTGATCCGCTCCCGCCCAAACCGGCCGATAGCGGTGATCTTACGTCCGTACTTCTCCATCAGCTGGCGCAGTTCGCGAGAACGTTCGCGGTCGATAAAAGCATCTATCTCAGGCGCGTTGATATTATGTTCCAAAACCTCAAGATTTTCCTGCTGAGCAAAGGCAAAATCCTGCTCTGATAGGTCACTAATAAACCCTAAACGCACCGTACCCATCCTTTCGTATTAATCCAAGGGCGTTACTGTATGGCCATCCCGGTTGATCGAAACATGGAAGCGTCTGCCTTGGAACGAAACCTTAAAGCTCAGGCTGTCCCAGGCTTGAGGAAGCTTAGGTTCTACTACCAGTTCCCCGTCCTTGACCCGCACACCGCCAAAGCCGTGAACAACGGCCTGCCAGAGACCGCCCATGGAGGCCGAGTGGAGTCCGGCGTTAGTGTTGCCCATGTTGTCGGCCAGGTCAATCCGAGATGCCTTTTTGAAGTAGGCATAGGCTTCTTCTGCCAAGTCCACATCGTTGGCGACAATACTGTGGATGGCAGCGCTGAGGGATGAGTCGTGCATGGTCTTGGGCTCGTAGAAATCCCAATTGACCCGCTTCTCTTCCTTGGTAAAGTGATCACGCAAGAGGTAGAGCAGCATGACGACATCAGCCTGCTTGATGACCTGCGACTGGTTAATCTCTTCCCAACCGTGGTGTCTCTGTAGGAGTCCTGGTGTATCCCGGTACTTCAGAACGTCTAGCTCCTTCAAATCCATGAAACCTTCGAACTGATGGAGCAGAGCGCCTTCTCTAGGCAGCTTGATCTTATCCGCAATTTCTTGCCAATCAGCAAGTTCACCTTCGGTGACGCCGAGTCTGGTTAAGAGGTCTTCCTTGGAGTCCTCTTTTAGCATCTCAACCAGTTTAGCCGTCTTACGCAGATGCCACTGGACCAATGCGTTGGTGTAGTAGTTGTTATCGATTCCTTCCTTATATTCATCTGGCCCGATGACCTCTTCAATCTCGAAGCAGTCTTCTGCCGCATTATAGGTTACCCTGCTTGCCCAAAAGCGCGCTGTGAGCAGCAGAATTTCTGCGCCTTCATTGAGAAGGAACTCTCGGTCGCCTGTTGCCCGGTAGTAGTTCCAGATTCCGTACGGGACATCCACAGAAATGTGGTGTTCCTGCTTACCACACAGGATAGGAATGGGCTTTCTGGTGACAGGATCGATGCCGCCTACCTCCGGAGTGGTTTCTTCTCCCGTATCCGCACTTTCCCAAGCAAACTGGGCACCAGAATAGCCGTTTTCTCTGGCATTCTTTAGGGCTCCAGGCAGAGTATGGTAGCGGTAGGATAAGAGGCTCCTTGCCACATTTGGGAAGGTATATAGGAAAAACGGCATGATGAAGATCTCTGTATCCCAAAAAACGTGACCTTTGTATCCTTCACCAGACAACCCTTTCGCCGCAACGCTGACCGTTGGGTCATTCCACGCTGTCATCTGAATGAGGTGGAAGATAGAAAACCGTACAGCCAGCTGGTCGAAGTCGTCTTGTGCTCCCAGCTCTACGTCAGCCATCTCCCAGCGCTCTGCCCAGACCGCCTTGTGTTCAGCAAGATGCTCTTCAAGAGACCGCCTTGCCTCGCGAGTACTCTCTGCCAAAGTATGATGGAGCACGTTGGTTGCAGGCGGCAGGTCCCGGTCTCGTGTGGTATAAATCGTGGCCAACTTATCTAGACGGGCTGCCTCGCCCTGTTTTCCAGCCATAACGGCGTTGTAAGTAATGCGGCGATGAGCGTTCTTGAAATATTCGTCGGTAAGTTCGCCGTGCACCACATGGTTCGCTGCAAGAGCTACTTGATGCTTCGACTGCACTGTTTCTTGGAAGAGATAGATTCCCCGCTCTGCATATGTACTGTGCTCAAGTGACGTAAAGTGCTGAGTACCACTGTTTGTCACTTGACCATTGAGGGCAGAGCGAAATTCGATGGAACCATCCCAGTTTTCTGGTGTAACTTCAATGGAAAGCCCCAAGAGATGCACATTAGCAAGTGAAGCAAACCGGATGAATTTCAGCGCCGTCCGCTTGCCCTTTGGGCTTTCCCAAGTCACAGTGCGGGTGAGCACACCCTCTTTGAGGTTCAGCACCCGCTGATACGCCACGACCTTTCCTTGCGTGAGATCCAGCTCTTCCCCATCGAGAAGAATTGAAACCTCGATCCAATCAGGGATATTGGGAAGCTCCGTAACCTCGTTGTGATGGGCTTTATCGAATAAACCAGCGACAAAAGTGCCAGGAGTGCGCTGGCGATACAGCTCTTCGAATACTCCCCGTGTGCCTAAGTAACCGTTTCCAAGGGTAAAAACAGATTCATAATGCCCCATTCTGGCTGGATTAAACTCTGCTTCTACGACATGCCATTTCGGGTCAATTACCATGCTGCATCACCTCACAAATATCTTAAGCTCTGCTGGATGCAGCTTCACTGGCTGCCTCCGGCAGGATTGTGATCTTGTAAGTGCAGTTAGGTTCGAGACTGACCTGCAGTCTGCCGTCCACTGCAGATTCTTGAGAATTGTTCACATAGTAAACCGGATCAGCCCAACCAAGCCACTCCTCCGGCAGCTCCACATCAGCCCGCCAGCCTGCTTTATCAATCTCGATTTCTATCTCGACCCGTTCACCGTGCCGAACCACCTTCAAATCGGCTTGGGCATCACCAACATGGAGCTTCTGCAGGGCAACGTTTTCCCAATCTGCAGGCAAGTGCGGCCGTACAGAAAATCTCTTGTTGGGTGCATCAGGATCAAAACCGAGGAACTGGCAGACAACCGGGTAGACCATACCATAGCCAGTCCACGCCTGCACAACGCAGCCGTAGTCAGGCATCATTTCACTAGGCGCACCTGGAAACCGCAGGTCACGTATGCGCACCATCTGGTTGATATAATCCAGGGCGCGGTCCATAAATCCGTAGCGTGCTTGAGCTACTGCAGCTACCGATGTGGAAATAGTCATCTTGTGGCTCTGGTTGTATCCGTTCAGGTAGAGTCCTTCTTCAGTTGTAAACTCAGGTGTGTACATGCGCTCTAAAGCGCGTTCAGCTCGCTCTTTTGGAGCTGCTCCCACTTCCATTGGGCAGAAGATGACCCAGTTCTTAAACAGCCAAGGCTGCTCCTTTGTCTTATCATCCGCCTCTTGGGACACACTTTCATATTCTTCTAAGACTGCAGCCATCCGCTCATCCATGTTTCCAGGCTGACTGCGCATCTGATCGACTCTCTCGAGCAGCTGCTCAGGTGTGGCCTGGACGTCGGCATAGAGGCCTTCTTCTTTGAGCCAGAAACGTTCTTCGAAATTTCTAAGTGCCTGGGCGGCAAGTTTTTCAGCTTCGCCGGCTGTTTCACTGTCGCCGAGGTAATCTGCCATTTTCGCCAAGCACGCCAGTGCCTGCTGGGTGTAGATCGCGGTATCAACCAACTCAGCATTTAGACCGGCAACTTCCATGATGCCGTAGCCTGTTGGGAAGAGATCCCCGTCTTCATCCATTTCCTTGAGGAGCCACTCCATAACACCCTGGCGGCAGATTGGATAGAGCTCTTTCAGGAACTCATCATCACCTGTCCAGCGCCAGGTCTCATAGACTGCCATGGTGAAGTGAGCAGTTTCTTGAGTGTTACCAGGGTTGAATACAACGCCATTGGTCACCACTTCGTGGATAATGCGGCCATTGCCGTTGGTTTCCTGCGAATAGCGAGCAACGAGCTTCAGTGTCTCTTTGCTGAGCTCAAACATACCCAGCGGCAGAGCACCGAGCAGAGCATAGCTGTTATCACAGCCGAACCACCAAGGATAGGTCGGTAATCCCGCTGCTAGCCCAAAGCCATAGCCGGGCACATCACGAGTCAGCATTTCGTAATTCACTTTAATCCAGTCGAAAGTATCCTGGAGATCCTTGTCGGGGATTTCCAGCTGGGATGCGCTGATGAGTTCGTTGTAGAAATCAATCTTTTCCTGACGGAGTTTGTCACGGTTCTCCACCAAAAACTGCCAGGCCTCTAGCGCTTGTTCCTCACTCTCAGCGGAGCTGGCTACTGCTAGTGTGAGTTCTCCACAGCCGTTTTCATCAAGTTCAACATCAAATGTAAATTGCACTGAAATGCCCTGCCCAGCAGTCTTTTCCGGGCCCCAGATATCCCCTAGTTCGCAGCCGTTTACCTTATGGGTTGCTGAACCGAGGACCGCAAACCATGGGTTCTGGCTGTCTCTCGCGAATACCAGGCCTTTTTCCGGAACAAAGCGGGCTTCATCCTGCCCATCGTCCCATCCTAGTTTCTCGCTGAGCCACGCACCCCGGAGTTCAGTGCGAGCCAAGAACACAACCTGCACTTTCTTTGGAGCTTTATCTTCCAGGGCATGTTTGATGTTGTATGTCACCAACATACCTTCTGCATGGCTGGGGATAAACACCTCAGTCCGCACTTCCCCGATTTCAGGCACTGCATGTTCAAAACCTGAAACAACTGGGCTGTGCCAGAATTTTTCTGCCTTAGGCAGCCATTTTGTTTCTCCATCAACTACAAAGCCAAGCCAAAAACCATCCAAGACCTTAATGGGATGGCTCCACAGACCGCCCATTTCCCCTGGTACATGATGCCCTGTATCAGGAAAGGAACTATCCTGCGCACCGACAAGATAGGTCCTTCGGCCGCAGATTGCATACAAGTCATCCATCCTAGTTGTTTTCTCCAGCTGAAAATGGGGGCTGAAAATACCTGACATGAACATCTCCTCCGTCTAGTAGCTCGATTATCCCTTAGACCCTGTAAGATTAATTCCCTGAATGAAATAACGAGAGCAGAAGAAGAACAAGAGCACGCAGGGAAGCATCAACAGTGTTGCCAAAGCCATCATAGGCCCGTACTCAATAGTAAACTGGGTTTGGAACATGCGCATTCCCAGTGCAAGCGTAAACTTCTCCAAAGTTTCAAGGTAGATCAAGGGACCGAAGAAGTCATTCCACTTACCAAGGAACTCGAAAATCACGACAGTCGCTAAGGCTGGTTTAGTCATCGGCAACAGAATCTGCCACCACAGGCGAAGCGTTCCGCATCCATCGATAATGGCTGCTTCTTCCACATCCTTAGAGATGCCAGCGTAGAACTGCCGCAGCAGGAAAACATAAAATGGACTAGCCAAGAAACACGGCACTGTAAGCGGCAGCAGGGTGTCGTACCAGCCAAGTTTCCTATACAAAATAAACGTCGGAATCAGTGTTACCTGGCCCGGCAGCATCATGGTGCCAAGCAGGAGAATGAACAGCAGAGTGCTTCCCGGTGCTTGATACCGAGCAAATCCGTAGGCAACCAAAGAACTCGATAAGGGAACGCCGATCACAGCTGCGATAACAGTGATCATGGTATTCTTGAAAAAAGTCTTCATCGGAAGCACTTCAAAAGGACGCCGGTAGTTATCAAGTACAAAGGGATCAGGCCACCAAGAATCTGGATCCCAGACCTGGAATGAACTCTTGAAAGAGGTAGAAATCATCCACAAGAAGGGGATCATGATCAGAATGGCCCCTAAGATAAGCAGTATATATTGAACAGTTTGACTGATGAAATCTATGCCAGTCTGAGTGCGGGTAAACGCCCTAATTCGCTCGAGAATGGTCTGTTCACGTACAGCAGAGCGGCTCATGCTTTCTTACCCCCAATCTCTGTCTCGTAGAAGACCCAAAGTGAGGACGATTTAAAGACCAGTGCAGTAAAGAACATAATGATGACAAATAATACCCATGCAATAGCAGATGCATAGCCCATTCTCAGGTTTCCGAAAGCCTGCCCATAGAGGTAAAGCACTGTCATGAGGGTAGCATCCATCGGACCACCTTGGGTAGCCACATAGGCGTCGGTAAATACCTGGAAAGACCCAATGATACCCATTACCAAGTTGAAGAAGATGGTAGGGGAAATCATGGGGATTGTAATGTGCAGCAGACACCGCCAACCGTCTGCCCCATCGATCCGAGCCGCTTCATAAAGCTGCTCCCCAATACCCTGCAGACCGGCAAGGAAGATCACGACTTCACGGCCTACGCCCCACAAGCTCATAATAATCAGCGCAGGCAGAGCCCAATCTGGGTCATACAGCCAGCCAGGCCCTTGGATTCCGAACCAGCTGAGAATATGATTGATCAAACCAACTTCAGGGTTAAACAGCCAGCGCCACAGTACCACAACGGCTACACCTGACACTACCGAGGGCACATAGTACACTGTCCTAAGGAAGTTCTTTCCCCGGCGGATGTTATTCAGCATCAGCGAAACAACGAATGCAAAAAGCAGCCTTAGGGGAACACCAACGAAAGTGTAGGTTGCTGTTACCTGCAGTGATTTGAGGAACCGAGAATCCCGAAAGAGATTGCGGTAGTTTTCTAGTCCTATCCAAGTTGGAGGATTCAGCATGGTGTAGCGTGTCAAGCTGAGATACATGGAATAGAACATGGGTCCCGCCACAAACACCAAGAATCCAATCAGCCAAGGGGAAATCAGCAGATAAAATTTGAGCGTATTGCTGCGTGATAGTTTCTTATACAATTTCGCCCCTCCATCCCACGCAAAAATAGAAACTATTGGGGAGGGCCGATGCCTCTCCCCAATAGAGCGTTATTAGAAGCCCTGACGAGCAATTTCTTCGTCGATTTCCCTTGCGGTTCTGGTGAATACTTCCCTTACATCCGCATCGGTGTAGAAGATTTCCTCAAGGGCACGGACGAAGAAGTCCCGAGCGATTACACCTTCTGGAGTACCCTTCAGGTCGAAAGGTACCTCAGCGTAATCGGCCAGTTTATAGAAGGTTACCAGTCTTTCATCATTGAGGGCACCTACGTTCTCAGCAGCCTGCTTGTTGGCAGTCATGCGAGTGCGGGCCATAATGCTCTGGCCTTCTGGACCGGTGAAGTACTTTAAGACATCCCATGCCAGTTCCTTGTCTTCCACAGTGTCAAACATGGCATAGCCAGCCCAGAACAGAATGGAAGCAGGCCGTTCCATTGCAGGCAGTACGGCTGTACCGAAGTCTAAACCAGCTGGTTCAAACTGGGTTGCCATTGGCCAGATACCGGTGAAGTGCATAGCGGTCCGTTCAGAAACAAACATCTGGTCTCCACCGCCGAGAGCTTCCATAGAGGACTTGCGAGCGATTACACCTTCACGAATCAGACCAGCGATCCGCTCGATAGCTTCGATGGTGGCATCGCTGTCTAAGTAACCGGTTGCCCGAGTTGCCTCTGGGTTCATGACATCCCCATTGTTAGACAGGATAAAGGGGATCATGAAGCGAGTTTCAGCCAGATTGCCGAAGGTTGCACCGTAGCGGGTTGTGCGGTTACCGCTCTTTACGGTGAGAGCTCTAGCAGCAGCTTCGAAGTCTTCCCATGTCCAATCATCGTTTGGATACTCGATGCCGGCTTCATCAAAGATAGCTTTGTTGTAGTACATTACCAGCGGCGAAAAGTCTTTCGGAATTGCATAGTATTCGCCGTTGTACTTACCGTACTCTAATGGACCTGCGAGGAAATCCTCAGGATCGATACCGTTCGGGCCAGTTACGAAAGGTGTGAGATTGGTAATCCGGCCTTCGCGTGCAAAAGGAGCTACGTCTCCGTCACCGATTTGGAACACATCTGGTGGGCTGCCAGCAGCCACTTGAGTCAATACCTTCTGGAGGTAGTCGGAAGATGTTCCTGGAGGAGACTGAGCGACGAGTTCTACCCCTGGATTTTCCTTCATGTAGTTCTCAGCAATTTGCTGCTGTTCTGCAATTCCATCAACGCCTTCCCAGCTGTACAGAGTCAGTCTAGCAGCACTGACCACACCGGTACCGATCACAAGTCCGGCCACCAGCAGTGCAACCAACAAGAATGAGTGTCTGCGAAACTTCACCACTGTTACCTCCTCTTTTTTCGTCTGGCTTTTCTGTTCACTTTAACGTTAAAGTGAACATAAGAAGAAAAAGCCTACTTGAATTTTTCGCCCTTTAACGTTAAAGTAAGTATGAAACTAAAAATCTTTCCTCACCACCCCTTTCCCAAAAGACAAGTGAGGTTACTGTTAAATATATTATAATCACCCACTTTATGTCTGTCAATACTGTATCACTTGCAATTTCCAAGGATTTCAAATATCATATTAGCAACTAAGTTCACGAAG
>CALKAR010000051.1 GCA_937988745.1 uncultured Peptococcaceae bacterium
GCATCGTCGCCAGCACGGTTAATTCTCATACCGCTGGAGAGTCTTTCCATGCTCTTTGAGCTGTTAGCTTGGTTTACACCCAACTGCCTGTGGGCATTGAGGGCCATAATGTTGTTGTTAATTCTCATTGTTTTACCTCCTTGTGGTAAATCATTTTTGTGGAACATCCGTGTTCCTTGGGACTCAGCAGAGGTGATCAGGCTCTCCTTGTCCCTTTAAGAAAACAGCCGTGGCCACCATGACTGTTCTCTCAATACATGTATCGTCAGGGTGCCCCTGGACTTTAGCCCCTTCTTGCATTTTTTCTCTAAAATGAGGCAGGGCCCCTTGCGAGGCCCTGCTGTAGCCGTTATTTCTTCACTTCGATTTCGATTGTCTCACTCTCGAACCTGGTTGTTACACCCTTGATCTTGATGGTTCCTTCTTCACCAGTCGTTCTTACCCAAGTGGCAATGCAGCCGCCGATAAGCCCCGTCACCTTTGGTCCAATCAGAGTTCCCGGGCCTTCAATCTCAAACTCAATTACCTCATTGAGGTAAGGCAGAATGTTTCCAACTTGGTCCACAACCTTGAATACTACCCTCGTTGCATCGCTGCCATCGGCAATCAGAGTAGTATCGTCGGCCTCGATCTCGAGTTTGGTTGGAACAGGTGCAGCAGCAAACTTCTTCACTGCCACTTCCTTGCCATCTACGATACCAATAAACTCCGCATCATACCACTGCACGCCCCAGATACCAGTCTTCAGCTCAGTAATAATTACCGGCGGGTATGGTACACCCTGGTACTGATCCTTGGCAGGGAAGAATTCGCCCACTTCCTTGCCGTGGAGCTTCACCTTGACGCTGTCGCAGTTAGTGAAGATCACAAGCGGCAGTACACCAGCGCCGCCCCGCTCACCCAAGGTCCAGAGAGTGGCTGGCTCCAGAACAGGTTTGATCTTTGGATCCACCTGGCTGCCGTAGAAATGAGCTGCCATCTTCGGAATCCGGAACATATCCATCACACCGTGGTAGCAGATCCGGTCGCCAGAACCAAAGTCGTAGTGAGTGTTGTAGTCAAAGGCACACCAGCCATAAGCTGCCGAGATATGCGGATCAAGGGCTGCCGCATTCTGCACCCGCAGGTGCCGCATAGCATGCTCTACCAGACGCTCTTCTTGGTCAAACCGCTTGGTAGGATACATATGGCCGTTGAACTCGGTGACCATGTAAGGCACATAGTCCTCTGTGCGAGTAACAAACTTCGGATCCCGGAGGATTCTTTCCCCACCGCTGTGGATAAAGTCGTTCATGGTGTAAACGTCTTCTAAGAAGTCGCTGCCCTCCAGGTAGCGCACACCACCGGTCTGGCGAGTGGGATCCAGTTCCCGGGCGATCCGGTTCGTCTCTTTATAAAACTCATGATCGTCTTGCGACTCATTGATCCGCACACCCCAGAGGAAGATGGAAGGATGGTTCCAGTCGCGCTCAATCATTTCCCGCACATCTTCATACGAAACCTGTTTCCACTCTTCATCACCAATGTGCTGCCAGCCAGGAATCTCTTCAAAGACCAGCAGCCCGATTTCATCACAGCGATCCAAGAAATGCGGGCTCTGCGGATAGTGACTGGTCCGCACAGTGTTGAGGCACAGCTCATACTTTAAGATATCCGCATCTTTACGCTGCACACGGGCAGGCATTGCATAGCCCACATAAGGGAACGCTTGATGGCGGTTTAAACCCCTCAGCATAACCTTTTCCCCATTAAGGTAGAACCCATCGGGCTTTACAACAGCTTCTCTAAAGCCAATGCGAGTCTTGAAGTTATCTTTGACACTTCCCTCGTCCCCAATGGTTACTTCCACATGGTACAGATTAGGGTTATCAATATCCCAGAGGAGAATATCCGTGAGGTCTGAGATCACCACATCAAACTGGCTCTTTCCAGGTTCAGCAGTGACAGTTTCGGTACCTTCGGCTACGAGGCTTCCTTCCCGAGAAAGCTTAACCGTAATGTCTAAGGTCTGAGCACTGTCAGTGGTGTTGGAGATATAAACAGTCGTCTCCAGCTCTTTTTCTGGTTCCAAAACCTTCTTCGGCTTAGCAAAGATGTTGTGGATATAAACTGGATCAACTACCCGCAGATATACATCCCGGTAGATTCCGCCGTAGCAGAGATAGTCAATCACATAGCCAAAGGGCGGAATATCAGGACGCTCAGTGGAGTCGACCTTCACGACTAACACGTTCTCGCCCTCTTTGAGCGCAGGTGTAAGATCAATCGAAAACGGTGTATACCCGCCTTTATGGCTTCCTAAGAACTCTCCATTCAAGTATACTTCCGCATAAGCCATAACCGCATCAAAATCGACAAAGACCTTCTTCCCATCCCAGCTGGGATCGAAGCTGAAAACCTTGCGGTAGCAGGAAACAAACTGGTAGTCCTTCTCATCGAAGTAGTTGTAAGGCAGTTCTTTGTTGGCATGGGGGATGGTTACTCTTTCAAACCCATCAGCCTGGAAATCCGGTGCAATAAACTCGTCTTTCCACTCTGGAGTGTATTCCCACCCCTGATTAAACACAAATGTCTCCCTCACACCATTTCTCCTTCCTTTAAGTAATGCGTTCTGCACGTATAGTAATTCCAGGAAGAATCGTATAATCCTGTCAAAATCCCTCTGCATCAGACATTTTGCGTTCGGTACTTGGTATAAGAAAAAGCTGTTCTATGATCCTTCTTATCTGAAAGGATCTTTTCCAGACGCAAATAAACTGCAGCTAACGGAGGCAGCGTGATCGAGATACTCTGTTCGCGGTTGTGCCACGAAATGTTTTCAGACCTTAGGGGATTCGGATTAGCCACTCCCGAACCGCCCCACTCCTTATAATCGCTGTTGAACACTTCCTTATATATCCCCGGTATGGGAACCCCAATCCGGTAGTTGTACCGCACCACGGGAGTAAAGTTTACTACCACCACTAAGAGATCGTGGGGATCTTTGCCCTTACGGACGAAGGAAATTACGCTCTGTTCAGAGTCATTAGCATCGATCCATTCAAACCCTTCCCAGCTGTGATCCTGTTCCCAAAGAGCAGGGCTGTTCCGGTAAAACCAGTTCAGCGCCTTATTGTAGTCCCACAAACTTCTGTGCATTGGATAATCCAACAGATGCCAGTCAAGGCTTTGTGTGTAGTTCCACTCAATAAACTGCCCGAACTCTGCTCCCATAAAGAGCAGTTTCTTACCAGGGTGGGCCATCATATAACCTAAGAAAGCTCGCAGGTTAGCAAACTTCTGCCAGTAATCACCGGGCATTTTGTCTAAGAGAGACTTCTTGCCGTGCACCACTTCATCATGGGAAATTGGCAGCACAAAGTTCTCACTGAAGGCGTACATAAAAGAAAACGTGACCAGGTTGTGATGGTACTTTCTATGTATAGGATCAAGCTCCATATACCTCAGCATGTCATTCATCCAGCCCATGTTCCATTTATAATTGAACCCCAACCCTCCTAGATAGGGCGGCATTGTCACTAAAGGCCACGCACTGCTTTCTTCCGCGATCATTAAGGTTCCGGGGAACCTGGTTAGGACCTGTTCATTCAGCTTGCGCAGAAATGCGATTGATTCTAAGTTTTCTCGCCCGCCTTGAGAATTAGGATTCCATTCTCCCGGCTTTTTGTCGAAGTCTAAGTAGAGCATGGCCGCCACCGCATCAACCCGCAGCCCATCAATATGGTACACATCCAGCCAGAAGAGGGCATTAGAAATGAGGAAACTCTGCACCTCGGTTTTGCCTAAATCAAAGTTGCTCGTTCCCCAGCCGTGGTTATCTGCCCTCTTAGGATCGGCATACTCATAGCAGGCCGTCCCATCAAACATCCGCAGCCCATGATCATCCCGGCAGAAATGCCCCGGCACCCAGTCTAGGATCACTCCGATTCCTTTCTGATGACAACGGTCCACAAACGCCATAAACTCATAGGGCGTCCCATAGCGGCTGGTAATCGCGTAGTACCCCGTAGTCTGATAACCCCACGAACCATCGAAGGGATGCTCCATTACAGGGAGCAGCTCAATGTGGGTGTAGCCCATATCCGCCACATAGTCGATCAATTCTTCGGTAAGCTCTTTATAGGTGTAATACTGCTCAAAACCGCGGTTTTTCCAAGAACCAAGGTGGACTTCGTAAATCAGCATGGGCTGATCAAAAGGCGACTGCGAAGCCTTTCTCTCCTGCCACTCCCGATCATTCCACTGGTAGCCCTTGAGATTCACCACCTTTGAAGCAGTGCGGGGCTTAACTTCCGCATAAAAGGCATAGGGATCGGCCTTCAGAATAAGCTGCCCTGAATAAGTGCGGATTTCATATTTATAGATTGTCCCTTCTCCAAGGCCGGGAATAAAAAGGGCCCAGATGCCAGACGCAGGCTGGCGCTTCATGGGATGGGCATCGCCGTTCCAGCTGTTGAAGTCACCTACAACCGAGACGCGCTCCGCGTTAGGAGCCCATACCGCAAAGCGCACACCCGCTTGCCCATTTTCCTCGACTAAATGGGCACCCAGCATGGCGTAGCTTTCGTAGTGAGTTCCCTGATGAAATAGATAACGATCAAGCTCACTGTAAGGCGAAGCAATCCACTTCGGCATTAAACCCCTCCTTCGGTAATGCTGTTTAGGTCAACCAAGATGCGACAGCTCCTCCCTGCCACAACTACTGTCTGGTCCAGGATCTCGCCAAAGGGAAGCAGATCAGCCCGCTCTTCATCTACCACGGTTCCCCAGCGACCAGGATTGAGTTTCACCGGTACCGGATCTGGGTTAGCATTGAACAGAACGGCGATCAAACCCCAAGGATCACCACCCGCATGGGGCCCAAGGAAATACCCCACCATGTTGGGTGCGGGCATTTCTATAAAGGTAAGCTTGGACCGGATTTCCGCACTGGTTCTCATCCGAAAAGCGGGATGGGCCCGCCGCAGTGCGATCAAACACTTGGTATAGTCAAAGAGCTCCCGGTAGCGCACCTTGCGGCCCCAATCGATCCTATTTACCCGGTCAGGCGACTGGTAAC
This sequence comes from uncultured Peptococcaceae bacterium, assembly GCA_937988745.1. Lineage (GTDB taxonomy): Bacteria > Bacillota > Limnochordia > Darwinibacteriales > Darwinibacteriaceae > JAAYMS01. The sequence continues at coordinate 5,060 of CALKAR010000051.1, forward strand.
TGTTGTGCTCTCCGCCTTTGGTACGGGCAAACTCCTGCCCCGCATGCAAAAACGGAATCCCCTGACTTGTGAGGACAAGAGCGTTAGCCAGCTTCTGCATCTTGATCCTTTCCTCTTCAGAAACGTCGGGAGCGCTGGCAATAAGCTTATCCCACAGCGTGAGATTATCGTGGGAAGCAGCATAAGTAATACACTGACTGGGCTCCAGCGCCCAAGGCCCCTCACCATAATTAGCCCGTCCATAATCCACCTGCTCGTGGTAGGTCGCAGCCACAATGCCAAACTTGATAGGTTCCTCAAAACCTGCCCCCTGCACAAACCCCGGTTCCCGCTGATGGAAAACATGTCCTTTCACCGCATCCCGCATATCATTCGAAAACGAAGCTATGCCCTTCAGCTGAGGTGTATTGCTTTTTAGAGCCCTGAGACCTCCCGGCAGGGTCGAATCGGCAGCCGCCCATCCTTCCCCATAAATAATAATGGAAGGATCGATTTCATTCAGTGCCCTGCGCACTGCCTTCATTGTTTTGACATGATGCAGCCCCATCAGATCGAAGCGGAACCCATCGATTTTATACTCCCGTGCCCAATAGGTGACCGAGTCCACGATGAACTTGCGCACCATAGAACGTTCATCGGCAAGCTCATTCCCACAGCCCGAACCATTAGAAAAGTGCCCATCTGGACGTAGGCGGTAGTAGTAGCCTGGAACCAGCTGGTTGAAGTTCGCATCCATGCTCTTCGCTGTGTGGTTGTAGACCACGTCCATGATTACCCGTATCCCTGCGCGGTGGAGGCCCTGCACCATCTCCTTAAACTCGCGGATGCGCACTTCACCGTTGAAGGGATCGGTGGAATAAGAACCTTCAGGAATATTGTAGTGGAGTGGATCATAGCCCCAGTTGTAGCCTAAGTTGGGGCGAGATTCATCCACTGAGATATAGTCAAACACAGGCAGGAGGTGAAGATGGGTAATTCCCAGTTCCTTTAGGTGAGAAAGCCCTGTAAACACACCGTCGGGACCCCTTGTGTGGGGTTCCACCACGCCTAAGTACTTCCCCTTGTTGTTGATCCCTGAAGCTGGATGGATAGAAAAGTCCCGGACATGCAGTTCGTAGATCACCGCATCGGTAGGTGCTGCAAGCGGCGGGCGATGAGCTCTTTCCCACCCAGGCGGATTAGTACGGGAAAGATCGACTACCATCCCCCGCTCCCCATTTACGCCGCAGGCCCGGGCGTAAGGGTCTACCACCTCATGTTGTGCATCGTGATGGGTTACGAGGTATGTATAGTAGCGACCGTGAAGATCACCTGGAACTTCGCAGATCCACGTGCCTTTCACATCGCGGCGCATGGGGAACTTTTCTGCCTTTCCTCCCTGGCCTGATTTATACAGTAAAACGGTGACTGCTTCAGCAGTGGGCGCCCATACCCGAAACTTAGTACCTTCGGGTGAGTAGTCTGCCCCTAAATCATTTCCTTCATATGTAAAGCGTTCCGCGAAGGCTTGGGTGTCGAAGATCCGTCCCATCGTCACACGGGCGGTTCCATGGGTGGGATGGCTGACGGTGTAGACGGCTTCTAGATCCAGATGTTCTTCAGAAGCAAGCCGCAGCCGCTTTGCCCCATCCCTGCCTGACTCAAATGTGATCACCTCAGCTAAAGGCTCTTCCTCATCATTTCTAAACAGGCGAAATCCGCCGCCTCTGACTGGATCTAGCTTAACGGGTATATTGGTTTCAATCGAGATCACTTTTTCCTCATCGATCTGGGCCTTCACAATGCGCGGCACCCTGTCCACATCTCGAGGAGAATAGTACACCCGCCCATCTTCCTGCATCAACCAGATATGAAGCTGTCCTTCGTTATCTAGATGATAGAAAGGCACAAACCGATCGCCACCATCTTTTTCAGCCCAGGAATTGCCCGCCGCACTCCTTCGGACGATGAAACCCATTTCCCCTGTATCAGTAATGTGCTCAAAGGGAACCCGGGCCACTACCCCATAAGCATCTGCCGCAGAGAATTCCACCTGCCAACCAGGCTCGTCCCCCTGCCAAACCCACAAGTTCCAGCCTGTGTAGTCCTGATCGTAGCGGTAGTAATGCACCGTAACCAAAGCCTTCTCAAAAAAACGCACTCTACTGCGAAGGTCAGCTGGAGGCGCAGTGTAGACCGTGGGGTCCCCATCCCGCAGCCAGACTTCTGCTTCCCCTTCCACGAAGTTCTCGATGTAGCGGTCATGGGCGATGTCTTTATCCCAGGTGTAGGAATGGATCACAAAGCCCACCCGCCTGTGGTTCCCTGGGATTTCAGCGGTGGCAATGCGGCCGTACTCATCACTTTCCGTAAACTTAACTTCCCAACCGGCATAGTTATCCGGCCAGAGCCATACATTCCAAGGAGTGTAGTTGTTGTCCGAACGATGGTAGTAGATGCGGACTTTCATTGGCAGAATCCCCCTCAATAACCAACCTAGTGCATAGTGTTCCCAGGTGATAGCAGGCTAAACAAAGTCGCGGTTTTACGGCTTTACATCAAACTTACTTGATACAGGAAATTTTTCCTAAATTTTGCATAATCTGTCCATCGCCGACAAAAAATACTAGCGGATGAATCATCCGGAGGGAGAGAACATTTGTGAAAACGCGTTGGCAATTTTTACCGACATTGATGTTTTTCATCGTGGTGATTGTATCGGCGACCGCATGGGCAGAGGGAATCAGAATTATTGAAGTAACACCGCTGGACTTCGGGTACATCACTGGAGCTCCAGGAGAGTATGAAGCGGAAAAACCTGCAATTGTCAAATTCACTGCCGACTTTCCAGTTACGGTTACTATAAAAGCCGATCCTCTGGAATACGCAGAAAAACCGAAGTTCGGCGGTCTTATGAACACAGAGAAGGATTCACTGAATGTCTTGTACTGGGTAGGAGGTACAGAGGAAAGATCCACTCAGTTTGCAGGTAATCAGTGGCGGACCTTCTCTTTTGAACCTTCAAACAAGGTGCATCAGCTGGAGATATACGGTGTAGTCCGTATCTCCGAAATCCACGGCCAACCCGCTGGCCCCTATAAAGGCAGTATCACAGTGACAATCAGTGCTGCCCAAGGAGGTGGATAAGGACAAAGGGTCAGGGTGGAATAAAGCAACTACAATCACTAGACAAACTTTATCCTTAAGGAGGAAAACTCAGTGAGAAAATACAGCGTGCTTCTGTTGGTACTAGCAGCAGTGCTCGCATTGAACAGCTTGGCGTTTGCTGAGGTTGGGCCAGATTGGTGGCCACCAAAGCCATCTGAGCCGAATCGAGAGCTTAACAAAATGCATGATCCGAGACCTCACGATCCTGAAAGGCTAGTAGGCAAAGTCAGCGTCAAGGGTAATGTGGGCCCATATGCCGCGATCTTCCTCAAGGATACGGAGATCGACCTGGATTGGACAGGTTACGAAGAGGAATTCAGTGAGGGCACCGCAGTCTTTGACATTAAGGCTAACACAAAAGTTGGTCTGAAAGTAGAGTTCAAAGCCTTGAGTAATGGCACAGACAAGATCAAGACTGAAGTAGACGTATTCCAGAAAAAACTCACTTATGGATGGTGGGAAGATCCCTGGACGAGAATCCTCGATGCGGAAGCTAATCGCTCGTACGTCGGCAACGACTCTAGGGACTATGTTCAAGGCAAGGAACACAGAGAATACAAAATGACTGTTAAGGGTACCCTCGGCGATATTCATCAGCAAGCTGAAGGCGATTACTCGACCACTGTAACCTTGACAATCTATAAGAAATAGGATGCTGCACACTGAGGCTCTGGGGCGGGGAGAGCGACCCCCCGCCCCTCACACTTATGTGGCACCAGCAAAGTGGGGAGGTTGGAGAAATGCAGCGAGGTAAACATTGCATTCAGATACTCTTATCAACTATATTCTGTGTGTTGCTAACCTTGGCACCTGTACAAGCTGTCGGAGTGCAGCCGCTTGTCTTCGAACTTAACTTGAGTCCAGGGCAATCCGCAACCTTTGAGATCCACGCCTCATCCGAGGGCAATCATGAAATTGTGGATATCAAGGTCTACAGCATTGCTCAAGAACCCGACGGCAACCTTGTGTTCTACGAGGAAAGTAATAATCCCGTCTTAAACTGGATACGCCTAGAGTCACCACAGATCGTTATTCCTCCAGGTGAACAACGGGCAATTCGGGGAGAGGTGCATGTTCCTCTGAATGCTGCAGGAACCTATGTTGCGGCGATCATGGTAGAACCGCAGTCTACGCACATGTCTGGTCAAGTGGCGCTAAGAATTCGTTACGCGGTACGTATGGTCATCAACGTCGTTCGCCCCGGTCTTCGTCCTGAACTGATGGTAGACAGTATCGAAGTGAAGAATGATGAAAATGGTCTCCCCTTTGCTAAAGCCATTATTCGCAATACTTCAAATATTCTATATCCTTTAGCCGCAGAAATGACCATCCGCGACGAAAACAGAGCGCTGGTAGAGCGGATCGTATTCGGTGAGCAAGAATTGGATTCTGGAGAAGCGCCCAGCATGGATATCTTTCCTGGCAGTGAACTTTGGCTACAAGCACCTATCAGTAAACCACTCTTCCCAGGAACTTATGAAATGAGGCTCTTCCTGCGCTACGCTGATGGTCGTCAGAAAGTTCACACCGAGGAGCTGATAGTAGAAGAAGGAGACTTCCTCTACGATCTTGAGAACGTCTATATCTCAACGGAACCAGGAATTCTGAGTGCCTCGCTGCGGCCTGGCGGAGCAGATAGTCAGATTCTACAGATAACCAACAACTCCAGTGAACCAATCCTCGTGGTGTTGGGGGCCCACGATGTCGCCCCAGAGTATGACCGTTCTGTCTTTGAAAACCTCACAGTAGAACTCCGAACACCCGAGGTCTTAGAAATTGATCCCCGCCGGAGTGCTAGAGCAGTTATTGTGGTACGTGCTCCGCGAGAAGGCGTTTCGGGAGGATACTACGGCTACATCACGGCGTATGCCTTCTCCCAAGACGAAGAGTACCTAGGCGAGCAAACCGTAGAACTTCAAGCGGTAGTTAGCGGTGAGCACCATTACGAAGCAGAAGTCTTAAGTACCATGGTCGCCGAAAGCGATGGTCTACTTTTCAGCGCCGTTGTGAAAAACAAGAGCGATGTGCATGTTACACCGACTGGTGTCGCCTACCTCAAAGATGAGGTTGGCGAAATCGTCAGGGTGCTTGCCCTAGAACTACAGGAAGGCATTGATCACATTTTGCCGGAACAGTCAGGCTACTTGGTGGCCGAGGGCTGGGAGATCGAACCAGGCGAGTATCTTGCTGAGATACATGTCTACAACGATGGTTTAGAAATCGGTTATGCAGAGGAAATGGTCATTGTACCACATCCCCAAGAGGAGGATCACTGATGAAAAGAATTGGATTCAAGCAGTTCACTCTGCTAGTTTTGTTCTTGCTTCTACTCAGCCTTGCAAGCACGGCAGCCTTGGCGCAAGAACCAACCGTTTCAATGATGTTCGTCCAAGATGACTTACGGGACGCCATTACCGAGCTGATGCTGCAGACCGGCGTGAATATCATCATGGACGACTCGGTATACGGGCTGGTCACCCTTGATCTGGTGGATGTACCGCTAGAGCAGGCACTCCGCATGATGACCCTACCAGGCGGTTACGAAGTCTACAAAATAGATGACTTCTATTTCATCGGATCATCTAATCCGGCCAGCTTGTCGTTCCGGAACTTCGCTCGCACAGAAACGTATCGTCTAAAGTATGTAACGTCTGAAGAGATAATGGACCTTATTCCTGACGTTTACAGCCCCTATGTGAAAGCTGGCTTGAATTCCAACGGCATTACAATCACCGCCCCACCCTCTGTTACCGAACAAATACTGCAACTCCTTAGGGAGCTCGATCAACCTGCTCCCCAGATCCTGGTTCAGGCGTTGGTCACAGAAATCTCCCGTTCAGAGCTTGAGGAATGGGGCGCTGGGCTATTGAGTTACGATCCCAGCGGTGAACGAGGAAGCTCATGGCTGGATCAGATTGCATATGAAAACAGCGTCTTCGACTTCGGTTTGTTCGGAAAAGTGCTTGCTTCGCTGCGGGCTTTAGAAGCCGAGCAGAAAGCCGAAATCAAGGCCAACCCGCGAGTGGTCGCGACCAGCGGACAAACAGTTGACCTGTTTTCCGGTGAAACCCTTTTCCTAACCATGACTTCCGGTACCACTGGCAGCCTAGAAGAGGTAAATGTGGGAGTTTCCTTGAACGTCACTCCCCGAGTGGTAGAAGACAACCTACTGCGGATTTCTATCGCACCTGAGGTCAGCCACCTGTCGGGACTGCTTGGAGACAACGAAGGATTAAGCGTCCGCCGCAGCGCTGTCAGTACCGATGTGTTCGCAGAGAGTGGTCAGACACTGCTCCTTGCCGGTATGACTCTGCAGAGCACATCCAACACCGACAGCCATGTACCGATCTTGGGCAAGATTCCTCTGGTCCGGTGGTTCTTCTCAGAAAGATCCGACTCTGATGAAGAAAGAGAACTCCTGATCTTCATCACCGCCGAAATCCTACCAACATCTTCGGCGGCGGCCTTCTAAGATAAGGAGGTCTCAGATATGAAAAAACTCCGGGCAGGCGTATTCACTTTACTCTTAGTTCTGAGCATAACAGCGTTCGGCTCGGCGCAGACACTGATTCCGCCCCAAGTCAAATACGAGATGGAGATCCTGGAACTGAGGAGTACTGAGGAACGAGCCTTGGTGCTTGAAGCCTTTGAGTTTCAGGGTTCAATCGATGCGGCAGAGTTTGCTTTCGAATTCCTCGCAGGTCAGGATCTTTCCGGGATCTTAGGTGGACTGCCCTTTCGCTTGACTGCCCAGGTTTATAAAGAACGCAGCGGCAGCCTTGCCGTCCCAGCGGTGATCGTCTCCCTTGGGCGGACTGCTTCACTTAGGGTTGTGGAAGAAACGCTCAGACCAGAGCTCTCTGCCAGCGGTACCCATTTTCGGACCAGCGGCGTGGAAATCCAAGTCACACCTCTCATGGTGGACTCGATCGCAGGCGAGATTTCATCGGCTTTTGTGATTCAAACAGGTTCAGGCGAAAACGAAGTCCGCACAACAGCGATTCTCCAAAACGGTGAAAGCCTACCCCTCGCGATCCTCCGTTTCACTCAAGACAGCACAGATTACAGCGAAGAACGGCTCTTTGCTGTGTTTGTCAGGGCGGAAATCATTGAGGAACCACCTGAGACAGCAGGCTTTGCCATCGGCGGGCTCGGCGGACTCGAAGGTCTCTTATGGCCCGAAGAAATTGTCTTCGACCGGGAAAACTATTTCTGGATCGCCCTTCCCATCACACCTATCAATCTGCCAGAAGGCGGGTTTCAGGTGGGGCAACGCGTCTATGTCCGGGGAGATCTGCAGCACGCAAGCTACTCGCCTGCTACCGTCGCAGGTGGAATCGCTCTCCTCCCGGAAGGCTTGGACCTTGAAGTCCAAATTATCTGGTATGAGGGTCAGGCCTATGCAGCGGTGGGGCTGGCAGACACCCTTGAAATCGCTCCAGGCATCGTTTTGACAGGAGGTTTCATACCAGCGGTTATTGGACTCGCGGACTACCAGCAAGAAAAGCCCCTCTATTGGTTCGGCGGCTCCTTGACGGGAAGGCCATTTAACTTCCGCTTCCAGGTCTTATCCGGCCTGAAGGACGATGCGCCGACGGTCCAATCTGAAGTGGACTACGCTGTCAAAGACAATTTTAGTGTTTTCATCAAGCTTTCTATGAATCAGGACCGGGGCAACCGCATTTCGGCAGGAGTTCGTTTAACCTTTTAATCCTACGTTCCACGGTTTGTGGTATAATAACACATCAAGGAACTAGGGAAGGATGAATCTCTGTGTCCAAGTTGGACCTGATTGCGACAGCCACCTTTGGCTTAGAGTCTATTGTGGCAGAAGAAGTAAAACAGCTCGGCTATGAAGATGTGCGCGTGCAGAATGGCCGCGTAGAATTTACCGGCGACGAGCTGGCTATCTGTCGCAGCAACCTCTGGCTGAGGGTGGCCGATCGCGTTAGACTAAAGGTCGGTGAATTCAAAGCCACCACTTTCGATGAACTTTTTGAAAAAACCAAAGCCCTCCCCTGGGCGGATATCCTCCCCATGAATGCGGAGTTCCCCGTGGAGGGCAAATCGATCAAATCTACTCTTTTCAGCGTTTCCGACTGCCAGGCCATTGTAAAAAAAGCTGTCGTAGAAAGCATGAAGAAGAAATACAAGCTCGATTGGTTCCCCGAAGACGGGCCTTTGTTCAAAATCGAAGTGGCGCTCTTAAAGGACATAGCCACTCTCACCATCGACACCAGCGGCCCTGGCCTACATAAGCGAGGATACCGCACTCTGATTAGTGAAGCTCCTTTAAAGGAAACCCTGGCCGCTGCCATGCTGATGCTGGCTAAGTGGTATCCTGATGTGGCGCTGATCGATCCCTTCTGCGGATCGGGCACCATTCCCATTGAAGCTGCACTTATGGGACGCAATATCGCTCCTGGCATCAACCGGGATTTCGCCTGCTCCGATTGGCCCTGGATCCCCCAACATGCCTGGAAAAAAGCTCGAGAAGAAGCCAAGGACAGCATTAAGCATGAAAAGCCCGAGTACATCATGGGAACCGATATCGACGAACGGGTACTGCGGGTGGCTCGCCGCAACGCCGAACAGGCAGGCGTGAGCGAAGACATCCACTTCCAATGCATGCCGGTAACGGAAATCAGTTCGAAGAAGAAATACGGCAAGATCGTCTGCAACCCGCCCTACGGTGAACGGCTCAGCGAACGCCGAGAGGTTAACGAGCTCTATAAAGATATGGCGAAGACCTTCAAGAAGCTCGATACCTGGTCTTACTACATCCTCACCTCCCACCGCGGATTTGAAAAGATCTTCGGCCGGGAAGCTTCCAAGAGACGAAAGCTCTACAACGGTAATCTGGAAGTACAGTACTACCAGTATTACGGTCCGAGGCCTCCCCGCATCCGGAGAGACACTGAAGAAGAATAATGTATCAAGCCAGCCCAACCGAGGCTGGCTTTTTTTGGACAACTCATTGACCAGACTGGTCGAAGTGCGTTAAACTAATATCGACCGAAGCGGTCTAGAAAGGAGGAGTCCACCATCAACGAAGCATTTCAGAAACTAGATCCTGAAAAACAGCGGCGTATTTGGGATGCAGTTATCAAAGAGTTTGCCCAAAATGGCTACGCCAAAGCTTCCACCAACCGCATGGTCCAAGAAGCAGGCATCGGCAAAGGGATGCTCTTCTACTATTTCAATAACAAAGAAGACCTCTTTCGTTCCGCATTGGAGTACAGCATAGATTACCTCTCCCGTGCATATGTAGAAAAGCTAGATTTCTCCAGCCCTGATTTCATCACACGCATGACACAGGCTGCTGAAACCAAGATGCGGGCTTATCTAGAAAACCCAATGCCCTTTGTGCTCTTAGCCAATCTGCATATTCAGCAGGACGCTGCCGAACTGGTTCCCGATCTAAAGAAGCGTTTAGATAAGATGGCAGCCGAAGGAATGGCAGACTTCTTTGCTGGTATAGACACCAGTCTCTTCCGGGACGACGTTCCGGCAGAGCAGGTTCTGAATCTAATCCGCTGGTCCATCGATGGTTGGAGCAGTGAGATTATAGCCTCGCTGCAGCAGGTAAATTTGATGAACTATGACTGGGATTCTTCCTTGGAAGAATTCTATGAGTTCCTTGCTGTGCTGCGCAAAGTTCTCTACAAGGAGGTTGACCATGGCGATTCTGAAGGTCAATAACGTAACAAAGAAGTTTGGGCATTTCACTGCCCTGGATGGTATCAATTTGGAAGTGAATCAGGGAGAAGTGTATGGGTTTATTGGCCCTAACGGTGCCGGCAAAACCACCACCATCCGCATTCTCCTAGGAATCCTGCAGGCCACCAGCGGTTCGGCCCAGATATTCGGAATGGATGCTTGGCGGGATGCGGTGGAAATCCACAAGCGGATTGCTTACGTTCCTGGGGAAGTCAGCTTGTGGCCTAATCTGACCGGCGGTGAAGTGATCGATTTCTTCGTGAAACTGCGGGGTACCAACCACAGAAACCGCCGTGAAGAACTAATCAAGCGCTTCGATCTAGATCCAACCAAAAAGTGCGGCACTTATTCCAAAGGAAACCGGCAGAAAGTTGCCCTGATTGCAGCCTTCGCTTCTGATGCTGACCTCTACATCCTCGATGAACCAACATCTGGACTTGATCCCTTAATGGAACTGGTCTTCCAGGAGTGCGTCCAGGAAGTAAAGAAACAGGGTAAGAGCGTCTTCCTCTCCAGCCACATTCTTTCCGAAGTAGAAAAACTCTGCGATCGGGTCAGCATCATCCGTCAGGGTAAGATCATCGAGTCTGGAACCTTACAAGAACTGCGCCACTTAACTCGGACTCGCGTCCGGGTAGAGACAGCGCAGCCTATTCCCAATTTAAAAGAAGTGCCTGGTGTCCATGATGTAGAGGAGTTCTCCGGCGGCGCATCATTCCAGGTCGATGGAGAAAAAATGGGCGAGGTCATGAAGTATATCAGTCAGTATGAAATTCTGGCTCTAGAAAGCGCACCTCCCACCCTCGAAGAACTCTTCATGCACCACTACAAGGGGGCAGAAGAATGAGGCAGCTGTTTACCAATACCAAGACCTTAGCTGGGCTGGTTTGGCGGCGGGACCGGGTTCAGATTCCGATTTGGGTCTTATCCATCGTGCTCTTCACCATATCTATTGCAGCTGCGTTCCCTGCACTGTACCCATCGGGGCCAGAGCGGCAGATTATTGCCCAAACCTTTACTAACCCTGCCCTGATCTCCATGCTCGGGCCAGCTTACGGTATCGATAACTACCACCTTGGGGCCATTATGGCGCACCAGATGATGCTGTTCACTATGGTTGTTGTAGCTATAATGAACATCATGCTCACTATCCGTCACACGCGGCGCGATGAAGAGAGAGGGCGTATTGAAGTCATCCAATCGCTGCCGGTCGGACGGCTGGCCAATGCCGCATCTACTATGCTGGTTCTCGCAGTTACAAACGTCGTAATTGGCCTCGCATGCAGCATAGGGCTCGGACTCTTGGGTTTGGAAGGTATGGATTGGACCGGTTCCTTTTTCTACGGTGGGGCACTCACAGTAACGGGTCTCGTCTTCTCTGCTTCCACCCTGCTCTTTGCTCAGTTAACAGAGACCTCTCGAGGAGCCATGGCTTACTCCTTTGGTTTCTTGGGCTTGTCCTATCTCTTAAGAGCCGTCGGAGACATCAGCAGTGAAGTGCTATCTCTCATCTCGCCACTAGGTTTGGTACTACGGGCTCAAGTTTATGTAAACAACTACTTTTGGCCCCTTGGACTTGCCTTCCTCGGTGTAGTGCTGCTGACTCTTCTGGCGTTGAGGCTCAATATGCTGCGCGACTTGGAAGCAGGACTCGTAGCCGCCAAACCCGGACCCCGTCATGCTTCCCGTTTCTTGGAGAGCCCACTAGGCCTAGTACTCCGTTTAGAACGGACCACGATTATCGGCTGGACGATTGGAATGTTCATCTTAGGAGCTTCTTATGGCTCAGTCTTCGGGGACGTAGATGAGTTCGTGCAGACAAGCGAACTTTACCAGCAGATGCTGCCCGACATTGCCGGGGCTACCGTTATCGGGCAGTTCGTAGCCATGCTCCTCTCGGTGATGGCCATGATGGCGGCGGTTCCAGCACTGCTCGTTATACTGAAGCTCAGAGCTGAAGAGAGAGCTAATCGGACTGAACAGCTCCTAGCCAGCGCCGTACCACGCACTAAGCTCATGGGAAGCTTCCTTGGAGTAGCCGTCGTAACAGCTTTCATAATGCAGATTGTGAGCGTATTAGGCCTTTGGGCAGGCGCTTCCGCGGTAGTAGAAGATCCTTTTTCTCTGGGTAGTGCACTGCAGGGAGCTCTAGTCTACGTACCGGTAATCTGGATCTTAATTGGCTTGGCCGCCTTTCTCATTGGGTTCGCACCCAAGGCTGCTAACTTAACCTGGCTGTATTTGGGATATACCTTTTTTGCAATCTATTTCGGCAGCCTTCTCAAGGTCCCCGAGTGGATGCGCAAGCTATCGCCTTGGGGCCATATTCCCAATGTGCCGCTGGAATCTGTGAGCCCGGCCACGGTATTCACCATCACAGTGCTGTCCATTGCGCTAATGGGATTAGGATTATATGGGTACAACAGGCGAGATATCTCTGGTTAGACAAACCCAAGACCGGGTGAAAGCAGATTCAAAATGCTTCCCCGGTCTTGTTAATTCGGTTATTGCGTTAGAATGATCAGAAGCAAAATAATTAGAAGCAGTACGACAAAGAAGACCACCGCCGGTTCTAATTGCTGTGCTGACAATCCCGTCGGATAACCGTATGCGATGGCGGTCGAAAAACCATAAGCATAACCCA
>CALKAR010000052.1 GCA_937988745.1 uncultured Peptococcaceae bacterium
TCGCGTGGTTGGATGGCAAATGCGGTTCCACTAATCAATAGTAACAACACCAGAGTCGTTAATAACTTCCGCATACCTAGCGCCTCCTAATTATTTGTACTGATATACCGGAGTATTCCTTCCTGCTTCTGGATAGATAAAGGGTGTATGCTTCTTGTCCTCCGGAGCATCGAAGTACTCATCATACATCTTCTCATACAGATACTCATAGAGCTCTATGTCAGTGATTATTCCATCTTTCTCACCATCGCCCCCATAGCCATCTGCTGGACCTTTGAGTCCTTGGTCTACATAATAGCTGAATACACTATAGTAAGGCCATGTATTCCGTACATTAGCGGTCTCATCGGGGAACGAAGAAGCAATGACCGTGTAATCGGTATTATTACCTAAGGCAAGCGGCACAAACATCTGGTCTCGAAGCTCGCCAGGGTCCAGTGGAATTCCGTCCGCTAACGAACCTGATTCTACTCCATCTAGGAGCACAATAACCTCTCCCGGAAATTCCGCAAATGCCTCGCTCAGCTCGAGATCTGTTATGGTATTGGTCCAGTCATGCCTCTCATCGTATGGAGAAATGCGATCTAACTGCGAACGGCCTGAGAAGTAAAAGACAAGATAGTCATCCTTCGATAGTGAACTCCGTGCTGCCATAGCTGCTTCTGCAATGGCCCCTAGAATAGCCTTTTTCGTAGCCTCTGAATTTGTCATCTTCCAAATGTAGCCTGCCCACGGGCTTCTATAGAATCGATTATAAATTAGTTCTGCATCTGCAGCTGGACCAGCGTTTCGGTTATCGACAACATCATCTAGGTACTGATACTCCGAAATTCCTACTACAATGTAATAACCGATTCCGCCGTAAATGGACTTCGAATTTGTGAGGTATGTTACTTCACCACGACGGATTTTAACCTCGGCCTTTGCCGGTCTTCTCAGCTTATCGTGAGTAACCGTAACGATATAGTCATCAGGACTAATGCCTTGTATACGGAACCATCCATCGCTGCCTGTAGTAGTCGAATAAGGGCCTTTATCAAGAGTAACCTTAGCTCCCTTCAGGGGCTCATATCTGTCCGACAGAGGTTCCATACTAAATACGACTTCGACATCATCTGCACCGAAAGCTTGGGTCGAAATAGGCCGTGGTATATAAGCGTAACCCCGCAGTTCCCCGGTAGTAGGCGATGTATCTCTCACCCCCACTAGGGCATCCTTCTCTAGCAGATACGTTGTTTTCCCTGCTTGAATAACCACCGGTTCTCGTATCGGATTGACGAAACTGGGGTGTTCTACCTTGATATAGTAACTGTCAGCTGGCAAATTACCTATCCTAAAATACCCATTTGAATCTGTAATCTTAAACCGGCCCCCAACGTAAACATAGGCTCCCACCACTGGCGAGTTATTGTCAGCATAAAGCACCTTACCCTCAAGCGCACCATTTGTCGTAATCCTAACCGTACATCCCACCAAAAACAACAATGCCGCTACCAGGACGGCACCATAAACTACCCGCTTCATCTCTTCACCCCTCTTTGGCATAATGTGCCTTGTTATATTGTTCGACAAGACTTGAGATTTTGCGCGGACTGCAGTCTTTGTATCGGCATTGTAATGTGCATTATTTAGATGTAGTTGTTCCTATTTGTTCTCTGGGCTAAGGTACAGTTCAAACTGCTTTAATGTTGGGAAGTAACGCGATTCGGTAATGGATAGGCGCAAATGTCTTGCCATAACCGGGCTAAAGCGCCCAATCTTCTTGTAACCAACAACAGTTCCAGAATGGATCTCGTGCCACTCACCATCTTGCAGGGCACTTAGGGTAAAGCGTTCGATTCTCTGACCAATCGCAATCGCCTCACCTAAAACTACTGTATCAAACCGCTTTTCCTCTCCCAGATCGATCTCGATTTCCGCCTGTTCGACACCATCAGGAGCACGCCAGTATTCGTTACAATCATCATTTCCTGGTGCTGTTACAGACGGAGTAAAGCTCGCTCCCTCCGCAAGGTTCTCGGCAAAGAGGCTTTCGAGGTAATCTCCCATTTCCTTCAGCCGAGCGGCATCGTTCTCGTGAATTAGCCCCCGCTTATCAGGCGGTACATTCAGCAAGAATGTGGCATTTCCACCAACCGAGTTGAAGTAGATGTTCAGCAGTTCGCCAAGGGATTTCACCTTGTCATCTTCACTTTCGTGATAAAACCAGCCTGGACGAATTGAGGTGTTTACCTCTGCTGGGTACCACACTAAGTCCTTCACACCGCGAATTGCCTCTCGGCTGCCTAGGTCCAGGTCCTGCGATCGGATCTCCTTCCCAAACTGCCCATCATCGACCTTCTGCGACTTTTCTTGGACTCGCTCTGCGTCTTGAAGGGCTGCAGGAACAACGCTCCATTCTTCGGGCCGAGTCTGACCCGCTTCATTGCCGCACCAGCGCACATCAGGGCCACAAACTGAAATAACGGCATTGGGCTGCAGGCGGCGGACTAAATCATAATAAGCATCCCAATCGTAGACCTGCCGCTTTCCGTTGGGGCCTTCACCGCAAGCTCCATCAAGCCAGACAGCGAAGATCTCACCGTAGTTCGTGAGCAGTTCTTCCAGTTGATTTAGATAGAACTCGTTGTACCGGTCC
>CALKAR010000053.1 GCA_937988745.1 uncultured Peptococcaceae bacterium
CCCAATAAGTCTCTTGAGAAAATTTATTGACAGAGATACTACACGGTGGTACAATTAGTAAGTGTGTCAACCCGCAGGGAATCCCTTCCCTGCGGGATCTGTGAGTAAAGGGGAGAGACCACAGTGCCTAACAGACTTAAGACTGCACAGCGCATTGTCGGCGCGAAGCAGACCCTCAAGGCTGTACAGGGTGGTCGGGCAAAAGAGGTCTTTGTGGCCCAAGATGCCGATGAAAGAGTGGTTCGTCCCATTGTTGAGCTTTGTAATCAGAATGGGATTCGAATCACCGAAGTAAGTTCAATGGCCGAGCTGGGAAAAGCCTGTTCCATTGAAGTAGGGGCTGCTGTAGCAGCAATCATCGAAGACAATTAGGAAGACGGAAGGGAGGTTATCTGTAGTGCCAACAATTAACCAATTGGTAAGAAGAGGGCGTAGAGCGCAGAAGGCAAAGAGTGGTGCACCTGCACTTCACTATGTACAGAACACTCTGCGCGATGAAATTGTATGGAATCCCAAGGGTTCACCCCAGAAACGTGGAGTATGTACCAGAGTTTACACTGCTACTCCTAAGAAACCCAACTCTGCACTGCGGAAGGTTGCGCGTGTGCGTCTTACCAACGGTATCGAGGTGACTTCCTACATTCCCGGAGAGGGCCATAACCTGCAGGAGCACAGTGTGGTTTTGATCCGCGGTGGTAGGATTAAGGACTTGCCAGGTGTGCGCTATCACATTGTGCGCGGTACATTAGATACTGCCGGTGTGGCTGACCGCCGCCAAGCTCGGTCCAAATATGGTACAAAACGGCCTAAGTAGTTCACTTTAATATACCGAGAGATATTTATCACCGCTACAGAAAAGGGGTGAAACTGTGCCAAGAAAAGGTAATGTTCCCAAGCGGGAAGTAATTCCTGATCCAGTATACGGAAGTGAGCTGGTAGCTAAGTTCATCAACTCCATTATGCTAGATGGAAAACGCGGTCTTGCTGAGAGCATCATGTATGGAGCTCTAGAGCTTGCCGAGGAGAGAACTGGCAAACCAGCACTTGAAGTTCTCAACGAGGCTATGAACAATGTCATGCCTGTGTTGGAAGTTAGAGCACGGCGAGTAGGTGGAGCAACCTATCAAGTACCTGTAGAAGTACGCGCTAGCCGTAGGCAGGCGCTGGGTATCCGCTGGTTGGTCCAATACGCTCGGCTCCGTGGAGAAAAGACAATGATTGAAAGACTGGCCGGTGAGCTGGTCGATGCCGCCAATAATCAAGGTGGCGCTGTAAGAAAGAAAGAAGATACCCATCGGATGGCGGAAGCAAACAAGGCGTTTGCCCACTATCGCTGGTAGTGACCTGGTGTCACACAATGGGTTTACTCGGCTAGGGGGAGTACAAAGTGGGTAGAGATTTCCCAATAGACAAGACACGTAACATCGGAATCATGGCTCACATCGACGCAGGAAAAACCACAACCACCGAGAGAATCCTCTTTTACACCGGGAGAGTTCACAAGCTAGGGGAAACACATGAGGGCGGAGCAACCATGGACTGGATGGCCCAGGAGCGGGAGCGGGGTATCACAATTACCTCAGCCGCTACTACGTGCCACTGGAAAGGTCATCGAATTAACATTATCGACACGCCCGGACACGTGGACTTTACTGTAGAAGTTGAACGTTCACTGCGCGTCTTGGATGGAGCAGTAGCAGTTTTCTGCTCTGTGGGCGGTGTAGAACCGCAGTCTGAGACCGTTTGGCGTCAAGCAGATAAATACCATGTCCCCCGCATAGCGTACATTAACAAGATGGATCGTGTTGGAGCAAGCTTCCAGCGCGGTATCGATATGATTCGCGAGAGACTTGCTGCGAATGCCGTGCCTATTCAATGGCCTATCGGCGCAGAAGACACGTTCCGCGGAATTGTGGACTTGGTGGAAATGAAGGCTCACGTGTACGTGGATGACCTGGGTAATGTCGATGAAGTTGTCGATATTCCGGAAGAAATTAAAGATGAAGTAATGGCAGCTCGCGAGCTCATGATTGAAAAGATCGCCGAAACGGATGAAGAATTAACACTCAAGTATCTTGAAGGTGAAGAGATCACAGTTGATGAGCTCAAGGCGGCACTGCGGCGGGCATGCATTAATGTAGAACTGATTCCAGTTCTCTGCGGTTCGTCCTTTAAGAACAAAGGAGTCCAGCCGCTGCTCGACGCGATCTGCGACTATCTGCCGTCGCCTGCTGACCTTCCACCAGTTGAAGGAGTCAATCCTGAAACTGGGGAAACAGAGGTGCGCGAACTGCACGATGACCAGCCGTTTTCAGGCTTAGCCTTCAAGATTATGGCAGACCCGTATGTAGGCAAACTGACGTTTTTCCGTGTGTATTCCGGAACTCTTAAAGCGGGCAGTTACGTCTACAACGTAACTCGTGGCCGCAAGGAGCGTGTAGGGCGCATTTTGCGCATGCATGCTAACCATCGAGAGGAAGCTTCAGAGGTTTATTCTGGTGAGATTGCAGCAATCGTCGGATTGAAAGATACAACTACTGGAGATACTCTTGCAGCCGAGGATCGTCCCATTTTGCTTGAAGCACTTGAATTTCCAGAGCCAGTTATTAACCTTGCTGTTGAGCCCAAATCGAAGGCCGATCAAGATAAACTGGGTACAGCTCTTCAGCGCTTAGCAGAAGAAGATCCGACATTCCAAGTTCATACGGATGAAGAGACAGGACAAACCATTATTGCGGGTATGGGTGAGCTGCACTTAGAGATTATCGTCGATCGTCTCCTGCGGGAGTTCAAAGTAGAAGCCAACATCGGTAAGCCGCAGGTAGCCTACAGAGAGACCATAACCAAGCCCGTTAAGGCCGAAGGTAAGTTCATCCGCCAAAGTGGCGGTCGCGGCCAATACGGACATGTAGTGCTCGAACTTGAGCCAAACGATCCAGGCGCCGGCTTTGTCTTTGAAAGCAAAATCATCGGCGGAGTCGTGCCCCGTGAGTACTGGTCTGCTGTAGAACAAGGTGTAAAAGAGGCAATGCTCAATGGTGTGATTGCCGGTTATCCAATGGTCGATGTGAAAGTCACTTTAGTGGACGGCTCGTACCATGAGGTTGACTCGTCAGAAATGGCGTTTAAGATTGCAGGCTCGATCGGTTTCAAAGAAGGAGCGGCGAAGGCAGGTCCAGTTCTACTCGAACCGGTTATGCGCTTAGAAGTGACAACGCCGGAAGAATTCCTCGGCGATGTCATGGGCGATATCAATGCGCGGCGTGGTCGGATCGAAGGCATGGAACACCGCGGCAATACACAAGTAATTCGCGGATTTGTGCCACTCGGGGAGATGTTCGGATATGCCACCGACCTCCGGTCTATGACACAAGGACGAGCTCAATATTCGATGCACTTTGGGCAATACGAACAGGTTCCGGCTAGTCTTGCTGAAGAAATCAAAGAAAAGGCCGGTTTGTAATTTAACTCATTAAGTCTCATGAGGAGGAACAATAATGGCAAAGCAAAAGTTTGAAAGAACTAAGCCGCACGTAAACGTGGGCACCATCGGTCACGTTGACCACGGTAAAACTACAACAACTGCTGCGATTTCTCTGTACCTCGCTCAAACTCAGGGCGATCCTGCAAAAGCCAAGAAGTTTGATGAAATCGACAACGCTCCCGAAGAAAGGGAACGTGGTATTACCATTAACACTTCGCACGTTGAGTACGAAACAGAGAATCGGCACTATGC
>CALKAR010000054.1 GCA_937988745.1 uncultured Peptococcaceae bacterium
GAAGTATCACCCACGATACTTTGACTTCGCAAAGTGTGGGCCCTGCGGGGCTTGCTGCGTGCCGCAGCTGGGGGATGGGGCGGTAGCCCCATGTGAACCCGTCGCCCAGGCAGTGCCCAGCGATGTGTTCACAGTGCTTGAGGCACCTCTTGCAGGTCGCTGTCGATCGACGCGTAGCGCAGCTCCAGCATGGCAAAACGTGCCCTCCGCGCCCTAAAAAACACGGTTTTCCTGTTACCTATAGAACGGACTTTTCTGCACTTTCCGATCCCATCGGGGATCGGTTGCGGGGTTACGTTTGCTTCCGCTTCGCTGCAGCAAGCCTCACCCCCCCTGAGTTTTAGAACCCCATTTTTTAGTTATTCCTTTTAGGGTTCCGTGCTTAAGTGCGCCCCATCGCTTCGCTCGGGGCGTGACCGGACAAAGCTTTCCCTAACCCGGCTATAGAAAGCCAGGTTGCTTTTGTCCGGTCATGCATGCGCATCCGGCTACACGAGCTGGTGAGCCGTGCAGTTAGCAGATACAGGGATCACCATCCCTCCCACACCCGTTCTGCCTTAGCCATGGGCCTGCGCTACGTGTTCCATCCATCGCGCAGTAGGCACACTCCGCCGGATCGAGCCGAAGGACGCATGAGCGAAGTGCACGGAATGGGGGGTTAGGTCTCTGACAGATCTAAGAGCCATTTGGCAGTTGCCGGGCTCTCAATCTTCGGTAGAATTTGACTCAACGCAGCATCCATTCCCGTAGATGGATCGCTTGCTAGAGAGACCTCGGACTTCCACCTCCGGGGTTTTTCGCTTTCTAGGGGGTGTTCTACCCCCTTCCACATCGCGATCCGATGCCGTTGCTTGAATCGTAGCACTGTTAAGACGACTACATGGGTTCCCGTCTAGTTCGTACGATTTCTTTCACAACAAAACTTGATTTATACGTATATACGTATAATATATGGTTAACTTTTGCCCTGCCAGGACCGCCATCCTCGCCGGGTAATTCATTTTCCCCCTTCAACAAGTTGCATGGTCGTTACTGCGTTCAGGGAGAAAGTTGAGAATCAAATGGCTGAACCAAATATTTATCACGACTTCATAGAAGATCCGGTCCAAGCGGAGCTCTTCCACATCAAGGCGTATCTCGCGGCTCTTGTGGTGGAACTCATCGCCCAGAGAGGCTGGAAGCAAGCTGAAGCAGCAATCGTGCTTGGCGTTGCCCAACCAAGAATCAGCGAAATACGAAAAGCAAAACTGGAAAAGTTCTCCGTAGACTTCCTGCTATCGCTGCTGGTTAAGCTCGGTTATCAATTCGATATCGACTTCACGCCTAAGAGCAGCAAAAAACCAATGAAACTTGCTATTCGCAGCAAGCAATAAAAAAAGGCAGTGCGCCACACACTGCCTTTCATCCCGCTAAGGAAGATGACTCAAGAGTTCTTGGGTCATTTTTTTTTGCGTTTAAAGTCGCTGATGCGCTTCACCGCAAGTTGGATTTCCTTATCTGCTTGATCGTTTTGCTTTTTTACGAAAACAATAGCAACCAGTACAAGGCCGCTCTCTTTAAGAGAGTAGAAACACCGGATCGATTCCTTAGATTTAATCTTCAGTTCAATCAGGCCCGTTCCCTTTGCTGCTCCTTGAAGAACTACGGTAGGTACCCCCACCTCGATCTCGTGAGCAACGCGAGTGTGAAGAATCGTCTTCAGGCGAACTTGGTAATCGAGAGCCAAACTCTCAATTTCTTTGTCCGGTCCTAGGTAGATCACTTCCCTCGGCAGCTTCTTCTCTGAAGAGCTTTTAGGGTTTACATGCTTGGTATCCTTTTTCTTTGTCATAGGTTCCTTGTTGTTGATGGTTTAGGTTTCGACTTCTATTCATAGGTCTCTCCAATAAAAAAGTGCTCAGCACTTCGAAAACTGCAAGCTCACACTTGCAGACGGTCATCGTACAAAGACACGGATGAGCCTTTGCACGAAGCCGAGCGGAATTATACGATGAGACGTATAAAAATCGATGTCTAATGCAACCTATTGCCACTACAAAAAAGACATTGATGTGAAAAAAAAAACGCCCCCAGCTGGGGGCGTTTTTTTGCCTGAAATTTGGCATCGATAAGCACAGATTACCGTGACCTAACCGCCCAAGAGGCGGTTTTTTGTGCCCAAAGTGCAATCCAACTCCTTGAGGATTTCACTCCTTGTGGTCAACGATTGCGGTGTTGATGTAGCTCTTGCCGCTACACCTCAAACCTCGAGACAAAAGCAAGTCGTGACGCAAAGATAGATCTCAGCTGTTCCACAGCACCCAGCACGGACTTGCACTGTGAGAAATCTGTGGCATTTTGGAAGAGACACTTTTCTCAAAAAACAATGTTCCTACGAATCACCCTTATCTCTGCCCTCGTAGCTGTGATCCTTGGCTCCATCTCTCTTCTGCCGGACACAAAGAAACTTCGCCTCAGCCTGCCAGGCATAACTCTCTCGACGGAATAGCCCTGAGCTGTATTTTTTGATTTGCGGCTCAAAACGTGAGCCGCAAATTTTTATCTGCCGAAATCATGGCCCCGGCCCTGCTGCTGACCACGCGCCAGCTCTTGGACTTGCTCAACCGAATCGAACTCGAACAAGGCATGTCGCCCACGCCCCAGATGTAGCACCGCAAAAGTGCCTTCTGAAGCCACCAGAGTGCCCACAGCGGCTTCTTGAGGACTACACCAAGGCAACTCCTTGTGTTGATCCAAAAACAGCGCCATGGCCGTTTCTGGGTCGTTTTCCGCGTTCTCTCGCAGCTCCTGCGCCTCTTGCTTGCTGGCCTCTATGCCCGTGGCTAGCAATCGCTCTATTTCTAAAGCTTGTTTGGCCTCGGCCAGCTCCTTTTTCATGGCCGCCTGCTCCGCCATGTACTCCGTGCAAAAGCCCTGTAGTCGCTGAATTTGCTTGGCCTGCTGCTCGATCTTGGTGTTTGCGGCCGCAAGCTGTGCCGCCAGCTCAGAAACTTTGCCGCCGTCCACTGGAGGCTTCTCAGTGAGCTTGATGTGTCGGCGCTTGGTTTCAGCAGCAGGAATGCCTCTGCTGACGCCAAATGGCGCCATAGCCTGTGCATAGGAGGTTTGCCGCCGCATCAACTCCGCCTTTGCCAGTACCTCTTTGGCGCACAAACGTCCGTCGTTGGTCATTGGCACGACCAGGACGTGCATGTGAGGGCTGCTTTCATCCATATGCAAGGCCACATCGAACACGTTATGACCGAACTCTTTGCGTGCCCAAGCAATGCTGGCGTTAGCCCACTCCATGAACTTCGGGTGATTGCGCAGCGCATGCCTGTCCTTAGTCAGCTCATCGAACCATTCAGGAGTCAGAGAGAGCACCAGCTCAACGGCCACCACTGCATCTTTGCGCACCTTCTTGCCCAGCGTTTTGAGCTTGGTTGCAAGGCGCTCTTTGGGCGTTCCATCGAGCGGCATGCAGAAATTGAGCGGCGTTCGAGTCGGGTCAATGTTGACCTTTTCGAGCTTGCTGGTGCGGTAGTTGTGGGCGATTGCGGCACCCATTAGGGGCGCTTTGATCTTGCCGTGGCGGAGGATGGCGAACTGCATTTCGCTAGCGTAACACGCAGTGAAGTATCACCCACGATACTTTGACTTCGCAAAGTGTGGGCCCTGCGGGGCTTGC
>CALKAR010000055.1 GCA_937988745.1 uncultured Peptococcaceae bacterium
GGCCCAAACCACTCAACGATCAGGCGGCGTTTTCTGCTCATCGGCTATGCCGCGGCTGATGCCTGGCCACTTCTGGGCTGTGGCAACTATGGGGATTATGAAAGCCTCATGGTCTCTGGCCGATCCACCGTATTCCCGCGCATGGTGGAACTCCCTTTGACTGTCCCGTATCCGTTGTCGATGTACGGTGATCGCATCTTTGAAAGTCAACGAGCTTTGACTCAAAAGTACTACTGAAGTCTTTAACTCACTGAGCTCATAATGCAAGTTTTTACTCTGTTTTCGAAATTCAAGAAGGCGTTAACGCGCGCCATTCTTGCCTTTATCGCCACAATCATAGTGTGCACACCCGCGCAGGCAGCTGAGGTTGTCAATGGTAAACTTCACCTGCGTTTTGCAATTGCGCCGTTGAGTCCAACGCCTAGCCAGACCATCAAAGAGTTTGAGCCGATATTCAAGTATCTCGCCGACCAGCTCGGCGCGACCTATGAAATCGTCTCCCCGGAAAGCTGGGCGGCAATATCTGTGGCAATGACAAATGGCCATGTCGATGTGGGCTGGCTCGGACCCTGGGGCTATGTCTTGTCGAATAAAAAGGCCGGCACCGAAGTGCTTGCAACGGTCAAGTACCGCGGGGAGCCGTTCTACAAAGCCCTCATTGTCGGTCGCGCCGATCTGCCGATCAAAAAATGGCCCGAGGACGCGAAGGGTTTGAAGCTGTCACTCAGTGATCAGGGCAACACTTCTGGCTGGCTCATCCCGATGGCGTACTTCAAGAGCATCGGCATCGACCCTGCGAGCTATTTTGAATATCGTGAAGGTGCCACGTTTGGCCAGAACGAATCACAGATTCAGCACGGACTGATCGACCTCGGATCCGATATGGATCGGGGCCGGAACGCGATGATCGAAGCGGGTCAAATCGATCCTTCGAAGTCCAAGATCGTGTGGGAATCCAGCAAGCTGCCGAACGACGCGATATCCGTGCCGAAGGATTTAGATCCTGCTCTGAAAGCGCGCATCACGGAAATACTGACGTCCTTGTCCGAAGAGAAAGCACAGTCGCTGATGGGCTCGGGCTATAACGGCTTCGTGAAGGCAAAGCACAGCGATTACAAGGTAATCGAAGACGCCGGCCGCATCGTGGGAAAACTATAAAGCACGAGGGGTCCGTTCTTGGATGAGGTCAGCGGACGACAAGGTGGACTGACGCACGCCAGCTCCTTGTCTCCGCTGCACGAACATACGGGCGCGCATCGCGATACCACAGAGGATGAACCAATGAATCAGCGAATCGAAGAAGTCATGCTGGCTAATGTCAAGAGGGACGTAGCCAGGAGAAAGCGGCATTTTGCAACGTCGGTCGTAGTACTCAGTGTGCTGGCAGTGGCCTGGTACGTGTCTCAGATAGAATTCCAGAAGCTAGGCGCCGGTTTACCGATACTATGGTCATTCGTCGTGCAGATGTTTCCACCCGACCTGAGCGACCTGGACGTCATTCTAAAAGGGGCTGGCGAGACGCTCGCCATGGCGACGATTGGCACGATATTCGCCACAATCATGGCATTTCCGCTGGCACTCATGGCTGCGCGTAATACCTGTCCGAACAAGTGGACCTATCGGGTATCCCGCGCCATCCTGAACGCCAGCCGCGGCACGGAGACATTTGTCTATGCACTTATATTTGTAGCAGCAGTGGGCTTCGGTCCGTTCTCCGGCGTACTGGCCATTACTTTCAGCATGGTAGGGGCAATCGGCAAAATGTTTGCTGAAGCCATCGAGACCGTTGACCAAGGGCCATTGGATGCGCTCGCCTTGACCGGTGCCAGCAGGGCAAAGATTATCCGCTACGGTCTGATCCCGGATGTTATGCCGCACCTGATCGCGAGCGTTCTATACATTTGGGAATTCAGTGTCAGAACGTCCACAGTACTGGGCATCGTAGGCGCAGGTGGAATTGGGCAGACCCTGAAAGATACTGTGGACTTGTTGGAATTCAACAAGATGATTACGGTACTGGCGGTTATATTGCTGATGGTGTCGGCAATCGATTTCATCAGTGACCGGCTCAGGTACTTGATATTGGACACAAAACGCGAGGGATTCGAAACTCTCCCTGCGAATAACTGATTGCTTCACGTATTACTGGAAGGGAGGTTCGCAATGAAAGATGTAGCGTTGCAGTTAAAGAATGTCGGTAAGTCATACGGCAATAAAGTTGTCCTGGAATCGATTGACTTCGAAGTACGTCACGGCTCAATGGTTGCCTTGCTCGGCACAAGCGGGGCAGGGAAGTCGACGCTTTTCCGATGTCTCACTGGCCTTGAGCCGATTGACTCCGGTTCTATCGTGGCGCTCGGAGAATCCATACATGAACTGTCTCCGGCGCGTCTGCGGGCAGTACGTGGCCAGATCGGGTTCGTGTTCCAACAACTGCACCTGGTGAAAAGGTTCTCAGCACTCGAGAATGTATTGGGTGCGCGTCTGGCAGAGATGCCCATTTGGCGCGTCACATTGAAAAGCTTCAGCCGGGCTGACAAAGTGCTCGCGTTCGAATGTCTGGACCGGGTCGGCATGCTCGATTATGCAAACACGCCTACGCAACTGCTGTCAGGCGGTCAGCAACAGCGTATTGCGATAGCGCGAGCCTTGGCGCAGAAGCCCAAGATTATTATTGCGGACGAACCCGTCTCCAGCCTCGATCCGCTGACGGCGCGCTCGGTTCTGCAAACGCTGAAAGCCGCGGCTACAGATCTTAATGTCGCGGTCCTGTGCAGCCTGCACCAGGTAGACCTGGCACTTGAAGTGTCTGATCGAGTCGTGGGATTGCGGGATGGGCGAATCAGTTTGAATATGGCTACCCAACCGAATGATCAAGGCATGATGCAAAAGATACGATCCATTTATCAGCAGCGTGCCGTACACAGCGACAGAGACGAGCCGTTGCAGCGGCATGTCGCGTAGTTCGTTCCTCAGAGGTCCCGTCAATAACCCCGCCCTAAAGGGCGAGGCATGTCAGATTACCTCTGAGTATGCCTAGATTGACCAGACTAAGCGCTGTTAGGACGCTACGTTGACGTTACGTTCAAGACGCACCGTGGAATGCTTCCTCAGTTCCACGCTCTGTAAGCGATAGCCGCAGACACGCCAAGGGTAGGCACGAAACGGGCTATTGCATGGGGCTTTTCGCACCTAGCGGGACGTCAACCTTGTCGAGGGGAGCGAGGCGTAAGCCTCCGTCACAAGGCCCGTAAGGGCAGTTATCAGGAGAAAATAGCCATGGCTGTTTTTGTAGTAGATAGACGTCAAGCGCCGCTGATGCCGTGTTCCGAAAAGCGAGCACGACTTCTATTGGCGCAAGGGCGAGCTAGGGTGCATCGATTGATTCCCTTTACGATTCGCTTGATTGATAGGGAGGTGGTGCAAAGTGAGTTACAACCGTTAGAGCTTAAAATTGATCCTGGCAGTAAAACATCAGGGCTGGCGTTGGTTCGCAATAGCGAATCGGTTAACGCGGAAACGGGCGAGATGACCGCTACCGCTCACGTACTAAATCTGTTCGAGTTGATACACCGAGGGTTTCAAATCAGCAAAGCCTTAACAGCAAGGCGTCAAATGCGTCGCCGCCGTCGCAGCGCCAACTTACGCTACCGTGCGCCTCGATTTCT
>CALKAR010000056.1 GCA_937988745.1 uncultured Peptococcaceae bacterium
GGATTCGGAGTCAGGCTGGATACTCACGTGGAGTCGGACTACACGATCCCACCGTTCTATGACTCGATGGTTGGCAAGCTCATTTGCTGGGGGAAGGACCGAGATGAAGCGATCTCCCGATCCGTCCGTGCCCTCGAAGAGCTGAAGACAGAAGGCGTGGTGACCACGGCAGATTTCCACCGGATGTTGCTGTCCAGCGAAAAGTTCCGCAGTGGAGACTTCAACACGGCATTCGTAGCCGAACTGATGAAATCACGGGAAGAAGCCAAGACGACTCAGCTTGCTGGCTAGGATCACGTCAGAGTCCGGACGCTCGTACATCTGAATTCGAGCCGTCCGGATTTTATCCGACACGATGGGCCGGTGGAGAGAATCTGGTCAGCATCATTGAATTCGAAGGCGGCCGTAGCGGAACGCCCGCTGTTCAGCGCAGCGGGCTGGCTTCATTTCGACGTCGTGAACATTTGCCAGTATTCGAACACTACTTTTATGGACTGAATCATGCTTGACAAGACCATTCCAGCAATCAATGATGCTGTCTCCGGTATCTCTGACGGGGCGTCCATCGCCGTCGGCGGATTCGGGCTCGTCGGCTTCCCCGCCGCCGAGACATAGCAGTGTTCAGCGACCGGGCGTTGTGTCTGTCAGCCACGAGGCGAGCATGATGTATCAGAACACCCAACGCCAGGCTTTTGTCGCTGTGCTTCTGTTGCTGTTGGGGGCAGGCTGGGCAGCGAATCACTTTGCCTCAATGCTGGGGCCGCTCCGTGAGCAGGAGAACTTTAACGGGGTACTGGTTAGTGGGGCCTACGGCATCTATGCCCTTGGGTTACTCCCCAGTTTGTTGGCGGGTGGATCCCTGTTGGACCGGATTGGTGCCCGTAAAGTGGTTTTGACTGGTGGGGCCATCGCGGCACTTGGCAACGTCATCTTGTCCTTCTGGCACGGTGAGATAGGGTTGTTTGGTGGAAGATTCATCGTGGGACTGGGCGTAGGGCTGGTCACGAGCGCCGGCACCGTATGGGCCGGAAAGCTCCGGCCTGCTGGCGGCATCACTCTCGCCGGAATCTTCTTGACCTTAGGTTTCGCCAGCGGACCCATCGTCTCCGGGGTATTGGTCTACGTGCTGTCCACCGGTGCGGCCTTGCCTGTTTCTTTCGCGGTGAGCACGATAGTGTCCTTAATTACCGTGCTGCTGGCACTGCTATCCGGGAACGTGGCTGAGAAACCTTCCCAGAATCATTTGACCTCTGCGGCACCAGCGCAGTCAGCAGACAAGTCCTCTCAGCAAAGCATCGTCCGTGCTCTGTCAGCTGCTTTGCCGATGGCCATATGGGTGTTTAGCTGTTCTACCACAGTTTTTGTGGTTTTGTCCGTTCGAGTAGCTGATAGTTTTATTGACAGAACGCTGCTTCCCGGCTTTGCTGCTTTCCTCTCCTACGGAGCCGGCCTTGGTGTGCAGATGCTTGGCCGTCGATTCGGCTGGGGCCCCAGGGCAGGCATCTCCGCTGCTCTCCTTGCGGCCGTCGGTATGGTATTGGCGGGGGCAGGCGGTGGAACCCCGCCGCTGTGGCTTTTTATTATCGCTTGTCTCTTCTTAGGAGCTGCCTACGGGCTCTGTCTCCAACAGGGGCTGATAGACATCGAGAACCTGGCACCCAGCAGGGTCCATGGCACTGTGACCGGCACCTTCTATGTGTTCGCCTACCTAGGGTTTGGTCTTCCGGTACTACTCGAATCCCTATTTCCTATAGTTGGTGTCATAACACCATTCTCCGTATTGGCTATTCTAGCACTGCTCTCTGCCCTAGTACGTTGCCTGCAAATAGCCAAAACGTATTTATTCTCTCACTAGATTTATTTTCTCGTTTGATGCTCACGCCAACCACGAATTTTTCAAGTAGATTACGCTTATAGTTCATGACTGCAGCGTGCCTCGATCCGCCGATCCGCTTGTGGTGATGGGGTGATTCGGGTGACGGGTACGTCCAGGTCGTTGATGGCTGACACAGCAGCACACGCCGGTCATGACCCGGACCGGCCAGTTTCACCGCGGAGATCCGGATCGCGCGTCAGACCATTGTCCAGCAGGGCGCTTTTCCCCTGACCATCTTGTACCTTCCTCGCCCCGATTCGTGAAGCACAAATACACCAAGCGGCACGTCAAACGCGCCGCTCACACAGATTGGTCGCAGCCTGATTGGGAGCCGCACGTGACCATCCTCGAACACTAACTGAACGGTTTTGGGGTTAGCGTGAATCAACAAGACCTCCGCGAGTGCTGAGCTGGTATGGCAACCCCTTCACTACCGGAGGTCTTCACTGATCTCGACATGACAAGACGTTCATAACCTACATGGGAACTACCGCAGCCGCAGCGATAGCATCTTCATTGCGGGGTGCAGCCGCTAGGGTGAGGGAGGCCAAACAGAAGCGCGATCTGGTGTACCTTAAGAGCCACTACGGGACAGGACTTAACAACGATATGACCTCTTCCAAGGAAGTGACCCATGCTCGTGGATTGCCTTCACCTGCAGTTATGCTAGTATTAATTATTTTTTCTAGCGAAAGTAGCCGGAGTGTCAGGACTTAGAATATTCAAAAAGAGCTCTGTTGGCGCCGGAGGGCAAGGGACAGTGTTCGAGGCTGAAATTGAGGGAACAGGTACGAAAGTCGCAATAAAAGAACTCCAGGTCCCAGCCACTGGCGTAATTGATGAGAATGCGAGCAAGCGATTTCTGCGAGAAGTCCGCTGTCAATCGATGCTGACACACCCGAACATTGTAAAAATCATCGCCCAGAACCATAATGACACGCCACCTTGGTACGCGATGCCATGGGCGGAGAGCACTTTACAGTCAAAGATAGAGGGCGCGCCATCCGCTAAATTGCCAGAGGTAGAAGTCCTTGAGATTTTTACTCAGATTCTTGATGCAATTGAATATGCACATTCTGAAGGGGTCCTACACCGAGATTTAAAACCCGCGAATATCCTTATCATAGAAGGGGAGCCTCAGATCGCTGATTTCGGACTGAGTAAACAGCTTGAATCTATGAGCACCACGCTAACAATGTCTAATATCGGCTTCGGAACTATCGCTTACGCAGCGCCTGAGCAATTTGCTAATGCCGGCAAGGTGGACGCAAGGGCAGATATCTACTCTTTGGGAAAGATATTTTATGAGATGCTCACGGGCAAGACCCCTTTCCCAAGTATGGATTTTGAACTGTTGCCAGCTAAGTATCTTTATATAATTGAAAAAGCTACTCAGCAGAAACCTGGAGACAGGTACTCCACGGTCGCTCAGCTTAGCCAGGAATTAAAACTTCTAGCTGAGGGTGAAGACGCTTTTCAAAAACCCACTGAAAGAGCAAAAAGTCTCGTAGAAAGAGTCGCTTCGGGCGACGAGTCTGGGGTATCGGATCTGAACCAACTTTTAATACGGCATGCCGATGACCTGCACCTTTATACCCAATTTGTTCCTTTTATTCCGGCAAATGTTTTAAAAGCCTATGCAGAGCTAGAGCCGAGCGGATTGCGCAGATTATTCTTCAACTTCGATAGATACGCAGAAGGAAACCACCCTTTTTCGTACACGGATAAAATCGCCTTGTTTCTCAAGGAGCTTTTCATGTTAACCAACGATCAGGATGTGCAGTCTAGAATCCTTTCCCGCGTACTTATTCTGGGAAAGGAGCATAACCGGTTCTTCGTTCGAACAGTGTTTGTTGA
>CALKAR010000057.1 GCA_937988745.1 uncultured Peptococcaceae bacterium
TGTTGTCCACGCGCGGCTTGCACCTTATTAGAAATCAAACAGTGCGTATGTAAATCAGGATCACCAGCACGAGTGTCATAGTGCATAAACGTCGATGCAATCATGCCGCGCGCTTTAATAACGCGCTCACTGCGTGCGCCAGTACGGGTGAAAAGGAACTCTTCTTCAACCTCTTTCAGCGTATCTTCTACTGCCTGCTGGTGAATCTTTTCAATCGTTTGGCGCGTTTCATCATCACCTAATGCCCACACTAAAGACACAGACTTTGCGGGAGAAAACGTCAAGTCCACACCCGAGGTTGGCTGCTTGACTCTATTCTTCTTTTCGTTCAACCACGCCAAAACGTCACGCTCTGGGGCTTCGATAGCTCCAGTTTCTTCCAAGTAAAACGGTGCCGCAATCTTAAACGCCATGCGGTTTCTTTCCTCGGAATCAGCACGCCGACCGTGCTCTAAACGGAAAGATTTCTCCGCCTTTTTCACCGCTTCAAGCACTGGATCGTTGCCCGTAAAGTACGGATAGGTGCGCCCTAATTGCACATCTTTTAGCTCGGCTCCGGCATTAATCTTGGCATCAGCATCCGGGTGCATACCCTCGCCGTATAGCGCTGCCATTTGCTCATCAACAACCACAGTTCCGGCAATCGCCGTGGTTTCACCAAGCCCTTTTAACCCTTGACCGAACCAGCGACCAGGAGGAGTTCCGTTCGCATTGTAGTAGTCGCCAAGGCTCATTTCTGGCGCAGAAGTATCATCATGAGTCGCCACAGAGTTCATCAGGTAGGCGTAGCCTTCCCCGGCGTGAACGATTCTCATGGACAACATAAAGCCATCTTATGAGCAAAAGATCACGGGTTCCAGCCCACGCCAAGCACGAGCCTGTGAGCTGCAAAAACCGAAAGTCTGATTATCAGCAATAGGTGTGTAACAATTAAGTGGAGGTCGCTTGTTGGCAGCGGTACAAACTTATTGGAGATAGCACGAAGAAGGAACGTCAGCATCTGGGAGTATAGAAATGGTGCTTGTGCGAAAAAGCAGACTGAGTAAACGGTGTAAGCGATCTGCGATAAGCGCAATAGAAGTGCACAATCTTAGGGCGCTCTCGCGGCTGCTTGTGTTGCGCTGCGATGGGAAGATGATGGTCACTTTGTAGCTGACATTTGGAGGACCGATTCGCAATCAGGTGCACCTAAAAATTTAGGTATGGCTCACACATAAAACAGGGCTTCCTGCGACAGATAGCGACGCAAAAAGATGAATGCGAATGAATCACAGCGGGCACCTAACAAGTTCTTTGCAAGTCATCAAGATGACGGTGCCGCGATGGGGCGGGACCGCAAACCTTGTGGAAGTAAAGCGGACTGTCCCGCACTAGGTCGTTATGCAATGCACAGATTAGCTTCCGCCCTGCTGTTTAGTATCTGGTGATTTCCATAGTGTCGCCGGACGATGTGCCGTTTGGAAATTTTATAGACGAGCGATTGATGCCAGCCTTGCTAGAAATCTCTACCGATTTTTCAGCCATTCAGTCGCCCAATCTTCCCACAACTGAGAAAGGCTGGTGTCGTCTTGCAGAGCGGCTAATTTTGCTTGCTTGAGTAGCTCTCGGTCTTTTACATACAGGCGCAATGTTGCTGAGCGCTCGGCGTGGCCTTCAAGGGGCGCGGTGGGAGCAGCACCTGACTGGGCAACGTTCTTAGCTTTGTTCGCGGCGCTGGCTTTCGCTTTCTTGGTTGCATTTCCAATTGCCATGATTCTCCTTAGAATGCTGCTTTAAGTTCTTGTGCTAGTTCTATCCACTCGCGGTACGGCTTGGTTGCTATCGGCGGATTCGTAGAGCCTGCGCGTCGTGTCGCGCTCCTGGTGGGAATGATGGTGTCTGCCAATGCAGCCCGAGAATGCGCAGTAAGAGTTTCTTGAGCGAGATCGAGAAGTCGTTCACGTTTGTCTACGTTGACTAAGACCACGGCCACCGGAACGTCTGTACCCATGAATGAATCGAGAGTCGCTTGTGTGCGCTTCATATCGAGTGGAGAGACACCAGTCGGCACGAGCACCAAGTCTGCGCCATGAGAAGCGGTCTTCACAATACTGTTGCTTCCCGGCGGAGTATCTACCAGGACATAAGAATATTCATCGCTGGCGGCCCGTTCAATTTCCTTTTCCAACTCCCTATCAGTGGGCACAGACTTCACTTTAAAATCAGCTTCGTCACCGATGCCTTTCCACCAGTCGAATGCTGATCGTTGTTTATCAGAGTCTAAAACAAGAACGCTTTCGCCTAGCGAGGTAAGCGCGAAACCGAGCATCATGGCGGTGGTTGTTTTACCGGTTCCGCCTTTGGTCTGGATGATTGAAATGACATTAGCCATGACCTTAACCCTACCTTACGTCCATATAGGCATATGCGCATATGGCCATAGTGTCGCAAAATTATTGCGATCGAGGATTAAGTCAACTGAGCGGGCTTAGCTATCCCCCTGGCGCATGACTACGGGTACATGCCAGGTTTACGTCTAGCTCATCGTGGATCGGCTTTGGTATTTGTGTAAACATTGTTTACACAAATACCAAAGGAGGGTTTTATGGCAAGTGATAAACAGGCACCTCATTCTTCAGGCAGGGTAGTTTCTGTCCGCCTAGAGGAAGAGTTGATTCAACGACTAGACAGCCTTGCGGATAGAACAGGACGCTCTAAAGGTTTCTATTTGCGGCTCGCCTTGAGGGCGGTACTGCCGACGCTAGAGGAGTATCACTGGAACCAGGTTGCTGCCCGTTTCGAAGACGGAGTCATCGATCGTCAATTCCGAGAAATTATGGCCCAAACACTCGGAGGCACGAACGAAGAGAACTAAAAGAATCGCTTAAAGCTGTAGCCGTATAGCCATATACCTATATGACTATACGGCTACAGCTTTAAGCTTGGTCTATTCATTGGGGACTCTTTTTAAACTCGACACAAAGACCGATGCGTCAATGTCGAGGACCGTTGCCAGGGTGAGCAGATTAAGTATCGAGAGGTTTCTTTCCCCACGTTCAATAGAACTGACGTATGTACGGTGAAGCCCGGAAAGGTGGGCGAGAGCTTCCTGGGAAAGATTTGTTTCTTTTCGAGCAGCACGAAGCCTATCCCCTATTTCCTGCAGCAAACGCCGATCGTTATCCACTCATTAATGTTTAAATAGTGCATTCTTAGAGTCGACAGACTATAAGTATCATTTTGGAACATTGATTCCACGCTCAGCCAAAGGGAAGAACATGATCATCATCGTTGCAAACATTAAAGGCGGCATGTCTAGAACGACTATCTCCGTCATGCTGTCTCGTGCGTTTAGTCAAGCAGGTAACCAAGTAGCCCTTGCAGATGCAACCTGGTTTGGGGACTCCGCTCGCCGTGTACGGCTTATGGAAAAAGCCCACGGCTTAAGAATGCCCTTTGAAGTACGCGAGTTCCCCAACAATCCATTTGAAGAGGGTTATAACCCAGAGGAAGGCGGAGCTGAGCTCTGTAAGAGCATTCAAACCGTAAGGAAATCGATGGGATCTGACGGAATTGTCGTTGTTGATACGAATTCGCACCATGAAGGAACACTGCGAAGCCTTGATGCCATAGCCGATCGTGTGGTTGTCCCATATGACTTCTCCCCAACAGCGCTTGAATCAACGCTTCGCACCGTCGCTGCTTTTACGGCCCCCACCACTGTGCTCCCGCATCGGCATTTTCCATCTATCGACGCAAGTGATGAAGAACGCTTGCGTAAAGTCGTCGAGAAAGCCTCCTATTTATCGAACTCCACTCTGAGCTACAGCGAGATATACGCGAACTGTGACATTCCGGATTCAACCTTTGAATATGACCAGTTGGTTTCCGAACTGCTCAAGCAAACAAGTTCTTCCATTGAGGAAGGTCTCGAGAAAGCATATCTCTAGATAGCAAAGAATATGCCTATATGCCCATATGTCCATATAGGCATGAATGGTTTCCCTGAAGTACCGTTTTTAGGCCATATTTCACGCTCAAAAGCCCAAACTGAGCAGTTAATAGGAGAGTGGCATCGCCGAGACCGTGGCAGCAGCCGCCGCCCCCCGACGCAAACCGGCCGGCGGGCCGACCGCGTCCGCAGCGACGCCCA
>CALKAR010000058.1 GCA_937988745.1 uncultured Peptococcaceae bacterium
CACCTGGGTTAAGACCACTGAAGAAGAAGGGATCATCACCCTTAAAGGCGTGACCACCAGGTTGGAGAGCGAGACTATAGAGATCAGGGTGAGGAAGTAACTAGACGAGTGCTATCTCCCCAATGATTCTCCCAGCCGAAAGCCCACTTATGCTCCAACTCAGCTTGTTGAGCGAGAGCAGGGAACACAGGGAGTAGAGCTCATAACTGGAAAAAGGACTTTAGAGCTACAGATGGCCAAAGCCCAAAGCGGGCTTTGGCCCTTTCTAATTTATCCGGCATGTTTTAGAACCGATGGATTGAAGGTAAGCGTCAAACCAGCCGTACCTTCTAGCTCCTCTCCGCTGATGAGATAATGAAGTCATCAGAGGGAAGGAGCTGATTCGTGTGACTAAGGAAGCCAGGCAAGAGCTGCGCGAGTTGTGGGCTGAGAGGATAGAGGATTTCCGCGCCAGCGGTCTAAGCCAAAGGGCATGGTGCAGAGAACATGGGCTGCGGCCCAACCAACTCTGGTACTGGCTGCGCAAGTTTGAGACTGAAACTAACCAGCCGCAAAACGGCATATGGATACAACTGGATTCACTAGCTCCTACTGGCTCTGGTGTCGTGCTTCGCATCGGCAACGTGGCCCTCGAGGTCCAACGCGGGTTTGACCCCCAGGTTCTAACGGAAGTCATCCGCTCCTTGCTGAACGTATGTTAATTGGTCATCCTAGGCAAAAGGTGTACCTGGCTGTGGGAGCCACCGACATGAGGAAGTCAGTGGACGGCCTGGCCGCCATAGTCCAGCTGGATTTCGAGCTCAATCCGTTTGAGCCCTGCCTGTTCGCCTTCTGCAATCGACAGCGGAACAGGGTTAAGATCCTGGAATGGTCCGAGCGAGGCTTTTGGCTCCACTACTTCCGTTTGGAACAGGGACGCCTGCCATGGCCTCAAGTAGGCGAGGAAGTTAACCCTCTAGATGTTACCTGGCAGGACCTGCGCCAGCTTCTGGAGGGAACACCGCTAAAGCCCGTTAGCCAGCGTGCTGTTAAGCTTCCGAAGTATGTAATTTAACATGCATTCTCCCCTTCCTGAGCCCTTTCCCAGCAGGGAATCAGCTTATCCTTCGCGAAGTACTGGGCATGGAAGACACACCGAAAACCCAAGACTCAACCGAATACTCATGGCAAGAACGTGCACTTAAAGCAGAAGCTGAGTTGGCCAAGGCCCTCCAGAAACTGGAGTACCTCGAGGCTCAACTGCGCCTGCTGACTGCCAAGCGCTTTGGCAGATCCAGCGAGAAGACGAGCAAAGATCAGCTTCAGCTCTTTGAGGACGTTTTCAATGAAGCCGAATCAAACGCAGAGCCCTTTGCTCCGGAGCCGGAGCTGATCACGGTGCCCGCCCACCAGCGTGCCAAGCGCAAGAAAAAGAAAGGTGTCAGCCTCGAAGGCCTGCCCGAGACCGTGGTTGAATACCGCCTTCCCGAGGAAAAGCTGACCTGTTCCTGCGGCCATGAAAGGCATATCATCGGCCAAGAGGTTACCAAAGAGCTGGTTGTGGTGCCGGCCCAGTTTTCCGTCACTAAGCATGTGCAGTATGTTTACGCCTGCCGCCACTGCGAGAATCACGGAGATGGCACGGCTCCCGTTGTGGTCAAAGCACCGAAACCAAACCGGGCTTTCCCGGGCAGTATTGCTTCTCCTTCTGCAGTAGCACATGTCATTGAAGAGAAGTACGTTATGGCCGTTCCCCTCTACCGTCAGGAGAAACAGTGGGAGCGAAGAGGCGTAAAGGTGTCCCGGCAGAACATGGCTAACTGGATCATGGCCGCCCAGCACTGGTTGCAGCCCATCTATGACCGCATGAAGCAAGTACTTTTGAGCCAGGACATCATATTTGCCGATGAAACCACTCTCCAGGTTCTCCAGGAGGACGGCAAAAAAGCTGAATCCCAGTCATACATGTGGCTGTATCGTTCAGGACGTTATGGGCCTGGGATCGTGCTTTTCGAGTACCAGCCCACCCGTTCTGGGGAACACCCGAAAGAGTTCCTGAAAGGGTTTAAGGGTTACCTGGTCACAGATGCCTATGGAGGTTACAATGGTATCCCCGATGTGACCAGGGTTGGCTGCTGGGCCCATGCTAGAAGGGGCTTTGATGAAGCCATCAAAGCTGCAGGCAAAAGGTCCAAAGCTCCCCAAGCAGCAGAGGGCCTTAAGTTCTGCAACGATCTGTTTGACATCGAGAATGCTCTTGAGGATGTCGATCCTAAGGAGCGCTATGCGCGGCGGCTTCTGCGCAGCAAACCTGTGCTGGACGCTTTTTTGGCATGGCTTGAAAAGACCCGCGAGGAATGTGTCAAGCAAAGCCATTTAGGCAAGGCTGTGGAGTACTGCCTTAACCACTGGAAGGAACTGAACAACTTCCTCTTGGACGGTCGGCTAGAGCTAAGCAACAACCGCTCAGAGCGGTCCATCAAGCCGTTTGTCATCGGAAGGAAGAACTTCCTGTTCTGCATCACTCCTCGGGGAGCCAAGGCAAGTGCCACAACCTACAGCATCGTCGAGTCGGCCAAGGAGAACGGTCTCAAGCCCTTCGAGTACCTGACATACCTGTTCACAGAGCTCCCCAATGCAACCACGAAGGCTCTTGACGAGTTCCTCCCCTGGTCAGAATCTCTGCCGGATAACTGCCGCATACCCAGCAAATGATTTACTACGACCTCTACCACCCCAAGGTAGAGGTCTTTTCTTCTCCAACTACCGTGACACCAATGGAGCGGTTAACGTCTATGGCCTATGTGGTTTCTCAACTCATTGGCCAGGAGGACATTGTCAAGGTACGCCCTCTTTAACGCTTACTCTGTAAGCTCGGGACAGCCAGGATGCGAACAAGGCCTTTTAGGTTTCCAAGACACTGGACCACCTCCTTTTGGGTATCAAAAAAGCCCCCACAGGTTTTTACATGTGAAGGCGCTAAAGTGGCTATACAATCGAAATGATTTCTAAGTGCTAGAGAATTATCATTATCGTTTATCAGGAGTTTATTGCACACTATACCAAAACATGGTTGGGTCGTTCTATTTGGTTAATTTGTGGTAGATTTTAACCGAAACATCATGTTCGGCAAAGGTTGGAATAAGCCAGTTTAACATTAATTCCTTTTCATCGTCGGTCATAAACTCCGCCCAATAATACAGAAAACTATCTATTTTATTAAGATAGCTTTCGACATCAGCCCATATTATTATATAATCGGGCATATATACGAGATCGTAGTCATATACTTCTTTATCCTCCGCAAAAGCCATTACTTGGCTTAGGATTTCATTTACCATATATCTGTACTCCCCTGTCAAGGAGTTCACCGCATTACCATCTCGGGAAAGCCACCCAATGTAATCAAGGTATTCCATAAGCCAATATACTTGTTTCCTTTTCTCTGTAACGCCCACTTTAAACCATTCGTACTGTTCAAGTAGAAAACCCAATGGATCACCATAGGTATAGCTGGGATAATACCGAAGCAGCAGGGCTTGAAGACTTTCTTTATTATAGACCGTTCCTTGATATGTGAATGACTTGTCGCCAATATCGTCTATCAATTTTCTAACCCTTTCAAAATTAGCCTTATCCCGACCGTAGCCCAAACCTTCTACTTCAAGACGCCACATAAACGCTTCCTGCTCCGTAGCACTATGAAACTCGTACTGTTCATTGCTTTTTAACGAACGATTAATGGACTCAATCCTCCCATCATAGGCGGGATTTGCATACGCTAGCGATCCGGTTAAAAATACTAAAAAGAAGACAAGAAAGAACTTTCTCAAATCGAACACCTCCAAATTTAGCTTTGATAATCCA
Source organism: uncultured Peptococcaceae bacterium (assembly GCA_937988745.1). GTDB lineage: Bacteria > Bacillota > Limnochordia > Darwinibacteriales > Darwinibacteriaceae > JAAYMS01. The sequence goes on from CALKAR010000058.1 coordinate 3,847, forward strand.
TCTTCGCTAACTTCCTGCTTTTTCCTGCCTGTTTTTTGTCAATCTCACCTTTCGGTTATTCCAACACTATTTATATCGGGTGATGTTCTCTCCCACACTTTGTCTTCAAAACAAAAAAGCCCCC
>CALKAR010000059.1 GCA_937988745.1 uncultured Peptococcaceae bacterium
AACAATTCGTTCAAGCCGACGCCGCTTCGCGGCGCGGCTTAACTCAAGCGTTATGTGCCCTAAACGAGCAGGGAGTTTTAGCTTATGGCCAAAATCAGAACAACAGTCAGCCATCCAGATGGCTTTCACGGACTTCCGTGGTATGAGATCAGGGACAACAAGATCTATCCTACGGTTTCTCACCCGGATGGTTGGAGCGGGCTTCCGTGGTATGAAATCAAGGGAGATAAGATATATCCAACGGTGAGCCACCCTAAGGGTTGGTCAGGACTTCCATGGTTCGAAATCAAAGGTAATAAAATCAATTGCGCAATTAGTCATCCTGATGGATGGCAAGGTTTGCCTTGGTATGAAATCGTGTAGTCACATAACAATTCGCTGCAGCCGAACTAAAACCGCTACGCGGTTTCGGTCGGCTGAGCTCAAGCGTTAGGGCTCATCATGACGGAACCTCGCAACATCCAGATCTTCCAAGAGCTCACCGCCCGGATCCTCGATCGTCTCTATCGGGAGTTCCCGAACCCCGTTTTACTCGACGTTCAAGCGATCGGTCAGGAGGTGGGCAATCTCCTTGAAAGCCCAGAAGAAGAGCAGTTCCGGGTGCTTACTCAGGACTCTGTTGGTGCAATGAACTTCCTGGCCAAAGAAGGGTTCGTAGAGTGTCGTCCAGATCAACGTTATCTGGAGCAACCAGAGACAGTGTTCCCGGAATCGGTGCTAACTCTCAAAGGCTTCACCCTGCTTGGGGCAGTCCCTGCGGTGGTGAATGAAGCAGCTGAGCGCCGCCCCATTGCGGAGCAATTATCGGACGCGCTCAACGACGGGGCTCACGCGACAGTGGGTGAGCTCGTCAAAAAGCTATTTTTCGGCGCGCTGACTATTGGGTCGTCGGCGTTTACCGGATGAGCCCTAACAATTCATTCAAGCCGATGCCGCTTCGCGGCACGGCTTAATTCTGGTGTTATGCAGTCTGAGGTACACCGTGCAGCCAATTAATAAAGCCATGCTCAAAGATATTGGCTTATCGTTCGAGATCTATCGGAAGAATGTTGAATCTCTAATATCCATTCATGAAGATACCGCTGCGATTCGAGAGGCGAAGGTGATTCAGTTGGATCGAGAGATAGAGGAGTGGAGCGCCAATAACACGGGAAGGCCGGTAGATGAAATTGGATCTATACGAGATGAATGGCTAGAGGAGTATTTCCACTACAAGCACCACTTTGATTACTTGCTGCTTCATTCATTGTATATCTCCATATTTTCAATGTTTGAGAATCACTTACACAGAATGGTCGAAATCTTATACAAGGGCACCACCCCTCTAATTAAGCCACAGGATATGAAGGGAAATGGTGAGATTGATACCTTGAGGAAGTATATTTCATTAGTGTTTGGTCTTAAGTCTGCAAGCAGCGACTTAGCTTTATGGGGCGACATTCTGGAGTACAAGGCAATCAGAAATGCATTGGTGCATTCTGGCTGTCGCCTCAACCGAGAACTGAAGCCCAGTAAAGATAAGGTCAGAGGGTATAGGAAAGTTATAGAGCATGATATCTGGCATAGCTCCGAGGCAATCTACCTACGAATGCGAAATGAAAAACCTTTGAAAGGTTTTATTGAGTCTTCTCTAAACTTTTTAACTGGCATACAGGAGGAGTTAGCCAGCCATGCTGCATAACAAAACCAAGCACAGCGACAGCTTTTCCGCTACGGCTTCGCCTTCACTACAAAGCTGCGCGTGTTGGCGGCGTTAGGTGTAAATAATGTCAGACGATAATTCCACATCCTTAGTCAATCTAGGTG
>CALKAR010000060.1 GCA_937988745.1 uncultured Peptococcaceae bacterium
AGCGAGGCTTTTTTCTGCGAATTTCGTATCTCTGACGGTGCTGTGACGCTGCTTGGATAAATTTGACCTGTAATCTAATTAATGTATATAATGGGAAGGGATCAGCGCCTTTTTGGCGAAAGGACAAGCGAGGATTTTGTCGCACTCTGTCTTTGTGAACACCTACACATAAAATCCTGGATAATCAGTACTAATGTGTTAGGAGTCTCACAAAGAGTTCTTGTGCCATCCAGGCCTCATCTCAATATATTCTGCAAGGAGGAGTAGTGTATCTATGCGCAAGATGACCATTGACGGTAATACCGCTGCGGCGCATATTGCTTATGCTTTGAGTGATGCAGCAGCGATTTACCCGATTACGCCATCTTCAACCATGGGCGAAATCTGTGACGAATGGGCTACCCGTGGTCGGAAGAACATCTTTGGGCAGGTAGTAAAGATTGCCGAAATGCAGTCTGAAGCAGGCGCTGCCGGTGCAGTACACGGTTCGCTGGTGGCTGGTGCTCTTACCACTACCTTTACTGCATCCCAGGGTCTTCTTTTGATGATCCCGAACATGTATAAAATCTCTGGCGAACTGCTGCCCGCAGTTTTCCATGTTTCTGCTCGCTCCATCGCGGCACATGCTCTGTCTATCTTCGGTGACCATTCTGACGTAATGGCAGCCCGCCAGACTGGCTTTGCTATGCTGGCATCCGGTTCTGTACAGGAAGTTATGGACCTGGCTTTAGTAGCACACCTGGCTGCTCTCAAAGGGCGGGTACCCTTCCTGCATTTCTTCGATGGTTTCCGGACCTCTCACGAGATTCAAAAGATCGATGTCATTGACTACGAAGATATCGAGAAACTCGTAGACAAGAAGGCACTCGCCGAGTTCAGAGCTCGGGCAATGAACCCCGAACATCCTGAACTACGCGGTACAGCTCAGAACCCTGATATTTACTTCCAAGGCCGTGAAGCTGCGAACCCATACTACAACGCAATCCCAGGCATCGTAGAAGAAATTATGAATCAGGTCGGCGAGCTGACTGGCCGCTACTACAAGCCGTTTGATTACTACGGCGCACCAGATGCTGACCGTGTCATCGTTATTATGGGCTCTGGTGGTGAGGCTGTTGAAGAAACAGTCAACTACCTCAACGAACGCGGTGAAAAACTTGGTCTGATTAAGGTCCGCCTCTATCGTCCATTCTCGGCCGAACACTTCCTGGCGGTACTGCCTGAAAGTGTCAAGAGAATCGCTGTCCTGGACCGGACTAAGGAACCAGGCGCACTCGGTGAGCCTCTCTATCAGGATGTACAAACTGTTCTGGCTGAGAACGGCCGTTCTGATATCCTCGTTGTTGGCGGCCGCTACGGCTTGAGCTCCAAGGAGTTTACTCCTGCAATGGTTAAGGCCGTATTTGACAATCTGGCCACCGATACTCCGAAGAACCACTTCACTGTGGGAATCATCGATGACGTGACCCATACTTCGCTCGAAGTGGATCACAGCTTCGAAGTGGCTACTGAAGGCCTGATCTCCTGCAAGTTCTATGGCTTAGGCTCCGACGGTACTGTCAGCGCCAACAAGAACAGCATTAAGATCATCGGTGACCACACCGACATGTTCGCTCAAGGTTACTTCGAGTATGACTCCAAGAAGTCCGGTGGTATCACCATTTCTCACCTCCGCTTTGGAAATACGCCCATTAAGGCTCCTTACAAAGTGGATAAACCAAATCTTGTGGCCTGCCACAACCCATCTTATGTAACTAAGTACGACATGCTCGATGGTATCAAGGAAGGCGGCGTATTCCTCCTCAACTCCCCATGGACTCTTGAGGAAATGGAAACTCAACTGCCCGCATCTCTGAAGCGCACCATCGCAGAGAAAAAGCTGCGCTTCTACAATATCGACGCAGTCAAAATTGCTGCAGAGATTGGATTAGGCCACCGTATCAACACTATTCTGCAGGCAGCATTCTTTAAGATCGCTAACGTGATCCCCGTAGACGATGCTGTGCAGTTTATTAAAGAAGCTATCCAGAGAAGCTACGGCCACAGAGGCGAAAAAGTCGTACAGATGAACTACGCTGCCGTAGATCGCGGTCTCTCCGATCTGCAGGAAATCAACTATCCTGCCGAATGGGCTAACGCATCCGAAGCTGCAGCTGCCGTAGAAACTGCCGATGAACCAGATTTTGTCAAGAATGTGGTTCGTCCGATCGCAGCTCTGAAGGGCGACGAACTGCCAGTAAGCGCCTTTACACCGGATGGCGTCATGCCAACTGCAACCACTCAGTACGAGAAGCGCGGTATTGCCGTAAACGTACCGAAGTGGATCCCAGAAAACTGCATCCAGTGTAACCAGTGTGCTATGGTATGTCCTCATGCTGCCATCAGACCTTTCTTGGCTGAAGAGAGCGATCTTGAGGATGCTCCAGAAGCATTCGTTACCATCGATGCTGTTGGCCGCGAAGTGAAGGGTCTTAAGTACCGCATCCAGGTTTCTGTGCTCGACTGCACCGGCTGCGGCAACTGTGCCCAAGTCTGCCCATCCAAGGAGAAATCCCTTGTTATGGAACCTCTCGTGGACCATGCTATTGTCCAGAGCGACAACTGGAACTTCGCAGTTAACCTGCCAAACCGGGCAGAGAATATCCCGACAAACACCATCAAGAACACTCAGTTCAAACAGCCTCTGTTTGAGTTCTCCGGTGCCTGCGCAGGTTGTGGCGAAACAGCTTACATCAAGCTGGCAACCCAGCTGTTTGGCGACCGCATGCTGATTGCCAACGCAACCGGCTGCTCCTCGATCTACGGTGGAAGCGCTCCAGTATGTCCATATGCTGTGAACGAAAACGGTCACGGACCAAGCTGGGCAAACTCCCTGTTTGAGGACAACGCTGAGTTCGGCTTTGGTATGAACTTGGCTCAAAATGCACGCCGCAGCACTCTGGCTAACCTGATGGCTGGCCTCTTAGATGAAGACATTCCAGCTGAGCTCAAAGAAGCATTCCAGCTGTGGATGGACAACATCAATGATGCAGATGCCACAAGAGAAGCTGCAGCGAAGATTAGAAGTCTTCTTCCAGCAGCAATCGAGCAAGCTTCCGGCGATCTGAAAGATGTACTTGAAACTCTCCAGGAGAACGCTGACATCCTGGTGAAGAAGTCCATCTGGATCATTGGTGGCGACGGCTGGGCCTATGACATTGGCTATGGTGGTCTGGACCACGTACTAGCATCCGGCGAGGACGTCAACGTACTGGTACTTGACACCGAAGTCTACTCCAACACTGGCGGCCAGGCCTCTAAGGCTACACCAACCGGTGCCGTGGCTAAGTTCGCTAGTGCTGGAAAGCGCACCCGTAAGAAGGAACTCGGACTCATGGCCATGTCCTATGGCTATGTCTACGTTGCTTCTGTATCGATGGGTGCCAACCGCAACCAGCTTCTCAAGGCCATGATCGAAGCTGAAAGCTACGACGGCCCATCCTTGATTATTGCTTACTCCCCATGCATTAACCATGGTATCGACATGAGCATGAGTGTCGAAAATGGTAAGCAGGCAGTTGAAGCTGGTTACTGGACACTGTACCGCTATGACCCACGGTTAGAAGCGGAAGGCAAGAATCCGTTCACCCTTGACTCCAAGGAGCCGGATTACAGCAAGTTCCGTGAATACCTCATGCAGCAGGTGCGGTACAACTCCCTGTACAGACAGGATCCAGAAGCAGCTGAAGCCCTGTTTAAGGAAGCAGAAGAAGACGTACGCCGCCGCTACAACATGTTCAAGCGTCTGGCAGAAATCTTCTAAGCATACTAAAAAAAGCCCCCTCATGGGGGCTTTTTTTATGAGGCAAATACATGTTCGCCAATCTGCAGGCGAATTGGCCTAGTCCATACCCAGCTCGATGGCGGGACCTTACGGGGGTTCCAAAAGAACAGTGCACCATCAGTCGGATCATTACCATCCATGGCTTCTAAAGCTGCCTGATAAGCCAAATTGTTAGGAAGCATATTAATACTACCGTTCGCCACCACCTCAAACTGGCGGGGCTGGTATATTACACCCCACAGCGTATCGGGGAAATCAGGGTGCTTCAGTCTATTGAGGGCGACTGCCGCTACCGCCACCTGGCCAATGTAAGGCTCACCGCGCGCTTCAGCATGAACAAGACGTGCCAGCAGTTTGATTTGTTCCAACTGCTCGTCAGTATACTCGTCCTCAGGCAGCACAAACCCTCCCTCTACCGAAGGCAGGATCGGAGTCGACTTCATGGTTTCCCTCCTTCCATCCAACGCAGTACATAACCTATGCTAGGATATGCATGTCTTGGATGGATGGCGCGTCCTCGCTCCCCCTACCCTATTCCCCTTTTTGCTTGGCTGTTACTCACCCGTAATACCACTGGTTCCCATGGTCTGCACGATCTGGCTCTGGTTGACTAAGAAAATCGTGATTGGGACAACCATGAGAATCACCGAGACCGCCGCTGCCACACCTGCCCGCCCAACGCCGCCACCGATGATTTGGTTGAGCGCGTAGGGTAATGGTTTTAACTCTTCAGCATAGAGGAAAAGGGAACCGTCGTTGCCCCAAAGCTGCTGGAAGCTGAGAATGATTAAGGTCAGCCAAGCAGGTCGCACGATAGGCATGACAACCCGCCAGTAACAGTAAAACTCGCTGGCACCGTCAATGCGGGCCGCCTCGAGGAGAGTATCATGCACCATATGCTCAATGAAATTGCGCATCAAGAACACACCCAGTGTCGCTCCCCAAGCCGGGACAACAATCGCTGCGTAAGTGTTGATCCAGCCAAGAAACGACATCGTTAAGTAGTGTGGAATCAGCAGTACCGATCCTGCAAACATCAATGAAAACAGGATCAGGTTGTTGATAAGCCGTTTCCCAGGGAAGTTATGCTTTGCCAAAGCATACGCACAGAGCGACCCGAGGAGCACATTGCCCGCCGTTCCTAAACCAACGATCAATAAAGAGTTGAATAAATAACGCGTTACAGGTACCCAACTCTGGCCCATCAGTATAAACAAGTCTCGAAAATTATCCAGCGTTGGATGGCGTGGAAAGAACTGAGGTGGAAATATAAACAGCTCGTTTAGGGGCTTAAAGGCCTGGCAGATAGTATAAATCATGGGCAGTGACATAAATAGTGCACCTGCACCGAGTACTGCAAAAATGACCAAGTCTCCGCCCGTAGAGCGGGCCAGTCGTCTGCGGCGAATCCTGAATTTCATGTTCCCTCCTCCTTCCTTGAGCGGCTAAGCGAGCTTTGCCAAGAGGCGCTGTACGATGCGCTGGACTAATACCATTGTGACAAACAGCAGAACGGCCATTGCGGATGCGTAGCCCATTTCATAACGTACATAGCCGTAGTCATTAATGTGCTGCATGATCGTCCAGGTAGCCCAGTCCGTCGGTGTTGTCCCTGTAAGGGCCTGGATCTGGCCTGCGGCAGCAAAGGAGTTCGTAATGCTGATAATCGCGCCGAACATCAGATGAGGTTTCATCAGCGGCAGGGTGATATACCATAGTTCCTGCCAGCGATTTCTAACTCCATCGATAACCGCAGCTTCGTAGTACATGTCATCAATACCCTGCAGCCCAGCGATAAATGTCAGGAAGCTCACGCCAAGGCTCATCCACAGGGCTACCATAATTACGATGGGCATCATCCATATTGGATCCACCAACCACTGTATCGGTTTGTCGATAATACCCCAGTACAGGAGGATACCGTTGATATATCCATAGGCGTCCCCGCTGAAAATAACAAGCCAAATCATGTAAGCATTGGCTGAGATACTAGGAGCATAAAACAGCAGTGTCAGAACTGCTCTGATTTTGGGATTAAGCTCATTGATGAGCCAGGCAAAGACAAAACACATGAAATAACTTATCGGACCGGTAATTGCCGCAAACAATAGAGTGTTCTTTACCGCGATGAGGAAAATCTCGTCTTCAAGAAAAAGCGTCAAGTAGTTCTGCCAGCCTACCCAGCGGGGAGGCTGCACCATATTGAAATAGGTAAAGCTGAGGCCAATGGAAACCAAAATCGGGACGATGACAAAGATCGTAAAGATGACCATAAAGGGTGCTACGAATACGTAGGATGTGCGGTTGGCCTTCATGTCTGACCAGAGTTGTGATAGGTTCATGCCCCTTCCTCCTCCAGAAGCAGTCCTAGGCGCTCCAATATGGCGCGATACTCAGGATCAATTTCCTGCGGCTCCCAATCAAGCCGATAGACGTGGGTATAGTGATCCCAATACATCTCTTTCCATTTATCATCCACTTCTTCTAAGTCGGTCTCTAGTTCGAATTCTGCTCGCTTACGAGCCATCTCTCGATTAATCTCCCTGCTGTAATCTAAGACCGACTCCCGGATCGGTTCGTTATGGAGTACCACAGCTCTAAACAGCCAGTCAAACTGGCGAGTCACATAGTAACCGCCCAGGACCGGTGGAATACCTTCCACCCAATCCCACTGAGCCATCAGCTGTTCCCGTTCTTCTACACGCCAAGGCAGCTGCTGCATTGCTTCTACGTTTGCAGTGGCATAGCGAGCTGCAGGTCCAATCAGCGCCTCTAGTTCTCGTCCAAAACGGACTTGAGTATCTGTGCGAGTCCACCACTTCAGAAACTCCCAAGCCTTATCCTGTTTTGTCGATTTAGCCAGGATAATAGAGCCTGTTGTACCGCTGGGCATCATTACAGTTCCCGTTGCATCGGTCCGGATCACAAGCGCATCTTGAGCCACTGGTACTGTGCGGTTGATCGTACCATCAGGCTGCCGTACACCCGGAATCGGCGCCATGCCCCACTGACCCCTAAGCTCTGGAGCAAAAATGGTCAGCGTGTTATAGTCACCGTAGTTAGCAATAGCCAGCGGCATTTCGCCCATCCGGAAGCGGTTGATAAAGTTGTATTGGAGAGGCAGCCCTGATTGGGTGTAGAGATTAGTCATTTCTTCAAAAGTAGCAATTGCAGCCTCGGCCTCCAAGTTAGCTGCGATCACATCTTCTTGGTATAAAGCGACACCTTTTTGATAAAGGAACTGAATGTAAGTATAGATGCTCGGATAAATCCCGAATTCAAGGTGATGGTTCTGCAGTTCGGGCAGAATCCGATATACATCGTCCCATGTCTGCGGTACTTCTAAACCCAGCTCAGACAGAATGTCCTTTCTGTAGAAAAGCATCGGGAAGCTCTGCATTTCGGGCAGGGCAAAAACCTTGTCTCTAAACCGGAATGCTAAGAGTGCTGACTTCTTAAAGCGCTGAGCTACTTCTGGGAAATCTGGGAATTGAGTCAAATCGACAACCGCGCCACGGAAAGCTAGATCCATATTGGCTGCCCCGATCGCTACATCAGGATTGGTTCCGGCAATTGTCGATGGAACCAAGAGCTGTTCCATGGCAGTAACCAATTCTAAGTCGACTCTAATGCCAGTTTCCGGAGTAAACGTGTCTTCAATCATCTGTTTTAAGATCTGTGCCTGGTCACGTCCTAAGCCTATCCAGACCTTAATTGTGTTTTCATCAGTCGTTGGCCGAGTATCTTCTAATTCAGACACACTGTGGATGCTGGTGTAATCATGGACGAATGAGGCAATGAAAGCACGAAGCTCATGCAGTACAACTTCCCAGAACCTCGGCTGAACTCGAGGCATTTTCTGTCCTGGTGAAGCTACGATAATGTAGTCAATCTGGAGCGGCTGCTTGCGCGCATTCATAATCCATGTCCCAAGATTACCGATGGCATCACGATATTCTTGAAGAAGATTGGGAATGGAATCAGGGCGCTTTACCATTCTATCCAGCATCCGCGCGATGTCTAAAAGTGTGGCAGTCTGTCCGCCGCGATCCCCTGTAATGCGCTCTAGCTCACTGGCGATCTTTCTAAGCTCCTCGGCCTGGTTACCAAGCCGAGCTAAGAGGTCTGGCACGCGCTGCTCGAGCTGGTAACTGCGCATTGGGTCAGGATTGACAGAGGTAATCATGATTATGTTGCGGTACAGGGTGTTGAGCTCATAGAGCGATTCTTCTGTCTTGTTGATTAAGGGGCCCCATTCACCCAAAACCGCTTCCATCATCAGTTCATGCTTACCCTTGGTTAAGTAGAACAAGAACGGTGAATCGTGGGTATCTTCTCCCAAACGTTTCAGATCATAACGAGCGCTGAAATTGAATGGTACAGCCTCTAGTTCCGCGTAGGGGACTCGCCCATCGATCATGATGCGGCGGTTGCTAAAGACTCCCCTATTAAGATTCTGCTTTGCTTTAAGAGCAATTTCATAATAACCATCTTCAGGGACTTCGAATTCCCAGACAATCCAATCGCCCGTTTCCTGCCAACGGTGACCGCCAATCGAGTTCAAACGAATCTTCGCTGGATCATAAGGCTCGGTGGTCGGATCACCCTGATCGTGCACCGCAAACAAGGAGGGACTAGAACGCAATGTGCTGTCCTCAGCTTGGATTTTGATAAACACATCGATGTTAGGTACCTGAGACAGACTAATGCCTGCCATCGCCTGATTATATGGCAGAGGTTCTTCAGCCTGGCAGAGGCGAAGCTGAGCAATGATCATCGGTTCCGCTAAAGAGATCAGGCGAATGGTGTTTTTTCCTTCTTTAAAATAAAACTGGTAAGGCTTCAGTTCATATCCTAAGGTATCAGTTAGAAATACCGTACGCCACTGCGGCTTTTCAATCTGCTGAGGGCGAATCTCGTTGCCGGCGGTATCAAACAAGGACGGTCCCGCATCACCAAAAGTGCGATGGAAACGCAGATAATCTGCACCTTCGAATAGAGTCTCTCCGTTGATCTGTATTTCCCGTTCAATGGTTGTTCCCCGTCCTTCAGCAGGATAATATGTAATCTCTACGTTATAGAGTCCTGCCTGGGGTACGTCCACTTCCCATTCGATGTACCCACGTTCATCAGTCCAGAGAACCCGTCCTTCATAACCATCATAATCTGTTAATACATGGAATTTATTTGCCGCAGCGCGGAACTGTACAGCCGGAATAACGATCTCCACCTGTGGCCGGGGTGCTCCTTGATATTCTGATAGATAATCCCGGTACGTAATACGTCGCTCATAAAGCACACTAGTCTGTGCTGCAGCTGAAGCACTAACTAACAACAAGAGCAGCCCGACAAACCATACCAGCCTGCGATACCTCATAGTCCCCTCACTCCTTGGTATACACGGCGAATTCGACAATACTAGTGCGGTTATTCCCTGGGATCGAAGTCGGTTCCAAAATCACAAGACGCACATGTTGTGCCTCGACCGGCTTTATCATGCGGTCTGTAACATTGGCCGTATTATCCTTCACCTCATCAACGTCTGTCCAAGACTGCCCATCTGGGCTTACCTGTAATTTGTAAGCACGGGCGTTGAAAAGTTCATCACCGGGAAGCGCTTTACCCCTTATACCTGCTCCGGTGTTCTTCACAACCCAGCGCTCAACTGTGATTGATTCTCCCAAATCAACCGTCAAGTAGAAGGGCGGTTCACCATCAGGCTGCCAGCTGGTGTTATCAAGTCCATCGACTGCACGGTCTGCCCTATCTTCGGCCGCATTTGCAGAAACAGGTCTATTCAGCGCCGCATTTCGCCACCGTGGCCCTGTCGGCCCATATCCATACTCATCTCGAACTTCCTGCCAGGGTCTCGCTGGATCTAACACTGCCCAAAAAGCAGGCTTAGGCTGTCCATCTTTATCGAAGAGAAGTGGATAGTCTTTCCGGCCCGGAACAGGGAAGTTGTTTTTCCAACTATTGCTGTCCCGCACACCCCAAAACGTAACCCGTTCAATTACAGGAGCATACTCCTTGAAGATCCTGAAAATTGTAGAGTATCGCTCCGCTTGACGCGCAGCTACTTCTTCAGGCAGCCCATCTGCATAGCGGTTTGCACGGTCGTTCCAAGAGTACACGCTCAGATCTAGTTCTGTAATATGCACCTTCACTCCCAAGGAGGAGTACTTTTCGATTGCCTCTCTGATGCGAGTTTCAGAAGGCGAGTCAATCTCCCAGTGTCCCTGCATTCCGATGCCATCAACTCGCAATCCCTTATCAAGCAGGCCTTTCACCAAGTTATAAATCGCATCTCGTTTACCTGGATCAGTGCTGTTGTAATCATTGTAGTATAGTTCAGCATCAGGATCGGCTTCGTGGGCAAAACGGAAGGCATACTCGATGAAGTCGTCGCCAATGATCTGACGCCATTTTGAATCCCGCAGCTCCCACTTACCCGTTTCTGAATTGTATTCTACAGCCTCGTTAACCACATCCCAGCCCTTAATGCGGCCTTTATAGCGGCCCACTACGGTCTTAATGTGGTTTTCCATACGTTCTAAGAGTTCTTCACGAGAAAGGGGGTTGCCCTTTTCATCTTCAAAGACCCAGTCTGGAGTCTGGCTGTGCCAAACTAGAGTATGACCGATGACTTCTATTCCATTCCTTTCGGCATAGTCTACCAGGGCATCAGCGCCCACAAACCGAAATACACCTGGGCGAGGCTGAAGGGCCTCCCATTTCATGTTGTTTTCCGAAGTCACTGAGTTGAAATGTCCCAAAAGATGTTCATCAAGCCAAAACGTCGAGTTCGCTGCAAATCCGATCCTAAAATAATCGGCATAGACATCTTTCAGCATTGGCACATCCTCCGCTCTTATTGGTAAAGAAGCAGTAAGCAGCAATAAAGTCACAAAAAGAATGGAAACAGCCCTCTTCATCACCGCATACCTCCTAGCCCACAATTCCTGTCCGCTCGATACTTTCGACGAAGTAACGCTGTAAGAACAAATAGAGGATCAGAAGCGGGACGATAACCAAGAGCATACCCGCATTATTAATCAGCGAATAAAAGTGGTCATCTAAGAAACCACTTGTCGATGCCAAGGCATCCGCTTCGTCAATCGCCCGGGCAACTTTATTCGCTGCTCCTTCTAAAGCTTGAGGCAGGAAGTTCTGGCCCGGCATGAATTGGGTTACGTAGAGGTAGTCATTCCACTGCCAAACAAAGGAGAACAAGAAGGTTACCACCAAGCCTGGCACCGCACCGGGCAGCATTACCCGAATAAACGTGGTAAAGAGACCTGCACCATCGATGTAGGCCGCTTCCTCTAGGGCTTTAGGCATACCTTTAAAGAACTGCCGCATGATAAAGATATAAAGCCCACATCGAAAACCGGTAGCTGTCCCTGACATCAAAGCAAAGGGCCAGTAGGTACCAATAAGGTTTATAGGTTTTCGCAACAGCCCCAATAGATCAAAGAACCTGAAGTTAAGATACATGGGCACCATGATCAATTGAGGAGGAACGACTAGAGTAAAGATGGCTAAACCAAAGATGATACCGCTGCCGGGAAACCTAAAACGTGCTAAACCATAGCCCACCATAGCGCAAGCAGCTAAGTTTAGGGCGCTAGTAAAGGAGGATAGGAAAAACGTCTTGCCTAAGGAACGCACATAATCCATGTGTTCCCAGACCAAGCGGAAATTGCGCAGGGTGGGGTTACGAGGAATCCACCGCACCGATTGATCATACAAGTCCTCGATGCTCATCAAGGCTGTGGACAATCGATGAATAATGGGCAGCAGAATAACATAACAGATCCCAATTAAAAGCACTGTACGAAGCAGAGAATAGAACATCTTTTTTAATCTTTCTCGCATCGCAATAGACACGATTACTCCCCCCTTCACCGATCACACTTGGTAGAAGACTCGTCTCGACAAGAGTACAAAGACGATAATTAAGATGATGGATATGGCAGCAAAATACAGCATCGCCATGGCCATACTCACACCGTATCCAGCACCTCGCAGCATGGTTTCTCGTATCAAGAGCACTAACTCGTTGTTCATCGCTGTGAACGAATCAACGATGGTGTAGACTGTATTGGTTAGTATCAACGGTGTCAGCATGGGAAAAGTAATCAGCCAAAACTGCTCCCAGGGGGTAGCGCCTTCTACATTCGCTGCTTCATAAACCTCTCTGGGTATAGACTGCAGACCAGCCAGGAAGATCAGAATCTGTACGCCTGAGGCCCTAATCACTGCCGGAAGGCTTTCGATAGCATTCACGATGTATTCAACCATTCCATCAGGCAGGCGTGCCGATTCAAACATAGCCTGCAGAGCATCGCCTTGGAAGACTGAGGAACTCTGACGGATGGCATCCAGCATAATCTGAGAATAGTCATTCATCTCCAGCTTCATGACTACTCCAGAACCTAGGATCACTGGCAGGAAGAAAAGCATCCGCACCAGGGCCCGGCCTCTAAAATTCTGATTGAGAATCGTCGCTGCAAAGAAACTGAACCCGAGAATCAACGGCAGCTCAGTAGCCAGCTTCACCAGGACTTCCGTAAATACTCGCGAAAACTCCGGATGCACTTGCAGAGCATAGCCGTAATTGTACAAGCCCCGCCACTGCAGTTCGAAAGTCTCGCTGGTCAGCACCAGTTCATTGAAGCTGAGAATGACCGCTTGTATGAATGGATATGCAAAGAAGAGGATGAACCCCATCACAAAAGGCAGTGTGAACAAAAAACCGCCAATTTTTTGCATTTGACTAAAAGTCAGATAAGAGCGTTTACGCTGCACACGCATGGCCCCACCCCCTCTACTTAATAACCACGTAATCTTCTCCAGGAATCAGCACACCATCGGCAAATACTGCTTCAGCTGTGTAGTTTACATATATCTTGGTACCATCGGCATACTCGGTCACAAATACATCTGGACCCAGCACATCATGGTTTACAATGGGCAG
>CALKAR010000061.1 GCA_937988745.1 uncultured Peptococcaceae bacterium
TAGAAGAAGCAAAGGCTATATTAGATTTCATAGCAAGGGAACTCTCCCCTGATACACTGGTCAATCTTATGGATCAGTATTACCCTAGTTATAAAGCATTCAACTACCCAGAACTAAACCGCAGGCTGACCAGAAATGAGTTCAGCGAAGCATTAGCCTATGCGGAGGATTTGGGATTGAGGTTGGCTATATAGTGAAGACGCGGCTGTTGGTCTATAGGCCAACAGCCTTTCTGTTTGGCGCGGCAGTTAGTTTTTTAAGGAACAAAAACAACCCGCAAGGATGACCCGGGACGCTTCTATCTGCAGAGAGTTATGTAAGCCAAATAAAAAAGCGCTTGCGGCGCCATAGCACTATGCTCAAACCAGACTTCATGAATGTGCAAATCTTGTTAACTAGGTGTACGTGTGTTGGTGACCACAAACACACATCGACAACCACGTTGCTGTGCGCCCACACGTGTTTTAGCGGGGCAATTATCTAGCAAAAAAGTTCAAGAAATTCTTGTGTAATAGAAGGAGAAGTGAAATTAAAGTGGAAATATATATCGTAATCTTTTTTAAGTGAAATAAAAAAGATTTCTTTTCTAACGAGGCTTGGTTTTACAACTATTATCAGGAACAGGTGGAGCATGTGACTGACAGATTTCTCAAGGGCAGCGCTAAATTGATGCAAAAGATGAATACTTCGCTCATACTGCAGATCATTCAAGAACGGGGGCCCATTTCCCGGACCGAATTGGCTAAGTTGACCAACTTGAGCCATCCTGCAGTATCGGCACTTCTTGCTCCTCTGTTGGAAGACGGGATCGTCAAAGAGGTCGGAACCGCTGCATCAACAGGGGGCAGGCCGCCACGCCTTTTGCAGTTTAATGCTAAGGCGGGGTTTCTCATTGGTGTCGATGTGGGGGGGACCACCATGGCAGGTGCCGTTGTCGACCTTGCAGGCAATATCCTTCACAGGGAGAATCGCGCTTCGGCGATGGGCGAGAGGTCTATCGCCATTCTGATTGAGCTGATTGACAGCTTGATTCAACTCTCTGATATGCCACCAGCGGGTCTGCGCGGTATAGGCTTGGGTATCCCGGGTGTAACTGATTCGAAGGGGCAGAAGGTGAGTCACGCTCCCGGAGTTGGCTGGGAAAGCCTAGACATCGGCAAAATCATTACAGAACGCTTTGGTGTACCGTTCTTTGCTGACAACGATGTGAACTGCTTTGCCCGTGGTGAGCTGTGGCGCGGTGCCCTCAGGGGAGTTGAAAACGGTGCTGCTATCACCATTGGTACAGGTATTGGGGTCGGGTTGGTCCTCAACGGTCACGTATACCAAGGCTCGAACAACGCGGCTGGAGAAGTGGGATACTGGCTGCTCGGTGCATTAGGGCCCATCGAAAAATCTACTGGATTTGGCGCCCTCGAATCGATTGCTGCGGGGCCCGGTATTGCCCGTCAAGCTATTCAAGAGTTAACTGGAGATCCAGAGAAGGGGCCCAAACTAAGAGAACTGGTGGCAGGAGATTTGTCTCGGATTACCGCCAAAGAAGTCTTTGAGGCTGCCCTCCTGGATGATGCGTATTGTCAGGAACTGGTCAAGCAGACCACAACCTACTTAGGGATCCTGGTGGCCAATCTAGCTTCGCTATTAGATGTGGAAAGGGTTGTGCTGGGTGGCGGGCTATCCAGAGCGGGGAACCAGCTGATCGTACCGATCCGGGAAATCGTAGAGAAACTCAGCCCCTATGCTCCACAGATAGAGCTGTCTGAACTGCAAGAAGACGGCGCAATTCTAGGAGCGGTCTCTGGGGTGCTCGGTTTGGGGGAAACCTCAATCCATTTTTCTGAAGTTTACTGACATCGATCTTCTGATTGAAAGGGGTGAAAATACAAGCAACCTGTTTTTCTGGCTAAAATTATCACAAAAGGGGGATTTGCTGTGAAGAATCGGATTTTCGCTTTATCCTTAGCGGTACTCATGGTGCTTGCCTTTGCAGCGCCATCGTTGGCACAAGTGACAATTGAATACTGGCAGTATTACTATGAGTCTAAGGTCAAACTTATTGATGAGCTGATTAAGGTCTTTGAAGAGCAAAATCCTGGAATCAAGGTAGAACACATCACATTCCCGTATGACTCCTTTAATGAGCAAGTTGCAGCAGCGGTAGCCGCTGGCCAAGGGCCAGATGTGCTGAACATCTTCTATGGCTGGCTGCCCATGTACCTTAAGGAAGGCTTTCTACAGCCTCTGCCTGAGGAGTACTTCTCTGTAGAAGAAATCGAGAACCGGTTTATTCCTATGGTTAACGCTGTGAAGGTGGATGGCCGGTACTGGGCACTGCCTACTGCGGTACGCAGCTTGGCCCTCTTCTACAACGTTGATCACTTTAAAGAAGAAGGGTTCGATGGGCCTCCCGCGACATGGGATGAACTCCTCGAGATGGCCATTAAGCTGACTCGCCGTACCGATCGAGGAGCCCTTGTCCGGTCCGGCTATGGCTGGAACGTTACTGGCCAGGATTGGCATCTCTTTCGTGAAGTACTGCTGCGGCAGTGGGGTGTAGCACCTCTGAGCGAAGACAACCGCACTGTAACCATGAACAGTGACCCTGCCGCTTACGAAGTAATGGAATGGTGGATCGACTGGTCTCGGAAGTACGGTGTAGGCGAAGAAGAGGGCCGCGGTCTGTATCGTGATACCTTCCTAGCTGGCAGAGCATCGATGATTGTAGATGGCTCCTTTGGAATTGGTACCATCTCGGCTAACCCCAACTTAAACTGGGCTGTAGCAGAACTACCAGTTAAGGAAATCGGTGGCGAGAAGGCCAACTTTGGTTCCTTCTGGGCTCATGCAATTACCCGCAATGCGACTGGTGAGAAGCTCGAGGCCGCCGCAAAGTTCCTTGAGTTTATTACCAGTGATGAAGTGCAGCGTGTATGGCTTGAGCGCGTTGGCGAACTCCCAGCAAGCCGCGAACTGGCACAAGATCCGGAACTGCGAAACGACCCTGTATACGGGCCTTTTGTCCGTGGGCTTGAGTACTCCCATGCCACATTCTTCGTGGATGAGCAGAAGGAGCGGGAGCTGATCATTGATGCGGTTGACAAAGTTCTCCTGCTCAACGCACCAGTTAAGGATACCCTCGATCAACTTGTTGAGGATCTGCAGAAGGTGCGCGACGAGTATTTTAACTCTCTATAAGAGTAGTAATGGGTTGGGGGAGATTTCTCCCCCAACCTCTTGAGGAGGGACGTCATGCTGAGGCGACAAAAGCGTTTGACTCTAAGGCAGCAGCAGGAACGATGGGCATTTGCATTTATGGGTATACCCCTGCTGTTTTTCGCTTTCATCAGGTTTTACCCAGCCTTGTATGCCTTTAATATCTCGTTGAGAAACTGGTCCATGCTGGCAGCAGAGCGGCCATTCGTAGGACTGCAGAATTACCGAGATATTTTTGCCGACGAAGTGTTTTGGATTGCACTGAAAAATACCTTTACCTATGCGCTTGTGGGCGTCCCTCTCCAGATAATCATTGGGCTGGGTATTGCCCTCATGCTGTACAATATCAAGCGGTTGGTGCCGTTTTTTAGAGCTTTGTATTTCGTTCCCTATGTTACATCGGTTGTAGCGGTCGCCTGGGTCTGGCGTTTTATGTATCAGCCCCATATCGGAATCTTTAACCGCATTCTCCTGGATCTAGGCTTCGAACAGATTCAATTCTTGCGCAACCCAGATACGGCACTGTTTTCGATTCTCGCGATGATCATCTGGCATGGGGTAGGGTTTCAAATTGTCCTTTTCCTAGCAGGGTTAGAGATGATTCCCGACACATTCTACGAAGCGGCACAGATTGACGGGGCCAACTCCCGCCAAATCTTTTTCCGCATTACGCTGCCACTTCTCAATCCTACTATCGTGTTTGTGGTGGTCATGAGCAGTATTCGGTACCTGCAGGTGTTCTCAGAAGTGATGAACATGTCGAACGAGGGCTTAGGTGGGCCTCTAAACAGCACCATTTCGACGGTACTCCACATCTATCGTACCGCGTTTCATCGGTTCGATATGGGCCGTGCTTCGGCTATGACGGTTGTCTTGTTTGTAATCGTGCTGGTGATTACCATGATCCAGATGAAACTCGTGACGCGGAAGTTTGAGTACTAGGTGAGGAGGGATAACGTGGCAGTGTTAAATGTGCGGCAGCGCAGAGTCTTGCAGCAAAGTGCCCTTTATGTGTGCCTAACCCTGGGAGCTTTAGCTATGATCTTTCCCTTGATCTGGATGTTCTTTACCTCCTTTAAAACGCCGTGGGAGATTTATGACGTCAACATCCTGCCCCAGAGCTTTCAGCTGGAAAACTACCAGTATCTCATGAAGAATACCGGTTTTCTCCGCTGGCTGTGGGTGAGCAGCGTAGTCGTGGTGTGCACAACCATTAGTGTCCTTGTCTTTGACTCTCTTGTAGGATATACCTTAGCTAAGCTAGAGTTTCGGTTCAAGAATGTGATCTTTATGGCCATTCTTGCTACGCTGATGGTACCCACCGAGATGCTTATTATCCCTTGGTATATCATGTCTGTGGATTTCGGGCTGCGGGACACTTATCTAGGGATTATGTTTCCAGGTTTGATCACGGCCTTTGGGATCTTCCTCACCAGGCAGTTCTATGAAGGTGTTCCCGATGACCTCCTTGATGCTGCTCGCATCGACGGGCTCAATGAGCTGGGAGTTTACCTGCGTATTGCCCTTCCTCAGGTCAAACCGGCCCTGTCAGCACTGGTCATTTTCAACTTCTTGGGCAACTGGAATGCCTTCCTCTGGCCGTTGATTGTAGCGCAGTCGCCTCGCATGCGGACGATACCAGTTGGTATCTCGTTTTTCTCGAACGAGGTTACCACAGCTTGGCATCTTATTATGACCGCATCTACCTGTGCTATTGTGCCAGTTCTGATCGTATTTGTGATCTTCCAAAAGCATATCATTAAGGGAGTACAGTTGTCTGGCCTGAAAGGCTGACACAGTGAATCCAAGCGAAACAGGCGTCCCCAAGCGGAGACGCCTGTTTTTCTTGTTTATGATAGAATCTGGGAAATGGCCGCTTCTAATCTTTCCGCTGCCTCTATCTGTTGCTGTTCTAGCTTCTCAAGCGCTTCTTCATAAGAATGCAGCTGTGCCTTGTATCTCTTCAGGCTAGCGGAAAGGGCCTGTGGCCCGGGGCCGCCGTACACGTTTCGCACCTTGACGAAATGCGTTGGCTCTAAGAACTCTTGTAGTTGAGCGCTGTTGATCTGCGGCTTCCTGCCTGTCACCTCTGTGAACGCCACGATGAACTCATCGTAGTCCAGCTTGTCGAGTGTGAGGCTGCGGTTAATCAGCCCGCGGACGAGTAGGCTGCAGATTTCATGGGCAGTCCGGAAGCTGATGTTTTCGGCACGTACAAGGGAGTCGGCTAGTTCAGTAATGGTGACGAAGTTCTCTCGAATATGTTTATGCACTTTTTCTTCATCAACCTGGAGCCCGCCGGTAAAGCCGGCGATCAGTCTCAAACAGCGCTCTCCTCTTAGTAGGGCCTCGAAAGCTACCGTCTGAATCGGATCCTCTGCATCATTCATGTCGGTAAACGGAGTGTTGTGCAGCGCACTGATGACAGTCTCGCACATACCGACCACTATGGATGCTTGGACGCGAATATGCTCCACCGCAACGGGGTTCCTCTTTTGAGGCATGATTGAGCTGGTCTGCACGAACTCATTGGGAACATAGAGGTGTCCAACTTCAAACGACGTCCAGAACCCTAGGTCTTGGGCGAACCTACCCAAGTTAATGAACAAGATCTTGACTGCGCTGTATACTTCCAAGAGATAATCTACTGCTGCGATGCAGCCGTATGAGTTCTCTTGAGGCCCGGCAAAGCCAAGAAGTTCTGCCATCCGTTCACGGTTTAGGGGAAAACCAGACGTTGTGATTGCTGCAGCACCCATACTGCACCGATCAGTAGTGTGATAGGCGTTCAGCAGGCGCTGGAAGTCGCGGTTTAAGATCTCAATGAGGGCACCCAAATAATGACCGAACGTGGTGGGTTGTGCAGGCTGACCGTGTGTGTACGCTACGACTATGGTGTCTTTGTTATCTTCTGCAAGTCTGAGAAGTGTCTTCTGCAGGTACAGCAGTTGATTTAGAAGGGTGCGCATATACTGCTTGGTCTTCATTTTAAACAGGGTAATGTTGAGGTCATTGCGGCTGCGTCCGGTGTGAAGTTTCCCTGCTGTTTCAATGCCAATTCTATTGATAAGCTGTTTTTCTACGTAAAAAAAGAGGTCTTCGTACTCTCCAGTATACTCCAAGCTGTCTAAATCGATTTCCTCCTCGATCTCCTTGAGAGCTAAGATAATCTGCTTCCCTTCCTCTTGAGTAAGAATTCCCTGTTCCACTAACATTGCAGCGTGAGCGTAGTTGATGGACATCATGTCGCTGTAGTATTCAGCCTTAAAGGTATCGAAAATGGGTGCTAACACAGTTTCTTGGTAGATGGGGGAAGGGAATTTGGTAGTGTCTTTCACCGAAATACCTCCTAACATTGCCGCTATTTACAAAATAGACGTTAACATCGTTCACATCTTGATCACTTAGGTTTCGGCGTGGGAAATCCTGCTCAAAGGCGCTGCCCAGCAGTAATCTTTGTGGAGGCGATTCTTATATGCCGCCTGCTGTCTGCTAAACGCCCTGCGTAAAGAGCTGGTTGTAATAATGTAATTTGATTTGTTTACGACAGGGATTGCGAACTGATTCACGAATATAAGGTG
>CALKAR010000062.1 GCA_937988745.1 uncultured Peptococcaceae bacterium
TGGTCGTTACCTTGTCAACGCCCACCCAGGCCGTCGAAACCTCCGACGCCGTCCCGACAGCCACCGTCCCCACATCGCCCTCGTAACCGGCCTGAACGACGACAGGAGCTTCGACTTCCAGCACCTTGACGGTCTGTTCAGACAGGTTGTATATCTTGACCTCGCCAACGTTGGCTGCCGAGCTTTCGGAAAATGGCAAGTCAAACTCAATCGTCAACGGAGGTGAAACGAACAACTTGCCGCCCACCGTCACCTCAATAACGCGGCCGAATGTGCTCATGACGCGTCATCCTCAATCGGCATCAGGATGAACGGGAAGACATCCACCAGAAACTCCTGCTGCCCGACACGTTCCCTCACTCCGGCTAAATCCGCCGGAATAATAGGCACATCTGGCACCCTCGGATCGCTCACTGACTCGAACAGATTTGCCCCATAAACGAACGGCTTGTTATAAACGATGACGTCTCCGTCCTCGTCGCGGATGGTCGCCGTGAAAAAGTCGCCTTCGCTGTTGTAACGAATCTCGAAGTCGAACAACGCGCCGGCCACACGGCACCTGAACCGCTGCGGGAAGCCGGCGGTCGGGTCGATGGGGAGATAAGCCAAGCGCACTAACGAGCACCCCCAATCATCGCTAATGCCCCGCCGCCGACCTAAGAAATCGCACGGCCGAGTTGAATAAGCCAGCTGGCTCCCGTCTCTTCATCGACTTCTTCCACCGGTGGCTGCTGCAAGCCCCGCTCCACCGGAGCGACTTCCACTGGCGCCTCTGTGACAGGGTCGGGCGCCAGGAACATTCGCTCCTCAACACGTGCGACGCGCACCTGGCGCAGTGTAATCTCGAATCGCACACCGTTGGCGACCTGGACAGTGCGAGCTGGATCGAAGCTTTCAATCACCATGTTTTCCCACAGCTCCGCCCCGACCCAAGTCAATAATTCCTGCCCGTCAGCCAGCTCCTTGAGGCGCTCATAACGGGTCTCCCAATCAGTGCCTGCGATGGTGCAGGACAGGCTGAGCGTCCGCGGCTGGCGGCGGAGATGATCGGCGATTTCTTGGCCGTCCTCCACCGCATGCTCCGTAACGGTATTGCGATATTGGACACGCTCCTCACGAGCAGCATCGATGAGCACATCTCCAAGCATGGGCATCAGTCGACACCCTCCAACGCCACCGCATACCAGTCGGCCTGCACAAACTCCTCGATGACCTGCCGGATGCGGTCGGCGATCGTCTCGCCAATACGCTCAGCGTCGTCAGACCGGGAACCTCTGGCGTCCACCTCGACCCGGATGTTGAATACATGGCCGCCAACCGCAGGGGATGCCCAAGGAGTCGCTGGCGTGCCCGTTGGTGCAGATTCACCATCCCCAAATCCCGGCATGGTCACTTGCCCAAGTGCTCGGTTCATAGCTGCTACCATCGGGCTCATGTCTGCAGCTACAATGCTGTCGGCCACGGCTTGGACTAAACCAGGCCCCACCCGATCAAGCCGGGACAGCGGGCCTTCCTCCGCCGGGCTCTGCGGCAAGAAGCTCATGATTCGCTCTGCGACACCTCGCAGAGGCGACGGAATCCACTCCATGGCGCGCTCGATACCGGCAGCCAAGACATCACCGATGTTAAATGCGCTGGCAAACCACTCACGAATACTCGTAAGCCATGCGCCAAGCGTCTCGACAGTGCGCTGGGGAAGGCCCAGAAGCCACTGCAACCCAGCCTGGAAGCCACTGATAAACCACCCGGCGATTCGCCCGGGCATGTCCGCGATAACGCCGCCAAGGCCACGAATCCCAGCCACCATCCGGCCGACAAAATCAGAGACGCGCCCAAATGCTATTGTGATTGGCACTGCTAGTCCGCTAATCCATTCGCGCCCCCAGGCCACAATACGTCCGGTAAGCGTATCTCCTTCGCCGCGCAGAAACATCAGCACATCCTGGAGAATGAGGATGGCACCAGCCACACCTAAAACAATAGCAGTGGCGGGCAGGAATGAAATGTTCAACGTCACTCCCAGTTTCGCGATCCCTGCGGTCATCCACGGGATGACCTTTCCAACTGCCAAAAAGCCCGTTTGAGCCAATCGCAGTAATGCCGCCATGTGCGACAACTGTGGCAAGATGAACGACGCAGCCAAAGCCGCACCGGTCAGCATGGCGGCAAATCCAAGGCCAACGGCAATAGTCGTTCGGATCGGACCTGGCAAGGAGTTGAACACATTTACTACACTCGTCAAGATGTTTGCGCCAGCACGAACGACAGGAATAAATGCGTTGCCGATGCTGATTTGCGCCTCCTGAAACGCACTCTGAAGCAGCTTGAGCGATCCCCGAAGGTTGTCCAGCTGCCGACTTGCAACCTCCTGGGATACTCCTGCACTATTTCGCAGTTCATCGGCATAGGCCCCGATATTGTCCGCGCCGATGTCAAGCAAGGCAGACAATGCCGAGACAGCCTCTACACCGACCAACGTCGTCAGCGTGGCCGTCCTCTGCGCGTCGCCCATATCCCGCGTCCCTTCCTCGATCTGGCGCAGGATGTCGATCATCGGCAGTAGGCGCCCGGACGAGTCGGTCGTTACAATGCCAAGTTGGCTCATGATGGCCGCGGCCTCGCCAGTAGGCGCCGCCAACCGAGTCATGATGGCGCGCAGCGCTGTTCCGGCTCGCTCACCCTGGATACCTACATCTCCCAGACGCCCAGCCAGGGCCGCCACATCCTCCAGCTCGACACCTAGAGAGGCAGCAACCGGCGCAACGTAGCTCATGGTGTTTCCCAAAGACTCCAGCGTCGTATTCGACGACGTAAACGTCGCCGTGAGGACGTCAGCCACCCTGGCCGTCTCGTGCGCCTGGAGACCAAAACCGCTCAGGATATTGGAGACAATATCAGCAGTAACGCCGAGATTAGACTGCGCCGCGGCGGCTGTGTCAAGTAGCCCTGGCATGGCCGCCACGATCTCCTGTACGTCGTATCCCGCCATGGCCAGGTACTGCATACCCTGGGCGGCTTCAGTCGCAGAAAATGCCGTAGTAGCACCAAGTTCCCGTGCGGTATCTGTGAGTATCGAAAGCTCCTCTTCAGTCGCCCGGGAAATTGCGCCGACCCGAGACATCTCCGCCTCAAAATCCGCGGCCGTCTTAATCGAAAAACCAAGCGCCCCACCAGTAGCGGCAAACATGCCAGCAAGAAGGGCCCTGTTCTTCTCCAGGGTGTTCCCGATGGCCTCAAGCTGCTGCTTGTGCTCTGCGTAAGCTTTTTTCAGCGCGCTGGCAGCCTGGACACCTGCCTCGCGCAAACGCTGAAATTTCCCGCGAGTAGCGTCCACCTGCGCGCCAAGACGGGACGTGGATTCCGCGGCCGCTCCGACACTGGACCCAAATTGCATTCCGGCCCGACTTGCCGTTGCGCCGAAATTAGCTGCTGCGGTGGCCGCTGATCCTAGGCCAGCAGTAGCGCCAGATCCGACGTCATCTAACGCTGCTCCGAGTTTGAGCGTATCAGCCTCGGCGCCCAATACCTTGGCCTTGAAGTCGTCGGTAGCCTGGTCAGCGGCAACAAGAGGATGGCTGTCGATCCTAAATCCTATGTCAAGCGTCAACTCCCGCAATGCCACGACAGCCACCTCCTTTCACCTGCGTTTGGGCTTTGGCATTTTTGGCCCTTTCGGCTGCGGCATGATCTCCTTGTAGAGTTCCAGGGCAGTGAGCGCCTCATGGAACTCGTCCCAGTCCATGGCGCAGACCTCTTCATACGTGAAGAAGCCGCTGAAAACCAACCGCCAGAAGGCCGCACGTTGGCGAACCCTCTGGCGGTATACGCTACGCCGTGTCGTGCTAGGCCTTAAGAAAGGACTCGATCTCCTGAATCAGCTCTTCTACTTCACCTATGCTGTCGAAGTCGTCTAACTTAAGTCCGACAGGCTCGACCACAACGTGATCAAGCAGGCTTTGTGCGTACTTTTCAATCTGAAGAACCCCGGCCTGATTGCGACACTGGTCGGTGTTCTGCAGATACCACCGAATGCCAGGGTGTTGCAGCTTATACTCCTTTCCCCGAACCGTCACCGTCGCCGTCTTCGGTTGCTTAGCCATGCTGTGTTACACCTCACTAATTCACGTTAAAGACAGCCTGATAGTCTGCAACGAGGAACTGCCACTCGGCGTCCTCGATCTCATCGCCACGACTGAACGTCGGCGGATTCACGATTTTGCACTCAGAACCGCTGATGCTCACGTCGCCATCAAAGTTTCGGTCCTGAATACTAATCGTGATGGGTTCGGCCCCCGGCACATCCTGCTGCTGGAACAGCTCATGAAGGTAGCTGTTGCTCGGGCTGTTATGTTTTAAGGTGATTGTGATCGTGCCGGTGTCGTCCGCGCTCCGAACAAACGTCACTTCTCCCTTGGCCCCAACATCCGCGCTCCACCGTTCAGTAGAGCGCTCAGCTTCAATAAACGTTCCCTCGGCAAAGCCAACAATCTCCCGACCGTTGACAATCACAGCCACATTTCGGGGATCATAGGCATCGGCCATCTCAATTCAGCCTCCTTACACCCTCACGACTCCAGTGACGCGCACCCGATGGACTGCACCAGCGAGAATCGCGTCCCAGTAGACATCGGGAAGAATGCGATTGGCCCGGTCATTCGGGTCGACATCCTCCCGACGAGGCGCCTGAACAGTGAAGAGTCCGGTGCCATCATCTGCCCGGGCAATGATGCCAAGCGCCGTCGCCTGCTGTAGCGTCGAGCGGATTGGATCAACGATTTGAGCGATACCGATATTGTCGTAGGGAACCTTCTCGTTGACGAACAGGACGCGGCTGATGCGCTCCTCCATTCGGGCCTTGAGCCAGTCTTTCGCCAACGTGATGTCTGCGAAGGTCTTATCCGTCACGAAGCCTTCGCTCGTCTGCAACACGCCGAACTTGGCCACGTAAGTGATGACGCCGGCTTCATGCAGCTGGCTGATCTCGGTTGTGCTAAACGACGCCTCCGTAACTCCGTCCAACGTCTTGAATTTGAACGTCGCTGAACCGGGTTGCAGCGGTGCCATACGCCCCACCAGCGCGGCGTCAGGGTACTGACTCGGGTCGGTATGCGCAAAGTACACCACACGCGACGTGTTCATCGCGGTCGCCTGCGCCACGATGTC
>CALKAR010000063.1 GCA_937988745.1 uncultured Peptococcaceae bacterium
GATAATGCCGGTGACTTCGGGTGCGTAATTGTCGGCGAGGAAAGCAGCGGCGCCGGTAATCCGGGTGTCGAGTGAATGCCGGAGGGAGTCGTCGACAAGCAATCTTTGACCCCAGCTGGTAGCTGCTTCGGCAATTTTGCGACGCAGAATTGATGACTCATCTTCTGCGGATTCAATGAGCGACTCGGAGGCTGACGCCCAGATGGTTGGCGCGGCTTGCGCGATGGCGCCGGAGCCCATGATGTCGCGTTTGATTTCTTCAACTTTAATAATCATGCCTGGGTCATGCTGCAGGTCTTGCGCCAATTTATTAAGGAATCGGCGCAGCGATTTGCGGGCCTCGTGGTTAGGATCGGCAGCGACGGCTTCGGTGAATTTTATGACCTCGTCATAGACTTTGCCGCTGACCAGCTGCGCGGTGAATTTAGGCGCCCAGATCGGACGGCGCTCGTTGAGCAGGCGATCAATCAGCGGCTCGGAGCCCAACGCCTTTTTGTGCAGCCACTGCGCGAGTTCCTGGACAACTGGTTCGGCTTTGCCTTCGGCGAGGAGTTGTTCCAGCAACCGCCCAGCTGGTGGGCCCCAGGTGGGTTCCGCAAGCTTGTCGATCACCGCAGATTTAATCACCGCTTCAGCATCTGACGGATCGATTGCGCGCACAATATTAGCGGTCAATTTGCCGACTTCGCGCGAAACTTTCTCCCCGTTTTCCGGCTGGGCGAGCCACTCCCCGGCGCGCTCTGGAATCTGCGCCTGAGAGACTTTTTCCGTAATGAGCTGGGCATTTAGGAAGTTATCCCCCACAAACCCGCTTAAGGCCTCACCTAACTGGTCTTTCTTGCGCGGAATAATCGCGGTGTGTGGAATAGGCAGCCAAAGAGGGTGGCGAAACAGCGCGGTGACCGCGAACCAGTCCGCCAAACCGCCGATCATTCCGGCCTCTGCCGCAGCGCGCACAAAACCTACCCACGCTGCGGTTTCACCCGGGCGGGTCTCTACAAAACGGCATAGAAAATACACAGCGGCAGCAAAAATCAACAGGCCAGTGGCAATGGCCTTGTGCTTGCGCAACTCTTTACGCCGCTGCGCTTCCATTTCCGGCGAAGGACCCGGAACCGTCTGCTGAGCAACCTCATGTTTTCCCATGCGTCCTATTATGTACGCAGGGGTGGACACGGGGGCAGGACTCGGGGGAAGATCAGGGTATTTTAGGGGTTATGCCTGCACTTTCTCTAGGACGCGTCCGCGCCCTACGCCTCATTTCACAGCTGCTTGCACCGTCTGCGGCGTTGAATTTTAAGTCCGAGCGCAATGCCGTCGACGTGGCAAAACACATGCTCGCCAGCCAGGCCCAACAACGCGGTTCCGCACTCGTTGCGCTAGACACCCGCTCGGAAAACGCGGATGCCGCCACGGCATTAGGAAAGTCACTGCTCATCCGCAGCTGGACGCAGCGCGGCACCCACCAAATACTTGCCGCCGAAGACGTCCGCTGGATGACGCTACTGTGCTCCCCACGCATCCTGGCCGCTTCAGCCAAGCGCCGCTCCAGCCTTTCGCTTGATAGCGCCGCCGTCCAGCGCGCCCGCGACGCACTAACAACCGCCGCCGAAAAATCCCCCGTATCCAGAACCCAGGCCTACGAAATTTTCCGATCCGTAGACGTTGACCCCGGAGAAAACCGCGGCCAACATCTCCTGCGACACTTCGGCGGCGAGGGCGACATCGTCCAAGGCCCGCCCATCGGAACGGAAGATTCCTTTGTGCTTCTCGATTCCATCTGCCCCCTTTCCCTAGCACTTAGCGGCGACGAAGCCCTCACAGAAATTACCCGCCGGTACTTCCACTCCCGTGGCGCTGCCACTGTAAAAGATTTAGTGTGGTGGACCGGTCTCACGGTCCGCGATGTCAAGAAAGGCATCGCTGCCGTGTCTGCGGATGGTCTAATTCACTCAGTTGAAGGCCCAAATGGTGAAGAAATGTGGATGCCTACCTGGGCAGATGATGTCACAGATGCAGAAGTCAGCGATGCCCTAGCTTTGGAGCTGACACTTCCCGCCTTTGATGAATATCTACTTTCCTACACCGACCGCAGCCATGTTATGGATCCAGAGCATCTGTTCAGCATCGGCCCCGGCAAGAACGGTGTGTTCAAACCATTCAAAGTGATTCAGGGTGAGGCGCTGCCGGTTTAGGAAACCACTTTGCTTAGAAAAGTTTGGATCTTCCAGCAAAGTTAGTCTCCTGGTCTACTCCAATGTGCTGCCAATAATTTTTGAGCGGCCTCTTGACTGAGCTCAGAGATCTCAGATAGGGACAACTGAAGATTTACTTGCAAAGCTTCAATTAACCATGGAGGCAATTCAATCTTCGCTTCCGGCTCAGCCAATACATTCGGATCAAGTATTGCACTTCCCAAATCAGTGACTATCTTTTTTAAAGCTCGAGTCTCTGGATTCCCATCTTTCTCGATAGCATCAACCCGCTGAATAAGGTCCTTATAAATTTCGCTATTTGACCTCGCCCCAACTGCCCAGACTTCTGCGATCTCAACGATAGGCACCATCGTGTCATCAACAGTATGTCTCCATGCAATCCGATAGGTACGATTTCCCACGGTTAGCTTCCGAAACCCAATTAGCTTTCCCAGCAGAGGTTCACCAGCTTCCGGAGAATACTGCAAAAGCAGCATTTTCTTTAGCACATTGCGAACAATTTGGGGATCTTTCTTAACAAGCCGGAGCAGGTCTTTTTCCGCGTCTCTAGTTAATCTCACTCGAGCGCGCGGGTTCATGTAGCGCTTCCTCTTTCATTTCAGATTCCAGTTCAGCCTTAAGCTCCTCAGGGTCAAATCCCAAGGACTCAATTACGTTTTCCAAATCAGCCCTGTATCCGTCATCCGCAGCAAATCGAGACATTACTAGAAGTGCATCTAAAAGCTCCTCTTGACTGTTCCTTAACCTCTCGATTTCGAGAGCGGAAATCAGCTCTGCAACCACATGTCCATGCCTCGCAATAGCGATTGATTCACCAGCTTCAGCCGATGAAACCAATCCTGAAATACCCGTGCGAGACGCTTCCGAAATACCCATTGTTTTCATACAAGCCATTATACATAGAATTCTACACAGAATATCAATACTGCTTTCCCCTCGACATACAACCGTAAAGCTTAACGAGCCGTTCGATTACCAGAGATAACCGATTGAATATCCCAAGCAAGAAAGATCAGTTTCAGCGAAAGAGCTATTCACGTTCACAAAAGTCAAATTATTCGACAGGTAAAATCACTTGAATCACGAGGCGTTAAAGTCGAAATTGTAGCGATTTTTGAATAGCTTCCTATGTCGAACAACTTCTCCCCATCATTGAAACACACACGCATAACAACGCCTCTACCTACGCGTCGAAGCAGGCCTCAAGACCAGAGGTCACAATATCTGCTGCTGCAGGCCCGGTGAGGATCCAAGGCGTGAGGTTT
>CALKAR010000064.1 GCA_937988745.1 uncultured Peptococcaceae bacterium
GACAGTGGAATAATGGCTGTGGCTCAAGGAAATCTGCGAATCGAGCCTGCCTGCAAGAAATCTTGACGGACATTGTAATATGTGTCATAATTAAATTAAACAACCGGTTAGTTGAGGTGGGGGAGAATCATTTGTCTAAAGCTGTTCGTGAAGAAGCCAGGGAACGTATTTTAAGAGCCGCGATGGAGCTGTTTGCCCAAAAAGGATATGACGGGACGCGGATCAATGAGATTGCCGAGATGGCAGAAGTGAACAAGGCGCTGATTTACTATTATTTTGACAACAAACAGGCTATCCTTGACAGCCTTCTTACTTCTGTCATGAAACAGCTGGCCGATATTTCGATGGAGTTTGTCCATGATTGCGTCATTCCCATGATTGATGATGGACGTCTGGATATCATCAAGAACCAATTCCATTTTGCCAGCGCAGAAGCGCAGCAGCGTTTTAGAAGTGAAATGCTTGAGCATTACGCCAAAGCCATCGATTATATGTTAAACAACAGACTCGTAATTCGGATCATGATGCTTGAGTCACTTAAGGATGGTAAGCACCAATTTAGTCTTTTCCGCTTTTTAGAGCTCTTAGAAAAGCGACCTGAGAATATAATATACCAGACGATTAGGGATGCAGATCCAGATTACGATTACGCCGAAGACACCGTCTTTTTTAGATTCTTTTTCTCCTTGATTCCGCTTGTCAGTATCGCTGCCTATTATGATGATTACAAAGAGCGCAGTATGCTGAATGACGAAGCTATGCTGGACATGATCCTTAAAGGAATTGAGCTCTTCAACGTCCATACGTATTATGATTACCTCGCAGGGAAGAAGGGCTAGTCCCACCTCAGCCCTTTTATGCCCCAAGTTAACCGGACGGTTAGTCAAAGATCCGCCTTACTCATTTTATTTCAGAAAGGAGAGATCGACTTATGGAATGGGTAAAGGATCTGCTGCAGAAGGTGACGCTCAGAGAAGTTCTTCGTCGCGTTGAGAAAGATCCTGGCCAGGGTGTAATGCGGTTGATCAAGATGGTAAAACCCTTTGTCACCGATCCTTGGCATAAAGAGGTTGTTCTCATGGCAGAACAAGGATGGGCGGATTCTGAGACCAGCTGGCGCCGGTTAGTAGAGCGGGGATTTGCTCAGCTTTCTCCAAATACTATCGAGAAGTTTGTGAACAATTTCCTTATTAATTCAGCCGTGATAGGGAACGCAAAGACACATGAGATCTCAGCTAAATACGACCGCAACGTGCCTTGGGCAATTCTCATGGATCCTACATCTGACTGTAATCTAAAGTGTGTCGGATGCTGGGCAGAAGAGTACGCCAAGGGTGCTAACCTCACCTATGATGAACTAGATGATATTATCAATCAAGGCAAAGAACTCGGAATCTACATGTACTTCTATTCAGGGGGCGAGCCGCTGATACGCGCTGACGATATCATTAAGCTTGCGGAAAAGCACAATGACTGTATGTTCTGTGCCTTTACCAATGCCACTCTCGTGACACCCGGGTTAGCGGAAACCCTCGGTGAGCTGGGCAATGTCGCGCTGGCAGTCAGTGTCGAAGGTTTTTCAGATGTCAATGACTTCCGTCGGGGTAAGGGGAATTATGAGCGTGTTGCCCGGTCCATGGATCTGCTGCGCGAAGCGGGGGTACTCTTTGGCTTCTCCGCGTGCTATCACCGGCAGAATACTGAGGCCGCCGCTTCAGAAGAATTTATAGATGCCATGATCGAAAAAGGCTGTATGTTTGGCTGGTATTTCACCTACGTACCTTTAGGAAGAAACGCTGATCCTAACCTCTTAGTCACGCCTGAACAGCGCAGACTGATGTATGAAAAAGTGCGCAAATACCGGAGCAGCAAAGACCTGTTTGTGATTGATTTCTGGAATGATGGGGAATACGTCAATGGATGCATAGCGGGCGGGCGGCGTTATCTGCACATTAACGCTCACGGAGATGTGGAACCATGCGCCTTTATCCACTATTCCAATGTTAATATTCGAGAAGTCAGTTTGTTGGACGCCCTTGCTTCGCCTCTCTTTATGCAGTACCGCAAGGAGCATCCATTTAATGAGAATCCACTGAGACCATGTCCTCTTCTGGACAATCCAGATGCACTAAGGGCCATGGTTAACACCGCCGCAGCTTATTCGACGCAGCAGGGTGACAATGAAGCGGTAGAAGTGCTCACGGATAAATGCGTGCTGGCAGCCAAGCAGTGGGCACCAGTAGCTGACCAGCTTTGGTATGAAAAGGACCAAGAACGTGTTGGTGCAGCTCAATAAGGGAAACCATCTGGTCAAGAAAAGGGAGCGTTTTCATCCACAAATCATGTGGAGAGAACGTTCCCTTCTTATGTGCCTATTCTATACCTACGTGACCGGCAATTCTCCACTGGCTCCCTACTTTGCGGAGCATGAGAATACCAGGAACGTTGTCCTCGAGTGTTTCTCCCAGCAGTGTAATCTTAGACTTCGCTGTCACTTCAGCTGTTGCTTCACTGCCGGTGATCATGAGAGTTCGGTCGAACAGTTCAAACTCATGAACTTCGGTGAGAAATTCAAAGCTCAGCGTATAGTAGAACGCAGCTTCTTCAGCATTTTCAAACGAGGCCCCATCAATTTCTATAGGGTAAGTATACAGATCTGCCAGTTTCTTCGCGTCTTTGGTTCGAAAGGCCTGTTCATACTGGTTCAGTAGGCTATGTACAGCATCTTCATCGGTAATACCCGTTCCGCCTCCGAGGCAGCCAGTAAGGACTGCTGCTAAGCCCAAGACAAATACCGCAGTAAGGAATCGTTTCAATTTCATTCTCAGTCTCCCTTCTGCGGCATTATAACATTATACAGCCATGTAAGGTAACCGCTGCCAGAATGGTAATTCTAACCCTCAAACACAGCGCTGTAGTAACGAGCTATCTTCTCTTCTAGTTCAAGCATGCTGAAATGGCGAGCTGCCCTGATTATCTCTTTCCCCTCAATAAACACCAGGATTACCGGAATGGTAAAGATGCTGAACGCAGCTGCGGTCTCGATGGATTTCTCTGTGTCAACACTGCCGCTTACTATCTTGGGGTAATTCTTCAGAAGTTCGATCAGCTTGGGTTTAACTGCGCGGCAGACACCACAGCTTTCACCGCCAAAGTAAATTAAGGTCATGGTATTGGCTCTGATCAGCTCTTCAACCTCATGTTGCGAATCCATAAGCTTCACCGTGATCAACTCCTTGCAAGTTTTCTGATTGTCGGCCGGAGTTTGGTTGCTGTATCGGGGTGAGATCCAGCTGGGCGCTTTAGTTATTCTTTGGCAGCTCAGCTCCCAGCTCCTGCGTACGGTTGAAAAACTAGCTGACCGCATCTTGGTCTTTGATAACGGGCGCATCGGAAAGCGCTTCTAAGCTGGGAGGCGCTTGCAGCAAAAACGCGAGAATGATTCTCAGAGTCGTTGACAAACTATCAAGTTTGTGCAACAATATACAGTGAAATAGTTTGAGAATCAATTTCAAGTGTCCCAAGAACGGGGCACTCTTTAATATCTCTGAGATAGTGAAAGTTCTCCCAAATGCAAATGATAATTATTACTACCGGAGATTTGCTGCACACAATAGGAGAGGGGAAGGACTGTGTTAGCAAGGAAAACTCGTCCAAGAACACAAAAATCAATTACAAGCCTCTACGATGCCGAAGATGGCAGACAATATGTCGTAACCAGTACACCTTCTGTAGCTATTCTCAAGAGCTTGGGAATTATGGAAAACGCAGTTGTGGAAAAGAAAATGACTTACAGATTAGGTGGACCGGTACTGCTTAAAGTAGATTCCAGTGAAATTGCTGTAGGTAAGGAGTTTGCAGAAAAGATCATGGTAAGGAGATAGGCAGATGGCCAGCTGTCATGATGTACAAGTCGATTTAAGGGTGGACCACGATCCTAATAGAATACTTCTTATGGGAAACCCGAATGTGGGAAAAAGTGTGTTTTTCTCACAACTCACAGGGCTAGACGTAATCAGCTCTAACTTCGTAGGTACGACGGTTACATATACCGAAGGTACCATTGAGTTGGGCGGTGAGAAATATACTTTAATTGACGTCCCAGGAACTTACTCGTTGGAGGCAACTTCTGAAGCAGAAGAAGTTGCGGTACAGTTTGTCTCCAGCAATCCGCGCGCAATCTTGTGTGTGCTTGATGCTACAAATCTAGAGCGCAACATTAAGCTGGGTCTAGAAATCCAAAGGTACAACGTCCCGATTGTCTATGCCCTCAACATGGTTGACGTGGCTAAGCGCCATGGTTTAGAAATCGACATTGAAAAGCTGTCTAAAGAGCTGGGAGCTCCTGTTGTTCCGACTGTAGCCGTTAAAGGCGAAGGGTTTGACGAGCTTAAGAAAGAGCTGACAAAGCTAGTCAACCGGCCGGGAGCCAGCCCTCGCTTTACAGGGTCAGAACTGGCTGCTTGGCGGCGAGCCAAAGAGATCGTCGGCCGAGTGAGAAAACAGGCGTCAGGAGAGCTGAGCTTTTTAGACCGTTTAGGCGAAGCGATGCTGAGGCCGTGGCCTGGTATTCCGATTGCGCTGTTGGTAATCTTACTTTCCCTAGGTGCCATTGTCGGGGGCGGTAAAGCGCTGCGAGCCGCGCTCCTTCTTCCTCTAGTGAATGATATTTTGGTTCCTTTTTTCAAGAATCTATTTGCCTCATTTATTCCTGAAGGCACTCTGCTGAACGTTTTGATTGGCGAGTTTGGTATCTTCGTCATCGGATTTGAGTGGATCATTGCCCTCATTTTACCTTACGTGTTCTTATTTTATGTTGTGTTCTCGTTCTTGGAAGACTCTGGGTTCCTGCCCCGTCTGAGTGTCCTGTTTGATGGCATTATGCGCAAGATGGGTGTGCAGGGCGGCAGCATGATCACTATTCTCCTTGGCTATGGCTGTGCTGTGCCGGCTATCATTGGCTCGCGCACTGCCACAACCAAGAAAGAGCGGATCATGATCTCCGCGGCGGTTTGCTTTGCCGTACCCTGTATTTCGCAAACAGGCGCATTGATCAGTCTCTTTGCTAGTTTTTCGCCGATCCTGCTGGTACTGATGCTTCTCCTATCCTTTGTAATCATGTTTACTGTTTCATTCATTTTGGGACGGGTCCTCAAGGGTGAAGTGGACCCAATGGTAATCGAGGTACCTAATCTCTTGATGCCTAATCCTAAAGCTTATGCGAAGAAGCTTATGCTCCGCATGAAAGGTTTCTTGGTAGATGCAGAGGGTCCCATGTTGGTTTCTATCATAATTGCCGCGACCTTGAAGGAGACAGGCCTTTTGGAGCTGATCGCTGTTTATTTGGAACCTATCGTCAGCGGCTGGCTTGGTCTGCCTAAAGATGCGGTCGTAGCCCTTATTCTTGGAGTTGTGCGGCGTGAAATGGCAGTAGCACCTCTGTTAGCTATTGAAGGTTTGACGGCTCTGCAGGCCTTTGTGGGTGGTACAGTTGCTCTGCTGTATCTGCCCTGCTTATCGGTATTTGGAATATTAGCCAAAGAATTTAATGCTCGCTTTGCTGTCGCCATTGGCCTTGCCACTACAACGACCGCCTTCTTGGTAGCAGGGATTATCAACCAAGTGGCTCAGCTGCTTGTCTAGAGGTGTGCGCGGTGAGCAGAGTTATACCAAGGTTTACGGGTATTATGGAGCAGATGGCCGCGAAGAACCGGTGGGTTTATCGCGGCCTTCTCTTGTACTATAAAGAACTTGTCCGAGCCGAAGTGGAGTTAGGGCGTATTAGGGCAACTGATAGAGTCCTTTGCATCGGAGGAGGTCCATGTCCGATCAGTGGCATCCTGATGCATGAATTTACAGGTGCTTTAGTCCATGTGGTTGATAATGATAATCAATCTGTAGCGGCGGCACGGGATTTGATCCACAAACTCGGATATAAAGAGTCCATTCAGATCGAGTGCGGTGATGGATGTGAGATCGCGCCGCAGCATTATGAAGTTATTCATCTCGCGGCCCAGGTCTCACCGTTGGAACGGGTTTTCCACCACCTACGGAAACACAGCCGGGAGGGAACGCGCATCTTGATCCGTCTTCCGAAAGAGCGTCTGACGCACCTGTATGAGATTCGCGATAGAACTGTCTTTGACCACTATCATGCCAAGACAGATCACCGCTGGCGCAATGTGGGCTGCACGGCCTTGTTTGTACAGCTGGGAGAGGACGCCGCGCTATGAGAAAATTAGGCACAGTTATACTGATTGTGCTGCTGGTGTTAGCGGTATGGCAGCTTGATTTTCTTAGTCTCATTGAAAGCCTTAAGCAGATGCCGCCGCGAGCTCTTGCCGCTCTGCTTGTCCTGCAGATTATTACTCAGCTGGTTTTGAACTATCAGTGGTGCCGTATAGGCCGTACCATGGGCGAAGAGCACAACTTCTGGAAGATGCTGTACGTAAATGCCCGGGGGGCAGTGGTAGAAAGCCTGACACCAGGGGTTAAAGTAGGGGGCGAGGTTACACGTGCGGTTCTGCTGCGGCAGGAGATGGGCTATTCTGGCCAGAAAGCAGCAACCCTGGTCACGATTCAGAAGGTCGTTAGTCTGACCAGCTTTTTCCTTGTGAACCTCTTTGCGTTTACTCATCTTTCTAGCCAACTTCAAGGGGCGTGGGGTGGGCCTGTTAGGGCAGTCGTTTATGCGTTTCTTTTGGCGTTTATTGGGTTGGTAATGTCCTTGTTTACAGCAGCAGATAAGCTGTACAAGCGAGCGCAGCTCTGGTCTCCTAAACAGAAGTGGAAAGGTGTGCTGCAGCGTTATTTTCTCACGGTTCTGGCTAATATCGAGGCGCTGAAAGGTTGTAAGGGAGAGCTGTACAAGCAGTTTGGCTTATCCTTATTTATCTGGCTCTTGTTCCCCGTTAAAATGTTACTGCTGGTGCGAGTTTTTACAGCACAGCCCGATCCCATTGTCTTAGCTGAGATTACATTCATTTCGTACATGGTAGGAATGATTCCGCTGCTGCCTGGCGGGTTGGGCAGTTTTGAGGGGGCTATGACCAGCCTGCTCATGGCTGCGCAGATAGAGTCCCATCAAGCCTTAGCAATAACGCTGATCTTTCGCTTCGTGACCTTCTGGTTCGTGATGCTGATCAGTTTAGCCTACTATGGATTCTATCGGTTTAGGAGTGAAAAAGGGTGAAACCGAAGTGGTTAAGGCATCTTCCTAATTTCCTGACATTCTGCAATCTAGCAATCGGGCTGGGTGTTATCTGCGCGATGATTCATAATCATACCGCGGTGGGGCTGCGGCTTGCCTGTCATTTGATCTTCGCAGCAGTGCTCCTGGACTGCCTTGATGGACAGCTGGCAAGGCGCTTCAACGTCTGTACTGAAATGGGGCGTTGGCTGGACTCTTTTGCCGATTTTATCTCCTTTGGAGTTGCACCGGTTGTGGTGTTTGTCACACATGTTCCGTCAGTTTCACCCGTATTGATCATCCTGCTCTTAGTCTATCCCCTGGCTGGTGTTTTCCGCTTAGTGAGACATAATCTGCAGCGGCAGTGCGAGTTTTTCACTGGGCTGCCCATTACTATTTCTGGCTCTATTTTAGCTGCTGTTCTGCTTGTCCGGAGCTATCTGCAGAGCGAGTTCAGCCAAGCTTTCATCGTCGTTTTCCTTATCCTAACCGCAGCGTTAGCTGCGCTGATGGTGAGTAGGTTTCGCATCAACCGCGTTGTCTGCAGACGGATCTGCGACGAGTCTAATTGGCAGGAAGCATCCTAGAAAAGAAAACGAATCCCGACAGCTCTTCAGCTGCCGGGATTTTTTATGTCGTGCTTTCTGGTTCAATTGTGTAAGTTCCACGCTCTGTATAAACGCGAAGGCGCTTTTCATCAGATTCACTGGTCCACTGATCGGTCAGAGCGATTTCGTATGTCTGCCGCGGGAGCGGTGCGCTGCCCTCGTCAGTCTTGATTGTGCCTTCACCCATCAGTAGGAGAGCCTGCGCAGATAGGTAATCATCTATATCGTCATGTTCCACAAGATTGACCTGCCGTAATCTGATGCTGGCCTTATCTAAATCGCCTTCTTCCACCTTGGTGATCTTCAAAACCTGATTCTTGCGGCTATCAAGCCATTTCTGAATTTGATCAGGAGATTGATTCACGCTGCATTCCTCCTCCTGCCTAGTCTAGCCCCTTTAGGCAGCAGGCATACACACGAACTGGAGGATTATTGGAAAAACTGGGCCCATTTTATCAACAGCGGGACTAGGACTGGAACTAGCAGAGTTAAGACTGTTCCCGAATAGAAGGCGGCGATAGTTGTTTGAGCATCGGTGTTGCGCGAAATAACAGGCAGAGTCACGTCCATCGCTGTAGCACCTCCAGGGGCGACAGCACTTAAATAGCCAAAGCGTTTAGCCACAAAGGGAGTAATCACAATTGCAATCAGTTCTCTCATGACATTGGCGAGAAACGCTAGGGTGCCGAGGGCCGTATCGTATGACTGTGCAATTAACAGGCCCGATAAAGAGTACCAGCCAAAGCCGCTGGCTACCGCCGCTGCTTCGATAGGGTGCAGTCCGATTATTACAGTGACAAGCATAGCGCCAGCCATTGATGCTAGAGCAATGACAAATGGAAGTAGCAGAACAACTTTTGGCATGGAGCGCAGCTGCTTACCGAGATTTTTTGTGAAGCCAAGCTCTAAGCCGACTGCGAACAAGAGGAGCAGCAGTGCCCACTCCAAAGCTGCTTCAAAGGTGGGTATGAGGATTGGATCTACAAAAAAATGACCGCACAGGATCCCTAGAATCAGTGTTAAGACGAGATATTTAGTCACGAGCTGCCCTCCTTGCCAAAGCTGTTCCTGCCCAGACAGCCAGCACACTGCCTATCACTGCAGCAGCTGCTATGATAAATGCTTTTAGTGCTAGGCTTCCTAGATCCGCCGTCACTTCGGGATTGGCTCCAATGGTGATTCCCATTATGAACAGCAGTATAAAGATGGCGGCAGTGCTCAGTTTACCGACGAAATGCTGAGCCTTTTCGGGGAATTTTATTATTTTGCTGAGAACAAATCCAAGTGCTAACGCTCCGAAGATCGATGCCACAAACGCAGCCTCCTCCGAATATGAAGATAATGTAATGCTATATTCAACATGAGGGTAGACGTTCCTTTCAAAATCAGTTAAAATTTTAATAGGACTTCCAGTATATTCCCTGGGTTATTTTGGTTCGTAATATGTTAGGAAAGGAGGCGGCCTATGAAGAAGAGGGTTGTCCTCAAAGACATCGCGGAAGAAGCTGGTGTATCTATTGCCACAGTTTCGCTGGCGCTGAGCGGCAGCGACCGGGTTTCTCCTGAGACAGCCAAGAAAGTTGTCGAGATTGCACGGAGGCTGCAGTATGTGCCTAAGGCTCGTGCCGGCAAGCGTACAAGGACAGCGGGCTATGTGATCGGCTTTGTACTGCCCGATATCATGAACAGCTTTTATGCTGAGCTTGCCTTACATGTAGGTGTTGAACTTGAACAGCATGGTGCAAGTCTGATTGTGTGCAATACTAATCTCAGTGAAGAGATGGAGAAATCTTATATAGATATGGCTAAGCAGGGCTTTATGGATGCCATTATTTTCGCGAGCAGCGGAAACTTTTCTCCCAGCATCAGTGAGGCAGATATCAAGAACCTTCACGCGAATTACCTTCCAGTCTTAGCAGTCCACCGTGAGACTCAATTTGGCTTTATTCCCACTATAGATTCAGATCGGAAAAACGGCATGGTCAAAATCATTCATCACTTAGCAGAGCTTGGTCACCGTGATATCGCCTTTATTGGTGGCTACAATGAGGAGGGGGATTGTGCCACTCTGCTTTCTGGATTTACAGAAGCGCTCCAGGATTTGGGATTGCCAGTTCGTCAAGAATGGATTATGGACGGACACTATTCGATGCAGGGCGGTTTTGACCAAATGCAGAGACTCTTAGAACTCTCTCGCAGACCCACCGCTGTGGCCTGCGCAAATGACATTATGGCCTGCGGAGCTCTGCGTGCTGTAAGTAAAGCAGGTTTGAAAGTACCAGATGATATAGCGTTAACCGGGTTCGACAACAGTGAGGTATCGCGCTATACCACCCCATCATTGACAACTGTTGATATGTGTCTTGCCGATGTGGGGCGTACAGCGGCACAAACCATTCTCACTATGCTCAAGAACCAATCAGTTCCCGCGGTGCAGATTTATCCAGCTGAAATAATCGTGCGCGAGTCAACAGTAAAATCCGCATAATCTTTATACACATTTCAATTTTTAACCAGAGAGGTACCAGACGTAACGGCGTCTGGTATTTCTTTTTGCCCTTCAGATAAAAATTTTAATTAAAAATGCTCAAAAAATCTTCACAAAAAAGTCTGATGCTGATATAATGTAGCCACAAAAGAGTAACGTATGAAACTAAATATACACAGTTGTATCAGCGGTGTATCATCTCTGGCACCGTCAAACAGTGTATTTTAACAAGGGGAGGTGACCAAGTAATTTTTATCGCCTGAAGAATTAAAAATGGGAGGTAAAAAACGTGCACAAAAGACTGGCGATTTTAATGACTGTATTGCTGATTGCTCTAGGCAGCATGGCTGTTTATGCAGATGACAGCATCTGGACATGGCCGGAAGAATGGGATCGAGCTGCAACAGCGGCAGATTACGGCATTACTGAGTTTAAAGAATCACCTTATCTGGCAGAAAAAGTTGTGGGAGGCGAACTGCCTCCAGTAGAAGAGCGGCTTCCTAAGAACCCACTTGTGATTGTTCCTTATGATCGAGTCGGTCAATATGGTGGAACTCTTACCGTTGCTTCGACTGGTGTAAATGCTTACAACGACATTACTCACGCACGAATTCCCAACCTGTTCACAGACAACCCTGGCGTTTCAGAAGTTGTACCTGAAATCGCAGAAGGTTTTGAACTCCTTGATAACAACACACGTCTTGTACTTAAGCTGCGGGAAGGCCTCAAATGGTCCGACGGGCATCCCTTTACAGCCGATGACATTCTCTACTGGTACGAGCATGAAGTTCTCCATCCAGACATCTCGGTATGGGCTCGGAGCTTCTGGGAAGTCGACGGCGAATTCCCTGAGATCCGCAAGATCGATGATTACACTGTAGAGATGCTCTTTAAGGCTCCTTTCCGTCCCACCATGGGTCTGTTGAACTACTGGACAAGCCAGCAGACCAACTTGTTTACTCCAGCGCACTATATGAAGCAGTTCCACATTGATTTCCAGGATCCAGAATATCTGCAGGAACTGGCAGAGGAACAC
>CALKAR010000065.1 GCA_937988745.1 uncultured Peptococcaceae bacterium
CTTCTTCTTTTTTTCTAAGCCGATTTCCTGTCCTACAGTAACTTTACACTAAGTTTAATCATTTGTCCGGACTCCCTAGCTCACAAGATCTCGCCGGCTGAACGCAAATTGAGAAACGCTCACCGCCAGGCCAAAGATGACGAGTGTACAGATGCCTGTCATCGCACGGGGATAGCGCACCCACAGCGGTACAATCTGCCGTAGCACCCTGACCAGCCAATGAGTCTCATCAATACGGTTGATCGCAATCAGGAAAAGCCCCATCGAGAGAATTCCCAACACAATCTGTGCACCCAAAGCCATACGGAAACTGAGGCTCGAAAAAAACGCAAGCGAAATGGATGTCAATATCACCACTGCGCAGAGGTAGTAAAAGCTGTGCGTGAACGTCATTGGGCCATAGAGGAGATTGGGAAACAGCCGATGAGCAATTTTATCTACCACCAGCGTATAGCCCAGCGTTAGCACAGAAG
The DNA here is from genome assembly GCA_937988745.1 of uncultured Peptococcaceae bacterium. Lineage (GTDB taxonomy): Bacteria > Bacillota > Limnochordia > Darwinibacteriales > Darwinibacteriaceae > JAAYMS01. The sequence continues at coordinate 474 of CALKAR010000065.1, forward strand.
CACTCATTATAAACAGAAATCTTGCCCAGATCATCGTCGAACGCTCGACCGGCAGGCTGACAACAAACTGCTCGCTCTTAGACTCGCTTTCGGCGTGGGCAGTGGAAAACACCAAGCCGATCATAAGCCCCACGAACATGAACGCCCGTGACATATCAAAAAAGATAACCAAGGGCATCATGACCGCCGTCATAATAAGATAAGACCTATTGAGGACAAAGTCTTTCTTGACTAAAGCACCCACTACGCTGCCTCCTTCCGAGTCATGAAGTACATAATGTCATCGAGTGACGCTGGTTCTAAACGAAACTCCGGAAGCTCAACAAACAATTCATGTCCGCCGCAGATAAGACCAGAAAAGCCATGGGGAGTTTCCCGCCAACCAAGCAGCATCGTCTTCAGATCCCGATCTAGCTCTCTTACCGGCCCCCTGACCACAAAATAGTTATCTCTGATATGGTCCATCCTCTCGTTCAGCATCAGCTTTCCGTCGTAAATAAAGGCGATCTGGTCAGCAATTCTATCCAAGTCTTCGGTAATGTGAGTGGAGAAAAAGATTGTCTGTTCATCGCGGATCATCAGCTCCTGCAGTTCTTCAAGGAGCTCACGGCGAACAATGGGATCCAGCCCTGCGGTCGGCTCATCCATGATGATGAGCTTCGGTCTGTGTGATAGGCAAAACAATAGGCTCGCCTTCATCCGCATACCCTGCGAAAAGGTCTTTAGCTTCTTGTTTTCCGGCAACCCGAACTTACCCAAGTACTTCTGGTAAAGGTTGTCGTCCCAATTAGGGTAAAGTGGTGCCATCAGAGACCGCAGTTTCATGATGGTAAAGTCGCGGTACATATAGAGGTCATCATAGACAAAGCCGATCTCTCGCCGCAGGTCTGCATGTCTGTTAGGCCTGCCGAAGAGGCGGATTTCGCCGCTATCGGGCTTAACCACATCCATGATGAGGCGAATGACGGTGCTTTTTCCCGCTCCATTTGGGCCCACAAAACCGGTAATGTATCCTTGAGGAACCTTCAGATTGAAGTTCTCAATGGCAAAGTCTTTGTAGCGCTTAGTTACATCAATCAGTTCAATGGCGGCACTCATCCTAACCCACCTTCCCGAAAGTAAATCTTTACCATGTCGATGAAGTCCTGCTCGCTTAGGCCCAATCGTTTGCCATCCTCCACCAGCTGGGCCAGCTGCTCTTCGAGTGCTCTGAGCTGCCATTCAGTTAATGCATGTGCATGCTGCCCTGCTACAAATGAGCCTCTGCCTACAGTCGAGACGATCAGGCCTTCTTTTTCAAGCTCGTCGTAAGCCCTCTTTGTCGTAATCAGGCTGACCTGCAGATCTTTAGCCAAAACACGCATTGAGGGGAGCGGGTCTCCTTCTTTGAGCCTCCCACTCAAGATGAGCTGCTTGATCTGGTCCTTAATCTGGAGATAAAGCGGATCCTTGCTAGCTGGGGAGATAATGATGTCCACAGCGCACCTCCCTTTGTGCTTTTTGTTCCTATTGTGTATATATACTATATACCTTATACACATTTCTTGTCAAGCAGTTGGGCAAAAAAATAACCCCCGACTCGTATTGAGTCGAGGGATGGTTCCAAAACATTATCCTTCTTTGACGTAAGGTTCGCCCGATGCCTTCGGTGCTACTGCCCTGCCGATGAACCCTGCCAGCGCAATCATGGTCAGGATGTATGGCAGCATCTGAACGAATTGGGTCGGAATGCCGATTTCCTGCAGGCGCATCTGCAGAGCGTCTGCGTATCCAAAGAAGAGCGAAGCCCCCAGCGCCCCCAAGGGGTTCCACTTACCGAAGATCACCGCTGCGAGGGCAATAAAACCACGCCCCGCGGTCATGCCTTCGACAAAGCGGCTCAGGTGAGCAATCGAAAGGTATGCACCGCCAGCACCAGCAAGCGCACCACTAATTGTCACCGCCACATACCGGGTTTTGTAAACGTTAATGCCCACACTGTCAGCGGCTCGGGGGTGCTCACCAAC
>CALKAR010000066.1 GCA_937988745.1 uncultured Peptococcaceae bacterium
ACTCTGGGACATGGCGGTCATTATAATTTGATCAGAAAAACGTGCGATGGTTCCCTGACCATAACTCACATCGACCGTTGCACTAATAACAGTCACTCTCCCCGTCGTATAACCAGTCGTCCTTCCCACTTTGCGGACCGGCATACCCACATTAATCTCATCCGCTGCCAGGAAACCTGTCACAAATCCTGTAAGGGCAATTTCTGGGGAAACGTCAATAGGATTGACTTCTGCTAGAGCTGCGTCAACGTAGTTGTTGTGCAGGTCTCTCTCCAAGGGTGGTTCTAGCTGTACCGGAACAAATCTATGGAGATGCCCCAAAACGTCAGTAGGCAGCCTACCTCCGTCTACAGTTCCGGGCTGCAGAATCGGATCTCCGATATGGGCTCGATTGCTGTTTGCAAGAACGTGGTTATTGCTGAGAACGAAAAACCGGTGTGGAACGGTACGTCGATCCGAGACAGTGATTCCGAGAGTGCCCGCGGTAACCTTGGGATGACTTACGCTGACTCCACCTATCGCTGGCCTTACCTTTGTCCGCAGATCAAGCTGTTCGGCGGCTATGGCCTGGATTTCAGGTACTCCGATCTCCAGAACATCAGTCTGGACGCCGTTCAGCGTGGGAGGAATCAGATCTTTTCTGGAGAGATGTTCTTTAGGAATCTTCTTGCTGACCAGTACCACAAACGCTTCTTCGCCCGTTGGTTGTCCATCTTTCCACTTCACGCCAATACCCATCCCTTGAACATTTGCCAAGATGCCGCGTTTCTTCAGGAACTCAGCTGCAGCTGCAGGGCATCGCTGGCGCATTTGATGCGAAGTAGACTCGGGAAGAAACATCTTTGCATCGTCAGATGGCAATTGACCTACCTCCCCTCCACGAATCTTCTAGCATGGTATGTAGAAGCGCTTCTGCAGGAAACGGGAGTGCTAGCCCATTTTTTCACTTGGGACGAAAGCTCAGTCGGTGTCACAGACATGAAACGACCCCTGAGTCAAGGCTCAGGGGTGCGCTTGTGTGTTCTTGTTACTACAGAACAATCACTATGAGCATGAGTATGGCTATGACCGCCGGCAGCAGACAACCAAGTGGAGTGGGAGGTTTCTTCGCTCTCAACATCTTCGCAGGGGCAGAGTAGTACCCCACTTTCCTCTTCATCCTCCGCTTGGCATTCGAAGCCGCTCGCAAAGGCCTGGTGGCTGCGGTGATTCCTGTTTTCCGCTTGATTCTCTTCTTGGCCTTTGTTATGCCCAACGCAGTCTTAAGTGATGGTTTCCGGTATCTAAAAGGACGCATTTCACGACCTCCGTCTAGCGAAGTGAAGATGAGAAAGGAAGCTCCAAGACAAGTGGCGAAGCAAAGAGTACTAACCTAACTAGGAGGGAAGGAAATGAAAAAGTATTTGCTTGCGGTGCTGTTGATTGCTATCAGCACGGCTGTTGCATCGGCTAACAGCTTGGATCTTAGTTTGTCGAGAGACTTCTATATGTTGAGTGCTGATATCAGACCTGATCTTAGCCCGGTATCGGCCGTAATGGAAGCAGGCCGCACGTTTGGCCATACTGATCCTAGTCAAGTTAGAGCCTTTACGGTAATAGGTTTGGGGTATGAATATGCTAAGTTCACGCCCTGGATCGGATGGGCACGGATCGTAGGCAATGGATTAGCCTTTGGAGTCAACAGCGAAGTTTGGCAGGACCGCGTCGGTTTCTCAGGAACCCTAGCAGTGATGTCCAACAACTTCCATACCGCAGGCCGTGTGAAGTATAAGTGGGAGCTCGCGACTGCTCATCTAGGATTTGTGTACAACTCACATATTGGCAAGGCACGGCTGGTGGCGGGTGTGGGGATTCACTATTAGTTCCACACGCGCGCTACTTTGGGCTGGTACAGCACCGTAGGCACAGATATGTCACTACGAAGGATCATGAGTAGAACACTACTTTGATATACACCATCAAACTCAGAGAAGCAAAGAACGTAAACCAGACGAGCCTAAAAAGCCATCCTAAGACCACGTGCCTAAGCCGCCATAGGAGCCATAGTGCGGCCGGGATTAGAACCATCTTGTACACAAAGAAAAAGGGGCTGTATACGATAGGACGCATAAGGGGGTTAAGCTCTTGGTGCCCCTGCTGCACTACCAAGAGATCCGTGAAGTAGTAGTCAACAGCGTTGAAAACTCCAATGCATATGAGTAAGAGTAGCAAGAGGTATTCCCGCCTGCTGAGTATCAACGTTATCACCCCATTGGTCATTCTTACCAATAGGGTGCGCGGATTCTTCTTAAACTTACACAGAGATTACAAAGGGACCCTCAATGGGTCCCTTCAGTCAGAGATTCTGCCTTACTTCTATTCTGTCCTCGCCCAGAAGTTCAGATTAATGGTTTCCCCCTCAATCTCTTGGGAACCAGGGGTGAACACATGTCCCGGCTTGGTTGGTATAACCCTTACTCGGCCTACCAAACCTTCGAAAGACCACGTTCCATTTTTATCTGTAGTAGTATACACGTCTGGGCGATCGCTGTCCAAGAATGTAAATGTTACAACAACTGCTGGGACTGGATTTCCATCGTCATAGGTTATTCTTCCAGATGCACCGTAGCTCTCTTGGACATACGCTCCGTAGAAATTGATTGAGTCAGTCGCACTAGTCACTAAGATAGAATCGGGTGCAAAGCTCCATCCGTCCTTTTGAGCGGTGACGTAGTATCCTCCAGTCAGGCCGGACTTCTCGAAACATCCATCATGATCCGTACGTGCTGTGGCGGCAACATCGCCTTCGTCGTTCATGAACACAATGAGCACATCGCCAATACCAGATTTCGTATGGACAGAAGTCACAAAACCGCTAACCGAATATGTCTGTCGTTTACCAGAAAAAACGACTTCTGTGGCACCACTTAACCGATAGCTCGATGGTGCAAACTCAAAACCTTGCTTATGGGCGTTTATTGTAACCTCTCCAGTCAAGTTAGGGATGGCAAAGAAACCGGCCTCATCTGAAATCACGCTGGAGACCGGTTTGTCATCCACCCATACGGTAATGGCCGCTCGCTCGATGGGATTGCCATCTTCATCTTCAACCCACCCGGTCACTGTATAAGTAAGACCATATCCTATGAAACTCAACGCTGATTTCCCACCGTTGATAGTATAATGCTCCGGTTCAAAACGCCAACCTTGTTTGGTGGGTGTAACGGTTATTTCTCCTTGTAGGCCAGACTTCGTAAACAACCCTTCAGCATTGGACCGAACACTGCTCTTATGACCCTCTTCGTCTTCAAAGGAAACTAGTACACCTTCAATCGGATCGCCATTAGCATCAAGAATCAGACCACTGGCGGTATAGGTTGAAGGCTTACCTGTGAATATCAATGAATCGGTAACTCCGTTAACTGTTGCTTTTTCAGGTGTGAAGACCCATCCTTCCTTGGATGGTGTTATGCTTACTTCACCGGTAAGACCGGACTTAATAAAGAACCCGCCGTTGTCAGAGAGA
>CALKAR010000067.1 GCA_937988745.1 uncultured Peptococcaceae bacterium
GGAGATCGTTGGGCGGGGTGAGGTTACCTCCGATGCTCGATTCGATACCAACCGCGCTTCGTATACCCACGTTCGATCCGTGAAGTGGACCCACATGGGTTCATGGGAGCATCCTGGCGATGCTGCAACGAAGACGCTGACCGATATCACGCCTTACCACGACTACGTTGAGACGCTGGAGTCGCTGATCACCGGAGAAGAGGAACCAGAGCTGCTCGATACTCCCACGCCACTTCCGCCCTACGACAAGGCAACATTCCTTAAGGAGGTGTACCTATCGGAGGAGCGGTATGAACGTCTGCGCTCCCTGCTGGTGCGAAAGAAGAACGTTATCCTTGCAGGTCCCCCTGGTGTCGGTAAGACGTTTACCGCGAAGCGCTTAGCGTACTCGCTCATAGGAGAGAAAGACCCGAGCCGGGTCCAGATGGTCCAATTCCATCAGAGTTACTCATACGAGGACTTCATGATGGGCTACCGTCCCACGGAGACCGGTGGCTTCACGCTCGCGGAAGGGCCGTTCTATCGATTCTGCGAGAAAGCACGCGCCGACGACACAGACCGGCCGTACTTCTTCATCATCGACGAGATCAATCGCGGCAATATCTCCAAGATCTTCGGTGAGTTGCTCATGCTTATTGAGGCCGACAAGCGCGGTCACGACCTTCGCCTTTTGTATAAGAACGAGACATTTTCCGTTCCCGCTAATGTCCATATCATCGGGATGATGAACACAGCCGACCGTAGCCTCGCCGTACTCGACTATGCCCTGCGCCGCCGATTCGGGTTCTTCGAGATGAATCCGGGCTTCGACTCTGACGGGTTCGTCCGCTGGCAACAAGATGCCGATGACCCCTCATTCAATCGTCTCGTCACTGCTGTCATCGACCTCAACAGGAGCATCGCCGACGACCCCGCGCTCGGGCACGGTTTCGCTATCGGTCACAGTTTCCTGACCAGCCCGCTAGGCAGTGGGGCGGATGACGCGTGGCTGCACTCCGTCGTCGAAGATGAACTCATCCCCCTGCTGACCGAGTACTGGTTCGACGAACCAGCCAAGGCAGAGGAGTGGGCAGACAGACTTCGGGCCGCCCTCAAATGACCAATAGCTCAATCGTCATCCGCAATGTGTACGTGATGATGGCTTACGCTTTCCGAGCGATTCGTAGTGAAGGTACCGACCGGATCTCAGCTGAATCTTTCAATCACCTTCACGACTTGTTCGCGGAAATCCTTGTACGGGGCGTCGGCTCCCAGGTTAAGCGGGGTCTTCACCACGACTACCTTCAACGCAGCGACGAACTGGCCACCGTTCGCGGTCGCATCGATATCACTCGCACCGCCGCAACCCGCTCCGCACTCAGAGGGAAGCTCGCATGTGAATTCGACGAATACGAACCCGACACGCCCCACAACCAGGCACTGAAGTCCGTCCTCGTGCTTCTCATCCGACATGGGGAAATCACCGCCACTCGTCGCGATGCGCTGCGCCGATTGCTCCCCTATCTGGACACAGTGACACTGGTCGCGCCGACATCGATCCACTGGGATCGACTCACCTACCACCGCGCCAACGCCACATACCGCCTGTTACTTGGCGCTTGCGAACTGGTGGTCCGCGGGCTCCTACCTACGCAAGACGCCGGAGCAATCAAACTCACCTCCTGGGTCTCCGATGAAGCCATGAGCAGCTTGTACGAGCGATTCTTACGCGAGTACTACAACGTCCACCACCCCGAGCTCTTCCCCAGAGCATCTTCCATTGCCTGGGACTACGATGACGCAGATGCATTTGGAGTCGAGCAACTCCCGGCGATGCGCACCGATGTCACACTTCGGTGGGGCCCACGCACCCTAATTATCGATGCGAAATACTACAGCTCCTCGATGCAGGTCGGTAGATGGGGTAAAGCGACCGTCCACTCAGCCAACCTGTATCAACTACTGACCTACGTGAAAAACGAAGATACAGGCCGCAACGGTTCAATCAGCGGCCTCCTGCTCTACGCACGTACCGAAGCACCTAAACAGCCCGACCTGGAGGTCATCATCCAGGGCAGCCGAATCAGAGCACAAACACTCGACCTCAACCAGCCATGGGAGCACCTCGCTAATCAACTTGAAGAAATAGTCAGATGGTTTAAGGACTGACGTGTCCTCTTCGATAGGCAAGTGTGATCACAGCAACTCATTCTCTCCCCAGTCGAGCAGTTCCAGGCGCTGCAAAGTCTGTACCGCCAGAATCCGGACCCCCGCGACCGTATCCTGCACACGCTGACCGGCATCGCCGTCGCTGCAGCCAATAACAGGGAAGACTAGGTTCAGAATCGCCTCTTTGCCTGCTTATCACACATTTGCGTATAAGAGATTGCACGGTTAGAGAGGGCTGCGGGGCGTGGCGAAAGGGGGCAAGCACAAGGCCTGGTACATACGGATTCGACCAAGAAAACGTAGATACTTCAGGAGTCCTCGAGCACCGGTGTCCCATCATCCATCATCACCCTTTTCTGGGACTAGTTTGCCGCGCTGATCCCTGTTCGTGAGGTGTCCCACCCGTGGGGTTGTCACCGGCCACGGATCGCGGACCGGATTGTCTTCGACAAGCTCATCCAGGTCCTCGTCCTCGGTGCCTCGTACGCCAAGATCGCCGACACGACCTGCTCGGCGACCACCCTGCGGGCCCGCCGGGACGAGCGGATCGACGCCGGCATCTTCCTCCAGCTCGAGCAGTTGTGCCTGGAGTTCTACGACCGCCTCGTCGGGCTGGATCTGGAAACTCTGAGTGTGGACGGGTGCATCGTCAAAGCCCCCTGCGGTAGGGAGGTAGCCGGCAAATCCCCGGTCGACCGGTGCAAACTCGGCACCAACCGCCCCCCGCTGGTCGACGGTGAGGGGATCCCCTGGGGTGTGTGCTCATCGGGGCGAACCGGCATGATTCCCCTCTGCTGCGCCCGACTCTGGAGACACTCGGCCGGTTCGGCTTTGACCTGCCGGAGGAGATCACCGTGCATCTGGGCGTCGGCTACGACTCGCATACGCCCAGGAAACTGTTGACAGAATTGGGGTGCAGCTGGGTGATAAGCACCAAGGGTGAAAACGTGAAGTTCAGGGCCAGATGGGGTGCCGAACGCGCCCAGTGCT
>CALKAR010000068.1 GCA_937988745.1 uncultured Peptococcaceae bacterium
GCGGCGTTGACTCGTTGCAAGGTGTCACCATCCTGGAATATCTGGTGGCTTGACAAATCCAGCGACCTGGTGTATCATGCCAGCGGAGGGAGGGGTTACCATGAGGCGGGTCATCCGCAAGGCGCCGCCGGAAAGCATCTACGTTTACTACGGCAGGTCCTACAGGGGACACGCTCTGGCGGTTATCGCCCTGGTGGTGGTCGCGATTCTGGTCGGCCTCGGGCTTGCCATCGGCTTTATTCGTTGAGCACCAAGATCAATACATGGAGGTGGTCGCATGCTTCACGAGACGGGGATAATTCTGAAGCCGGATGATCTCGGGAGGATCGTCATCCCCAAGAAGCTCCGTCGGGAACTGGGAATCGACTCTGGGCAAAGGGTAGAGCTGCTTTACGACCCCGAGGCCAGGCTTGTGGCGCTCAGGGCGTGGGAGCCCGGATGCGTCATCTGCGGAAGCCGCGAGCAGTTGGTGCAGGTGAAGACCCGCTTTGTCTGCCGCGGTTGTCTGTCCGAGGGATTGGGTAGCAAGATGTCCACGGTCGAATACCGGAACTTCCCGGTATTCGATATGAGGTGACGGCACATGTCGCTGGAACTTGACCGCGAATTCCAGACCGAGACCCAGCCTGAGAACGTTTGGAAGGAAGGCTGGGTGCCCAAGACCCCTGACGACGCGACCTGGCTGCTGGCCGAATACCGCAGGATCAAAGGCGAGATTAAGTCCATCGATGACTTTGTTAAGCGGAAGATCAACGAAATCTTCGAGTGGTACAACCGCCGGACTCGGGCGCTGCGGGAAACCGAGGAGCGGATCCTGGGGCTCCTGGAAATCTACGCCCGCAACTCCGGCAAGAAGACGATCAGCCTTCCGGGCGGTGAACTGAGGCTCAGGAAGCAGCAGCCTCAGTTCCAGCGGGATGACGCTGTGCTCCTGGAGTTCCTGCGGACCCGTGAACTCACCCAGTACATCAAGGCTGTGGAGTCTCCCGACTGGCGGTCGCTCAAGGCCGATTGCCAGATTGTCGGCACAAACGTGGTCCTGCCAAACGGAGAGGTGGTCGAAGGCGTTACCGTACATGTGCCTGATGAGCCTGCATTCACGGTGAAGCTCGACGACGCGGAGGAAGACACGCAGAGTGAGGATCCCGCGTAGCCAACTGTTCCTCGCCCCGGACGATTGGGCCAAGGCGTTCGAGTGGGTATGGGAGAGAAAACCCAGGTGCTGCAAGTGCCGACGCCTGATCCGCCCTGCTCAATGGGTGATGTGGCTGGAGTCAGGCAAGCCGGACTCCCTTGCCCACCTGGGGTGCCTGCCGCCCAAGGTGAGGCAGATGGCCCAAGCGGAACTGAGGATGCGCGCACAAGAGCAGAGCGCTTATGACGCCGCCAGAGCCATGCGGCGCGTATTGGGAAAGGAGTGATCCGGATGATCGAGGCGCCTGAGACGGCAGTCGGCTCCATGACGACCAACAGTGTTCCCAAGAACCTGGTGATCAAACTCAGCGAGATTCTGGGCGAGGTGGACCGGGTTCCCAAGCGCGGCCGGAACGAGTTCCACAAGTACGATTACGTGATGGAATCGGATCTTGTCGAGGCCGTGCGGCAGAAGCTTGCCGAGCGTCACGTCTTCTTGCTCTCCAGCGTTGAGGAGCTTCGGCGAGAGGACACCTTGACCGAGGCGAAGATCCGGTTCACATTCCTGGACGGCGATACGGGTGAGTCCCTCTCCTTCTACTACTTCGGCCAGGGTGATGACAAGGGCGACAAGGGGGCGTACAAGGCGTACACCGGCGCTCTGAAGTACGCCATCATGAAGAACTTCCTGGTCCCCACCGGCGATGACCCGGAGGCGGACACGGAAACCGACCGCAGAGCCCAGGAACGGTACCAGGCTTCCCGGGATGCACGGACTCAGGCGGAGCGTCCGGCCAGGACTACCCGTGGCAGGCTGGCTGAGACCAGGCGGCCCGAGTCCGAGCCGACAGAACCCGTCATTAGTCAGGCGGATGTTGCCGATGCGGCGCGGCGGCGGTGGTACGCCGTCACGGCTGGCAAGGGCCTGACCAGCGAGAATGCGAAGGAGCTTCTGCGACTCTCCTGGTGGAAGAAGACCGGTGAGGACGTGGAGAGCACCTCCCAGATCCGCTCGGACTTCATCGAGGCGGCGGCCAATAAGCTTCAGGCCGCGAAACCTGTGACGGTCCGAAAGATCCTGGATGATCTGCGGCAGGAGTACCGGCAGTGGCGGGAGATGAACGGTCCGGACGATGTTCCCGATCAGAACTAGTATTCTGGCGCGGACGACAACCGCTCTTAGGAGCTGAGGAAGCGGTGGGAGGATGAAGCTGGGTTACGAGCACAAAATGATCGTCGCCCAGGCGCTCTTCGTACTGGGCCTCGTTGCCGCCTTTGCTGGCGGGATGGCATATGGGCAAATGATTATGGCCCCGCTACAGGACAGCATAACAGAGGCCAAGGAGACCATAAGGACACTGATGGCCGAAACGCAGGTGCTCTCGGAGCGCATCGCCGCTTTGGAGGCCGAGTTCCAGGCTCTGGGTTCCAGACTCGACGCCCTCCTGCCGGTGGCCGAGAGGATCAGCCGTTGGAATCCTGGGCTCGGTCCCGAGGCTCTTGGGGTGGCGGCGGTGGTAGTTGATGCCGCCGCCACCTACGGGGTCCCCGTAGACCTGGTGATAGCCCTCGGGGCGGCTGAGAGCGACTGGAGGCTCAATGCTCGGGGGCGGGCCGGAGAGCGCGGCCCTCTCCAGGTGCTGCCAGATACCTTCCGGCTGCTCGGGGGCACCGACCTCAGTGACTGGCGGCAGACGCTGAGGGCTGGTGTGCGGTACCTGAGTATGACCCTGGAGCGTGCCCGGGGCGACGTGGAGCTTGCGGTTGCCCTCTACAACTCTGGGATCAACCGCCAGCCTGCTGTGGCCCTGCGAGTGAGTGCCCGCCACGTTCGGCGGGTGTTGGTAAACATGGAAGGGTGAAGGCGATGGCGCTTACTGGCCGAATCCATACATCGAGGTGCTATCGGTGTGGTGGCATGTTCCATCCGGATGAAGGAAGCGAGGTGATCGTCAGGGTACTCCGAGCTACACGCCTGGATCCTCCGGAGCCCGTATACGGGTTCATGTGTCATGAGTGTGCAGACACACTAAGACAGCATTGGGAAGACGAGACGGCACGGGAACAGCTGACTTATACTGATACAAGATGGTACTGGTACTGACGCCTTTGGAGGAGTGGAGGGGATGCGAGGGCCGCGCCGAAGGACCTTCGAGGGGTGATCGGGTGGTCTGCGGTCGCTGCCTTGCGCAAGAGCATGAGTGGAACGAGTTGGAGGAGCGCGGCCCCGGCTGGTGGGTGTGTCCAAAGTGCGGGGCCGAGCTTCTGTTATCCGATGTAGAGGAAGCCGATGACGATTTCGCCAGCGCGCGGGAGCTTTTCGAGGACGAATTGCGGGTGAAGAACCAACTTCGCCGCCCTGGCGCGTCTCATTCCGCCAAGGTGAGGCGGAAACGCCCAAGGCCGAAGCCGGAGCCGTGGTATCGTCGGGGGTTCGAGTGATTCCTGGACTTTACCACCGGGCGCGCACAGACGGCTTCCCTTTCAGGAACCCGAACTCGAACGGGCCGAACTTCACTAGCGTTCTGAAGTCCGGCCCCCAGAAGGGTTCGGCTTCACGTCAACCTTCAGTTCGGCGCGGACTCCCTCGGGCAGACGGGAGGCAGGCTCTGTTGTCGTCTCCACGGTAGCGGTGCTATAGGTGCTCTCCAAGCCTTCCTTCAGACCCCTCAAGAACTCTACCAGCCACTGTTCGATCTTATCCCCCGGCAGCCACCTGCCCACCCGAACGCCAAGCGAGTAACCATTCCGGTAGCCCCACCTCATTGCTATCGTGCTCACCGCGACAATCCCAATAATGGTGAACAGAACCTGAACCCATGTTTGCTCGAGGAACTGCTCCATCATTCATACACTCCTTTTCTCCGCAGGTCATCGATCTTCGGCTTCTGTCCCGGCAGGAGCGGGCGCACGTCGGCGTGGAGATGGTCATCCTCCATCGCCACGTAGGTGAATCCGGCCTCCAGGGCCAATCGAGCCAGCTCCTCGAAGGTCATCCGCTCCAGGTATCGCCAGATGCGAATGTCAACCGCGTCTCCGTAGAGATGCCTGGATTCCCGCGCGCCCCCCACCTTTCTGTTCTGGTAGTAGCATCGGTATCCGCTCGTTATAACGCACGGCTCATTCCCGGTCAACTCGCGGAACCTCTCCAACACCTCAATGAGTTTCGGAGTAACCTTAACCGCCTCGCAATGTGGGCACTCGAACTCATAAAGCTTGAAGTGCTCAGATAGCTGGAAGTTATTGAGTACTCTATCCTTCACCACTCCGCACCTTCCCGTTCTAACTCTTCTTCGGACACCTCAGCGAATGCCTGCGGCCCGAGATGCATAAGTTGCGTGAGATGCTCTACCGTTTGCCGGGCGTCTTCCAGTTCCTTTTCTCGCAGGTATAGGCTTGCGTCGGTATTCGCCGTGACGCCGGGCTCCTCTGTGACTACCCGATGGGAAGCCGCTGCCTTACCGGCTTCATGGCGTGGCATGGTGATTCTACCGATGCCGACTCCCGCTGCAACAAGAAGGCCGCCTACCAGGGCGGCCAGAAGCGTCTCTAACATGCTGCCCCTCCTACCTGGTAAGCGAAATCAGGATGCTCAGGAGCACACTTACGAGAGTTAGGATGGACAGTATCAGATTGTTCTTTGCATCCCGATTCTGCTGGGCCACTGCCTCTTCATAACGCTCCTGTCGTCGCTCCACGCTGCTTACTCTCCCCTCAAGAGCCAGAATCTTCTGCTCGTGGGTAATCACGGCGTGCTTTACGTCCTCCATATCGCGCATGATCACGGCGTCGGCTCTCCTGTCTGCGGTAGTAGCACCGGTAGCCGCCCGGCAAGCTGGCGCATCATCTCGGTATATCGTTCTGCCTGGCGACGCTCGTGTTCCGCCCGGCGGGTATCCCCCAGAGCTTCCGCTTCCTGCGCCCGCTGCAATGCACCGCGAATGCGTCCGCGCAGATACGCAGCAGCGTTTTGGACATCCCGGTACGGCGCCACTTCCGCATAGTAGGGGTTCGTCGGGTAGGTACCAATGCTTGTGAGGGTCTGAGCTATGACGTTGGGCAGGCTGCGCTCTCCAAGCCCCATGTACGCCCGGGCTATATTCGTAGCGGTTCCGACCGCCCGGAGCGTTTCCAGTGCAGACTGCACCCGAGACGGCAGACCAAATGGCTCGGTTGGTGGCCCAAGCGTGAAGCCGACCTCCGCAAGCTCGCGGGGCACAATCTCCCGCCTGCGGTAGAGGTCAAAGTTGATGGTCTGGCTCCACACCTCCTGAATTACGCCGTTCAGGAGATTGAAGGCTTCGCCCAGCGGATTCTGGGCCCAGCTTGCCAGGTCCGCGAACGCCCAGGCGTTTAGAGCGTTGGTGAATACCGCGTTCCCGTCCTTGTCGCGGCCAATGTAGAGGGGCATGGGCAGGTAATCGGGCACCTCATGCCGCTCGGGCTTCGGCCCTTCGGCCTCCAGCTCAACGGCCCGGTACGCATGCTGAATCCGCGCGATCTTCCCAGGCTGCGTCGCCAGATTCACGATTTCATCTGGGATGTTCTTCCATGCCCATGTCACGAAGGGAACTGCCCAGTCTCGGGCCGATCGGAGCCAGTCGGGAATGTCTCGGTAGTCGAAGTGCCGGGCGCGTACCATGTTGGCAGCCTGCTCCACGGTCTCGCCCTTCAGAATCTGGTCGATGAAGAGCGTGCCGCGGAACCCGTCCTCCAGGAAGGTTCCAACGTCGCGCCCGAGCTTCACCCAGATGTTTCGCCCACCGGGCATGAACGGGATCAAAGAGAGGGCATCGAATCCCCGCCGTGCTTCGCCGAATATGTTTTCGATGACCTCCCGTTCGTCGAACTGCTCGAAATAGCCGAAACCCAGAGCCCTGGACGTGTAGAGATCCGAGAGTTCTTGGAGAGTCCACTTCTTGCCGTGGACGTCCTTCCATGAAAGCCGGGCCAACTGGTCCCTGAGTTCAGCCGCCTTGGCGCTTCTCGGGGCCATTGCGTCCAGCCACCGGTATACGGCAAACACCTGGCCCTTGTAGTAGGCCCGCGCGTCGAGCGGATTGATCCCGGCATAGTAGTTCTTCAGAATCCCGGTTAACAGGTTGCGGACGTGGTACGCTGGGAACATGAATAGCGTCATGTCCCGCCACCAGGAGGTAAGGCCCTTCATGGCTGAGGCGAAGATGTTCTGTGTCTGACGGTTAAAGTACAGGTCGAAGAACCGCTCCATCTCCTCAGCGGCCTCATGGTGGAACCACACACCATCCAGAAGCTCACCGAAACGAGGCGCCGTTACCTGCCGCCAGCCAGCGTCCCGCAGCTCCTGCGCCAGCTCTTCGGTTACGTTACGGACCGCCCAGCCTTCCCGGGTGCCGACTTCGATTAGGTCATTGATGGCGTCCGCGGCCTCAGTAACCTTGATGGTCATGTTCTCCCGCTGGTACATGATGTAGGCGGGACTCTCGGAGAACACGGGCCGCCTAGGCAGTGCTGGGTTCTTCTGGGGAACATCAGTCACAACAATGTACCTATCGGCACGTCTGATTTCCCCGCCTTCGCGCTTCCAGATATACTGCTTGTCGGCACTGATCTGCCAGCCTTCCGGCCTCTCCCAATGGATCGTTCCGTCTGCCTCGCGCCACACCTGCGCGGTCCGCCCTTCGATGGCTGCCTGATTGATCTCCGCGATATAGCGGTCTGCATCGATACGGCGTCCTTTCTGGGCTCCGTGGCGCACAGAGAACACGGGTACGTTCCGCCGGAAGAACTCCCGGTCGGCCTCTCGCATCGCCTTCTCGGAGGCCGGATCGAGGGCGCGATGTACGTACCGGATGCGTTCGGACTCGAACTCGGGGGTGGGAATCCGCCGCTCCCTCTCCATCGCCAGAAGCCTGGCCTGGTGCTCATATAGCCTCTCTCCGGCCAGAACCGCTTCGACCGGCGTCGGTACCTGGAAGACGGTTTCCTCCCCTAGCTGCTTCGCCAGAGGCACGTCGTCGCGTACCCATTCCAATCCGTTGATCAGCTTCAGCGTCTCCGGATCGATGCCGAACCGCTGGGCGATTTCGCCAATGGTTTCGCCGCCCTTGGGCCGGTAGCGAACCAGGCGGTCGGGGCCGAGCATGGCCGCTACTCCCGGCGGGCGCTCAGCCTCAATGACCACCGCCCGCCTAAGTTCCTCGCGGTCCACCCCGTACCGTTCGGCTATCTCTCGGATGTTGCGGTTAAACTCCGTCGCTGCTCTCCGGCTCAAAATCTGGCGGTACTGTACCCGGCCCTCCATCTCCCGGATGCGTTCCCGGAACACCCGCCTGATTCCAGTCCCCATGCTGGACACGTCCTGCATAACCCGTTCAACCAGAGGCACGTCGGCCAGCCTCTGCCCGGTCCGTTCCAGGGCACGGAAGAGCGCGGCCTGGCCCCTCCGCGCGATGGCTCCGAGACCTCCGGGCAAAGAGGACGGTCCGAACCCGGCAAAGGTAACGATGTCACGCAGACCGGCAAGAGCCTGTGCCGATCGTGGTGCTCTCTGGGCGATTTCCTGATAGGTAGCCGGGGCTGGCTCTAATGCGCGCTGGACGGCAGACGGCAGATAACCGCCGCTCCTGCGGGCCTCTTCCAGGATTTCACGCGGCACGTTGAGTGCGGCACGTGCCCGTTCGGTGGCTTCCTGGGCCAGCTCCCTGGCCGCCCTCGGGGCCAGCGCCTGCGCTGTCTCGCCAAGACCCCTGCGGGCCATAATCCCAGCGCGATTGAGTCCACCAATACCGATGTAGGAAGTGGGGTCCAGGAATACATCACCAAGGAACCCAACGATTCCAGCCGGAGAGGCCCCTAGAATGGGAATGCCCCTGAATGCTTCAATGAGAGGCTCTTCGGACAGACCGGCTCGGACGGCAACATCTCGGTAGGAAGCGCGCTGCTCGCCTGTCAGCCCCCTGAGCGCCGCCTGGAAGATTTCCGGCAGGGACCGTGCTTCTTGAATGGCGAGAGCGGCACTAGCGGAAGCATAGGCAGGCCGAGCAAGCAAGTCCAGGACGTATCCTATAGGCCGCCCTACCGCCTGAATGGTGGTGCCCCATCCGGTGGCATCCTGTGTTCTGCTGATCAGCGCCCCACGCCGGGCAATGCTGCCTAGAGACGGCACGGGATTACCCCCTACTGGTCACCAGACCCGCCCATGGCCGCGAGACGGCGCTGGATGGCTTCCCCGAGAGCAGTTCCTCCTTGGGCAAACGGAGCAACCCCCTCCGCGGCCATGCTCGGTAAAATACTCTGAAGCTGCTGCGCCGACTGATGCGGGGATGGAAA
>CALKAR010000069.1 GCA_937988745.1 uncultured Peptococcaceae bacterium
AAAGATGAAAATGGACGATCTGTTTATTTTGTGAAAGCTACCAAAGAAGACTGGATCGAACATAGAGCTAATAAAAAACAGTTATCGGATAACATAGAAGAGCAAGCAAAAGAACATAAATGGAATAAGATCGGAAATACGCTTGTTGATGATGATTATATTGATAAATATAAAAGAGATGATGAATCTCGAATAGAAGCTAAAAAAAGAATTGAATCTGAGCTACAAGAAGAATTAAACAAAGTGCATGACGATGATAGACCACTAACAGAGATTTTAGGAATTAGAAAATAAGTTCTAACTATAAGAAAAGCGCTATACCCATTGGATATAGCGCCTTTTTTTGCCTTTTAATCTATTGTGAAATAAGGATTTAAGGCTTGCTCATTATGCCTTAAATCTTTAATAATTACATCATTTAATGAATTTTGCATTGTCTAATAACATCATACATTCTTTACGATTTGGCTCGAAATTAGCAGGGGAAATATTCCCTTCTCTCTATGTCAGGATAGTTGTCACCCCTTAGAGTATGATTATGCGGATTGAAAACACGCGTCAAGAAGAAAAAATAGACTGCTTAGCAACCCGAATTCGTCCGCTTAAGGTAAATTTTGTTGTAGGAAAAATTTTTGTTGTCCATTAAACATGGTTTTATCAATTAAGTGAAATCCAAGCTGCTGATAACCGAACAAGTGCTTTTTATTGCAGGTCATATATATAACTTTAATTCCTAGATCGCGAATAAACTCTGCTGCTTTTTCAACAAGACAGATCAAAACGACTTTCCTTCCAACCATTGCCTTATTTGTAAATAAAACAGTGCCTTCCGCAGTTATTCCTTGCTCCTTATTCGCAGTAAATCCTATCTTTTCATACTGCGTTTGTGCTTGCATATCCAGATTGATCATAATTGCGCCTATGATCGTGCCATCAACCTCTGCCACAAAGACTTGTTGACTCGCATATGGAATAATTGTTTTAGCTCGTTTTGTATCATGATCAAACTCCCACTGTCCTTTATATAAATCTGACGAATAATGGGAAAATGCAGTGTACATGGCCGTTTCCAGTTGGAGGATATCTGTTTGATTAGTTATATCCAAACTTCGAATATTAAGCGTAGCCATAGTTTACAACCCTTAAAAATTACCAAAATAAGAAAAAAATTATACTAATAATAATCTTAATTCATCATTTTATTTACGCCTCATTTGATCTACACCAACCTTTCTAACATCATTGTTTAAATTTGACCTTTTTTATCATTTACATCAATTGACAATGATTTTTTTACGTTATGATAATTTTTCTTAATGATTACTTTTGAAATTTAAACTATTAACCAAAAATGTATTGTCCAGTTATTTCCATTTCCTCCGTCGTAAAAAACTATCAGATAGGAGACTCCATATTCCATGCCCTTAAAAATGTGAATATGGAGGTTTTTGCTGGTGCCTTTATCGCTATAAAGGGTCCCTCAGGCAGTGGAAAAAGTACGCTTCTTAATATTTGCGGACTTATTGATACGGCGGATGAGGGGTCTTATTTATTAAATGGTCAAAATGTCAACAAATTGACAGATAACGAAAAAACCATGTTAAGGCGTCATGCTATCGGGTTTATTTTTCAAAGTTATAACTTAGTTCCAGTAATGACCGTTAGAGACAATATTGAATACCCATTAATTTTACTTAATATCCCACATAATGAACGACAAAAAAAAGTGGATGATATGTTAGAACAAGTTGGTTTGACAGGGCTAGCAGAACGCAGACCGGACCAACTTTCTGGGGGACAACGTCAACGAGTGGCTATCGCTAGAGCTCTCATCAAATCACCCAAATTAGTTATTGCAGATGAACCGACTGCCAATCTCGACACACAAACAGCAACACAAATTATTCAACTGATGAAAGCATTAGGAAATCAACACAATGCCACTTTTCTAATTGCAACTCATGACGAAAGAATGTCCATTCATTGTGATCATGTTTATGTAATTACTGATGGAGTGCTGCAATGAATATGTGGCTATTGGCTTGGTATAACATTTTACGTGAACGCCGTCGCTCTACTCTCACTATTCTCATCACCGCATTAGGCTGTGTTTCAATGTTGGTAGCAGGTGGCTTTGCCCTCTACACCTATGAACAACTTGAGGAGGGTGCAGCATATCAGTTTGGACATATTACAGTAACAACAAAAAACCAAGCTCTTTTGGATGAAGAAGAGCCTTTGCAATATGGGATTGAAAATTATCCCGCATTCATAGAACAATTATCAAAAATCAAACAACTTCAAACATTACTACCTAAAGTTGAGCTTTCAGGACTTATTTCTAATGGCAACAAATCCATTCCTTTCATGGGAGTAGGTGCCGATATTCCGGCAGAGAAAAAAATCTTAAAAGATATGTTGAGCATTTCACAAGAAGAATTAGATGAAAGTATCAATACCTATGGAGCAAATATTGTTCTCATTGGCCAAGGTTTAGCCCGTAGTCTAAATGCTCAGCAAGGAACCGGACTAACTCTCTTATCAACAACGACAAAAGGCAGTATGAATGCTATTGATGTAGTTGTAGCAGGAATCGTGGCAACGGGTTGGAAAGAAGTAGATCAACGACTAATTTATATGAATGTTGGTCTCGCTCAAAGGTTATTGATGGGTGACAAATTGAGTGCATTGTCATTATATTTAACAGATACAAAACACACACACACCGTATTAGAAACACTTAAAGCAGAATACCCTGAATATAGTTTTAAACCATGGTGGGAACAGGCTGTTTATTATCAGTCAGTACGTCAATTATATAACCGAATTTTTGGTCTCCTTGGGATCATTATTTCTTTCCTTGTTTTTTTCTCTGTTTCCAACACTCTAACTATGGCTGTCGTTGAGCGAACCCGCGAAATTGGAACTTTGCGAGCCCTAGGCACCTTACCAAAAGAAATCGTCAACCAGTTTCTCAGAGAAGGCATTCTAATGGGGATAGCAGGAACTGTTTTAGGCATTTTAATTTCGATGATAATCGTTTTTATTCTGCCTTATGCAGGGTTACAAATGCCTCCTCCTCCTGGGAGAACTGTCGGCTATCCATTATTGGTTAGTGCTTCTTTTTCACTCTATGCCGTCACAGCCATAGGAATTATTATTTTATGTGCAGCTGCAGCTTGGCTAGCAAGTTATAAGGCGGCAAAAAAACCCATTGTCGAGGCATTAATTCATGTGTAGATATTTATTTATTATTTTCCCACTCTTGTTCACTCCAGCATTAGCGTCAGAAAATGTCAGTAGCATGCTTAAAAAAGCTGATTTATTTCGCATTCCAGCAGAGTCAGTCCGTGCAGAGGCACGCGTTGAATTATTTAAAAACGACAAATTTGATAAAGAACGTTTATACACCGTATATGTAAAACCAAAAAGACGCTCTCTTATAATAATGAGATCACCCAGTGAGATTGGTCAAAAAGTATTAATGCTAGCTAACCAATTTTGGCTCTTGATGCCTGACAGTCAGCGGCCTTTACGTATTACAGCAAACCAAAAGTTATTGGGCGAAGCATCAACGGGGGATATTGCCAGTATGACTTGGAGCGATGATTACTCTGGTCAGGTTGAAAAAAAAGTGACATGTCCTGAGGTTCCTAGCACTTTAAAAAAATATATTTTCCCTTCTGTTAATGAAATTACATCTGATTGCTTAGTGTTGAATCTTAAAGCTGTCGAAACAGGAGTGACGTATGCCAGCGTTAAATTATATCTTGAGGCAGAAACAAAACTACCGATAAAGGCTGATCTTTTTGTAGATTCAGGCAAAAGAGCAAAAGAAGCTTGGTATTTTGCTGATGAGCACCAAGGACGCAAACATATATTAACCATGGTGTTACTAAATGACATCGAAGTCAATCAACGTACTGTTGTTAATTACAACAATATAAGTATCAAGGAAGCACCTGATGAGTTTTTTAATCCTGCCGCCTTAATACGTAACTCATTATCAGGTTGGTAACATGAGATTAAGATTCTTTTTTTCTGCTTTTTTTCTAGGTTTTCTGTACTCAAATCAGGTCTATTCTGAAAATCTGACAGATAAAGAACTAACTACTGCCAATCCAAAAAGCATCAACAACCCATCTGAAACAGAGGCTAAAGACTATTATTTACATATGGGGCTCACTCTTTCCCCTTCCTTACTAAATATCAATAAAAAAAGCCTCTATTATGTTCCCGAGTCACTCGGTTACCTATCAGAAAAAACCATGAGAAATGATCTTGACTTTAGGTTTTCCAAAGGAGGACTTAACGTTCAAGGATTATTAAGGCAATCCTTAGATTCAAAAAAAAGTAGTCATTATCGTGGAATAGTCAATCAAGCGTATTATGACGGTCAGTTTTCATCAAGTTTAGGATGGACCGTAGGAAAAAAGGTAATGACATGGGGGGTGGGCTTTGGTTTCAAACCACTTGATCTTATTCAGCGCGAAGATGTACGTTTGATGAACCCAGAACCATTGGTTGGAAAGTATATTTTTTCCCTTGATAAATACACAGCAAATCAATCATGGTCTATGATTTTAGCCAACCCGTTCATGGAAAGGAAAAACAACGAAGACAGAGATCCTTCGCTTACATTACGTTGGTATCGCTTCGCTGGTAACAGTGATTTATATGGAATCTTCCGCCTTTCAAAAAAAAGAAAGATAGAAATGGGGTTAGGTTTTACTCATATTATTGGTGATAAATGGTCTATTCATGGAGCTGGGCTTTTTCAAGAACGTAGTCATCAAAAAAAGAACGCCCTACTTGGTAGCAGAAAATATTTTTCTAATAGCGACCCCATGCGAGAAGGGCATTATGGCAATCATTTAAAAGCTGTCTTAGGCCTTCAATGGACAGGCTCCTCAGGTTGGAGCGTCCTACTTGAAGGATGGTATGACGGCGATGCATACAAAAGAAAAGACTGGAAAGCACTACATGCGTTGACACGAGAGCAAAGAGCAATGTCTACACACGTACCGTCTGTTCTTTCTCATGGAAATATAGCGGCATCAAGCCAAGCTTATCTTGCTCCAAACTTAATGCGTGAAAATTTATTACTACGTATTTCTTATGATAATCGTAATGGATTTCTCATTTATGGAGACATATTAACGACTCCTTCAGATGGTGGGATGGTTTATACCCTAGGCGCATCATGGGAACGAAATCGCAGCAAATTAACGATGGGTTGGCGCCACTATCAAAGAAAGAACAATTCAGCTTATGGTCATTCACCCATTAACTCTGGTGTTTGGTTGCAATGGCGCCTGATGTTACCAGTTAACTTCGAATAAAACATTTGGAATCAGTTGTTATTCCATTTTTTCAAAAATCATTAATAGGAGCTTATTATGATTGATATTGCAATAGTTGGGATTGGATGTAGATATCCAGGTGGCATCAGTAACCCTGATGAGTTTTGGTCTTTCTTGATCAACAAAGGAGATGCCGTAACAGATATTCCAAAAAACCGCTGGAACATTGAGCGCTTTTATGACCCTGACCCTGAAATGCCAGGGAAGATGTATACAAAGCGAGGAGCTTTTCTCACCACACCTCTGGATGAATTTGATCCTGAATATTTTGGTATTTCTCATCGTGAAGCTACTATTATGGATCCTCAACAAAGGTTAATTCTTGAGGTTGCTCAAGAAGCTCTTGATGACGCAGGATATGCCAATAAAGTAGCAGGACGACCTGTCGGTGTTTACATAGGTGGCTTTACAAATGACAGTATGGCATTAAGACATAATAACATTTCTAGGCCTTTCATTACAACACATACACCCACAAGCAGTTCTTATACCATGCTGTCAAACCGTGTTTCATTTGTATTTGATTTACGAGGACCGAGCATGACAATAGATACTGCATGTTCATCTTCTTTAGTTGCATTGCATGAAGCTGTTTCTGCTCTGCAGCAAGAACACATAGAAATGGCGATGGTCGGCGGAGTCAATGTGATGCTCAGACCTGAAACTTTTATTTCGATGTGTAAGGGGCATTTTCTAGCTGAGGATGGGCGCAGCAAGGCATTTGATAAAGATGCTGATGGCTATGGACGAGGAGAGGGTGCCGGCATGCTTTTATTGCGTCCACTAGAAAAAGCATTAGCAGATGGGGATCGTGTTTATGCAGTTATCCGAGCAACAGGAGTTAATCAGGATGGCCGCACATCAGGAATCACTGTCCCTAACCCCCAATCACAGACCGAATTAATACATCAAGTAACAAAAAAGTCAGGCTTAAAACCAGCTGATATTGGTTTTATTGAGGCACACGGTACGGGCACAGGAGTTGGCGACCCTCTTGAAATGAAAGCGATAGGAAACACGCTAGGTTGTGCTGAAGGACGAGAGAAGCCATTGTATGTAGGCTCAATCAAATCTTCCATTGGTCATACAGAAGCTGCTTCTGGCGTTGCTAGTGTTATTAAAACAGCACTCAGCTTATATCATCGTACGATTGTTCCTCAAGCATGGCTTAATGAACTTAATCCAGTTATTCCTTTTGATACTTACCAACTTTCCGTTCCTTTGGAAACACAACCCTTTCCAAGCAATGACGAAGGAATTTCTGCGGCCTCTATTAACAGCTTTGGTTATGGAGGTACAAACGCTCATGCCATCTTAGTAAATCCGCCTTCGATACCTGACACAAATGATATTCCCGCAAAACGTTCAGAAAAAACAAGATTTTTCCCTGTGTCTGGACGCAACGATGCAGGTGCACGTAGTTTTGCTGCTGATTTAGCTGAAAAAATTGAAGAATTAACCAGCTTAGAAGAAGTGGATTCTTTTTCCGATGCGATATGGAAAAAAAGAGCTCATCATCTCTGCCGCTTTTCTGTCCCCTATGCGAGCAAAGATGAACTTATGGAGAAATTAACCGAACTGGGTTCAGGAGGTGGAAAAAACAGTGTCCGCATACTCAACAACAGTAAAGGGATAGTATTTGTTTTGAGTGGTATGGGTCCCCAATGGTGGGCAATGGGACGCCAATTATTAACCACTGACAGTATTTTTTCACGCTTAGCACAAGAAATTGATGAGGTATTCAAGTCTTTATCCGGCTGGTCC
The DNA here is from genome assembly GCA_937988745.1 of uncultured Peptococcaceae bacterium. Classification (GTDB taxonomy): domain Bacteria; phylum Bacillota; class Limnochordia; order Darwinibacteriales; family Darwinibacteriaceae; genus JAAYMS01. Next base: position 7,128 of record CALKAR010000069.1, read on the forward strand.
TTAGTAGAAGAACTTTTAAAAGATGAGGCAGACTCTAAAGTAACCTCTACGGAAATTGCACAAACTGGAAACTTCCTTCTCCAAGTAGGCCTAGTTGCAGAACTTGAGGCATTAGGCGTAAAACCCGCTGCATTAGTTGGTCATAGCGTTGGTGAAGTTAGTGCAGCCTATCTTTCAGGCACCCTCAGCTTAAAAGAGGCAGTTACTGTTTCTTATCATCGCTCTCGATTACAAGCCTTACAGGCTGGAACAGGAGGCATGATGGCCGTAGGTCTCTCTGAGTCTGATATCATAACTCGTATAGCTAATTTAAAGGACGTTGAAATTGCCGCTGTAAACAGTCCTTCGAGCGTTACTCTAGCGGGAGACTTAGACACCTTGAAAAGACTAGCAGAACAGTTGGAAACTGAGGGAGTCTTTAACCGAATTCTTCATGTTGAAGTGCCCTATCATAGCCATTTTATGGATCCTATCCTTGATGAGTTGAAGGAAATGTTATCTGTTTTAGCTCCTCAAGCGCCAACCCTACCTCTATACTCTACAGTCACAGGAAAACCAGTCGATTCCTCCAAAGACCTTTGGGATGCTGAATACTGGCAGAAAAACGTACGCGACTCAGTCCGTTTTGCAGATGCCGTAGAAAATTTGATCAATGATGGCTTTAGAACATTTCTTGAAATTGGTCCCCATCCTGTTTTATCTGGTAACATCAGAGAAATTTTGCTCAAATCTGGTGAGACAGGAGCGACCATTTCTACCCTGTCTCGTAATCGTGATGATATGGAAAGCCTAAGAAATACCATGGCCGAGCTTTATGCTATTGGGGCTCTTGATGAGACTGAGCCACCAGGAGGTTGGGTTGGTATTTCCAAACAATATGATTTACCAGTTCATAAGTTTCAGCGAACTAAAATGTGGTTTGAACCCGAAGAACTAACGCTTGAACGTTTGGGTGACCCCTCCTCTCCCATTCTTCCTGGGTTACATACGCTTTCAAATCTTCCTGAATGGGAAACTGATATTAATATAGGTTCACTGCCTTGGCTCAAAGACCATGTGGTAGCTGGCTCTGTCTTGTTGCCTGGCGCAGCCTTTATTGATGCAGCACTAGCAGCTGCTGCAAGCGTAACAAAATCAGAAACACCTATCATAGAAGAGATTGAATTTATTTCTCCACTAGTGATTGATGATCATGAAGTCCCTGTATTACGCTTAAGCGCTGATCCTGACACCGGACGTTTTGTTATTAAAACGAAACCTGCTGACTCAAGAGATTGGACACTTCGTGCTCGTGGTCGTATTGTATATGGACAAGCAAGGCCCCTTAAAAAGAAAGAGCTAGTAGAGACTATTGAAACAACGGATGATAGTCATACTGACAATCCTCTTGATAACAATCCTGATAATAACTTATTAATTCCTCCTTCATTTGAAATAAGCACAGAGCAACTTTACGAGGAATTCACAGCGGCAGGACTTTCTTATGGGCCATATTTCCGTCGCATTGAAAAAGTGAAAGTAAATGCGGAAATTGTTAGCGCAACAATTAACGGTGCGATAGAAAACAACCGTCACCGTGCCCATCCTGCCATTGTCGATTGCGCTTTCCAATGTATGGCTGCCTGGGGTGCTTTAGGTAATTTCCAAGCGAGCGGTCCTGTTGTACCAGCGGCTATTCACTCAGTAAGGCAGTTTGCTCCGCTCACGGAGAAAGTAACAGTTAATGTTAGTCGTTGTAAACCACAACCTGGTGAAACAGATTTAGTTGCTGACATCATTTTAATGAACGAAAATGGTGAAAGTTTATTGGAGTTTTCTCGAGTGCAATTCAGCCCGATAGCTCCACGGCTACCAGTAATGAGTGAGTTAGATTCTTTGTTATACGAATCTGAGTTTATACCTTTAAATACAGTAGAACAAGAAACACTCTCATCTGACTCAGAAACTGAGTCCGTCGATACTGTTCAAACTGACACCTCAACTCCCAATAAAGAAAAATCCTTACATGAGCTTATTAATGACAATGTTCTGTTCATTGTTGGAACGGGAGAGGAAACACAACCATGGGTATCACAACTTGTATCACTACACCCTGAAAACAAGTCACTGATCATTTCAGGAAATGAACCGGCTGAGATTGCTGAGGAAATAAGCAACTCATTTAGTGAGTTAATCTCAGTCACTGAAAAACAAGTTACTGTTGTTTTATGCGCGGTAGGCCTCGGTGAATCAGAAGATCTTACTACAACAGAGACCTTTAATTTACAAGACTCTGTCAGAGGTGTCTCTGCTTTAGTTGGATTAGCAATCGCTGTTCAAAATGTCTTTATAACACTTGAAGAAGAGCAACCTGAGCGACAAGAGATCAGAGACGCAGTTCGCGGACTTGTCTTAACTCGTAGAGCGACAAGACTAACAGAGGATGAGCTTCCAAATCTTGTTAGCTCAGCTATCGTTGGCACCCGCCGAGTACTTCGCAACGAGTTTCCTGCACTACGTTGGAATTTGATTGATGTAGATGGAAACACACAACTTAACGAGGCACTCAACTTTGTTTATTCGTCAGACTATAAAGATTGGGAGGCAGATGAAATTACTCTACGCAACGGAATTCCTTATGTTGAACAGTTAAAAAACACATTTACTTCTCATAAGTCTAAATATGAAGAAGCTTATCTTTTAACCGATCCAGAAAAAAACTTCGAATTAGAAATACCCAAAACACATTTATTTTCTGACCTTTCACTCCGCGAGACCTCAAGACGAGAACCAGGTGAATTTGAGGTTGAGTTACGGATAGATGCGCTTGAACTTAATTATAAAGATGCTCTAAAAGTATTAGGTATGTTGGGGGAAAAAGAGTTGGAAGGCACCCACTTCGGTCTTGAGGTAGGTATGTTTGGCGTTGCTGTTGTGACACGAATAGGCCCTGATGTCACTGAATGCAAACCAGGAGATAAAGTAGTCGTTGGGGTCAAAGGAATGGCTCGCCGTTATATTACTACCCGTTTAGATCAAGGACTATTTGTTGCTACAAGTCCAAATTTATCGACCTCTGATTATAATGCCATGGTACCTATGATGACGGCTCACTATAGTATTTATTACGCAGCACACGTGATGCCTGATGACGTTGTTCTTGTACATGGTGGTGCCGGTGGCGTGGGAATGGCTAGTATACAGGCAGCCAAACTTGCAGGAGCACGCGTTATTGCAACGGCAAGCACAGAAGAACGGAGAGAAGCTGCTCGCCAGATGGGTGCAGACGAGGTTCTTGATTCACGCTCATTAAATTTTGTCGAAGATGTCCTTGCCCTAACCGATGGACATGGTGCGGACGTAATTATCAGCTCGGCTCCTGGAGAATTTATTACTGCCAACCTTAAGGTAGCAGCTGAATTCGGACGTGTTATTGAGGTAGGTAAGTTTGATATATTTACCAAACGTATGATTTCACTTTCCCCATTCAAGAAAAACCTATCCTTTATCTCAATTGACATTGATCGTATGGTTGCATTCAAACCAAAGTTAGTAGGTCAACTACACGCTGAAGTTATGCAACTACTCCATGAAGGAAAGTATAAACCGCTACCGGGTCATTTAATACCATTAACAAAAGCTCAAGAAGCATTTGATATGGTATTACGATCCAAGCATATTGGTCGCGTCATGCTTGACTTTACAGAACCCAACCTATTGATTAAACCATCAATTCCCGAAACGGAAATTGACAGTAATGCTGCTTATTTGATTACAGGAGGGTTTGGAGCGTTTGGTTTAGCAACCGCACGATGGTTAGTAGCGCGAGGTGCAACCACATTAATTCTGGTGAGCCGTAATGGTGCAACTACTCCTGACCAAATTAAAGCCGTAGAAGACCTACAACATCAAAACGTAAATATTATTTCTTTAAAAGCCGACGTATCTGATAAAGAGTCAGTTGATACATTAATTAGTAATGTAAAAGCACTAGAGATTCCTCTAAAAGGAATCTTTCATACAGCAGGTATTGTTATTGATGGACCATTTATGTTTTTAAGGGAAGAGGCTATTAAGAATGTCATGCTACCTAAGGCTTTGGGAGCATTCAATTTACACAATGCAATAGAAAAAGCAGATATCTCTGTGGATTACTTTGTCTTGTACTCTTCTATCACCGCTATTACAGGGACTGTCCCACAGACGTCTTATGCAGCTGCTAATATGGTTCTTGATACATTAGCTAGCTATCGACGAAAACAGGGCTTAGCAGCAACAGTTATTAATTGGGGTCCCTTAAGAGGCGGTGGAATGGCAGAGGCCTCTGAAGAGGTTGCTCGCTACCTAGGCTTAATCGGTTTTAAAATGCTTGATATGGAACGCTCTTGCCTGTACATGGATAAAATCCTAGGAATGGATATTGCACAAGCGATGGTTGCTGATGTGCATTGGGGAGAATGGGGTCGTACCCATGCTACTTCTGCATCTACTAAACGTTTCTTTGATTTAGTGCAATCGGCAAATGCAGGTAGCGAAGCCAGTAATGAAGTTTGGGAAAGTCTCTGCAAACTACCACCAGAAGAGCGTCAAGCTGCACTCCTTGAAGTTCTTCTTGAGCATATTTCTCAGGTAATGGGTATTCCAGTCAACTCCATTGATATACATACACCACTACCTGAGTTAGGTCTGGATTCCCTGATGGGCGTAGAACTTAACCTACGTCTAACAACAGCCTTAGGTGTCGAGCTCTCAACTCTTGAATTTACGCGAGGTGGAGGTCTCTCTGCACTAGCTTCTAGGTTATTAAAAAACATGGAGGATGCAGCTGATAAACAATAGCAGGCAAGTGTTTTGAACTGACCCCAAAAAAGTTGGACGGTTAATTTTTATGCGCAGGACTGATTTCTGTATTGCACAGGACTCAGTCCTTTGTAAGCGTACGGTGAACACATGTATTTATTCTCTTAAAGATGGGTAACACTAAGGTTTTGTTAACTTTAGGAGAATTAAATGCATCAACGTATGGAGAGCGAAACCAGTGATAACTCTTATGGTCAAGCTGGTTCTACTTTATTGTTATCGAGTCAACGCCAAATTCCTTCCGTTCTGACTTTAGACAAGGTCGTGTTAATGAGCCAAGCCACGGATTTACGAGCTGGTATGGATACGCTACGGACTAAGGCGATCCAGCTTGTTGGTCAAGTGGGTCCGCATGAAGGTTATATTTTGGGGCTGTCCTAGATAATACCTTAAAGTGTATTATCTAGGACAGCCCCTTATTTTAAACAGGAAGTGTAAACAACGCTCTCTTTTCTTACAGG
>CALKAR010000070.1 GCA_937988745.1 uncultured Peptococcaceae bacterium
TAAGTAATATCGTGAAGGATTCTTACGAGAGTCCTTTGAGATAGGACTTCAGATCTCCTATCAAACTAACATTCACGTAACTAGCCCATAAGGGCGTTACCCTTTAATAACCCAGCCCACTAAGGGGGCGGGAGTTTAGTGCTGGATTGGCTTTACGCTTATTCCTACAAAGGCAACCGATTGTTAGATCTTACATGCAATATTAATTAATAGGATAAGGGAGGATTCGTCCCCTCCCCCTATTTTATTGAATCTTTATCTAAGCAAGTCTTATATAAATGTTTAATTGGAGGATGTATGAAAGCTCGAAGAACTATATGGACTCCGATGCAGATTGAAAATCTTCGGAGACTAATCAAAGAGTACTCTGTTCAAGAGGTTGCTCAGATTATGAATGTAACGGAGAATGCAGTTAATACAGCTTGCACTAAGTTTGGTATCTCTAGAACTGTAATCCGAGTCAAGTGGTCTAAAGAAGAAGACCAGTTCCTTATCCGTAATGCTGGGTTCATGTCCATTCAGAGAATGGCTGACATGCTCGGTAGAAGCTATGCTGCTGTACAGAACAGGGCATGTATGCACCTTAACATTAGCCTCAAACTTAAATAGGAATCAATATGAAAGTAAATATGCCAAACCCTCTTCAGGTCCAATTACAGAACATCAGACCGGGAGAGACTTTCCGGATGGGATCTCTTCATGATAACGTGATGATTCTTGCGGAACCTAGTTACTCTAAGTATTTAAAAGTCAGCTCAGATCGTATGGTTGTTGTTGATATAGCAAATGGTAAGATACGTTGTCCGTTAAGAACAACCAAAGTGATCCCTGTCCAAGTTGAAGCTAACGTTATTAAGGGTTCTAAATGAAGATTACTCACAAGAAAGAAGAAGTGACCAAGGTTGGTCTCAACGCGCTTCCCAGCGGAGCAGTGTTTAAATTCCCTGAGAGTGATACTCTCTACGTCAAAGGGACTGTATCTGAAAGTCCTAATGTAACTGTTAACTCTGATCGAGTACTCACTCTCCGTCTATCTGATGGTAATGTAACAGCACCGTCTAGCTGGTGCCAAGTCGTTCCTGTGTCAGCAGAACTTTTGGTGGATAACACATAATGAAAATCATCCCAAAGAAAAAGGATAATACGGTACGGTTGGAAACAATCATTCCCGGAAACCCCTTCGTGGTCCAGCACGGAAGCGCCTCTCCTCAGTATTATATGAGGGTTGAAAATGCCTCTGGTAACATCCGTATAGCCAGTGGTTGGATTCCTGTAGTGAATCTATTCACAGGTGTGCTGTGTGTTAAAGGTGCTGACGAACAGGTTGAAATGATTCGTATGTCAGTTGTTCAGGAGTAGGTATGAGCACAATACATATCAAAGTTCATCATGAAGAAGAAAAGAAACTCTTTGTTAAAGATCTATCGATCGCTGATATCTTCACTTTAAAAGAAGATGATAATCAGATCATCTATTTGATGATGCCTGTGACTGGAGGGTATCGAAGGGCTGTTTGTTTGGGTACAGGTGTGCCCCGTCCTGTTGCTGATACTCTTGAAGTTGGTGAGAAGTTTAGTAAGGCTGAAATTATCTTAACTCCATAGGAAAATAAATGAGACGTAAAGCATATTCTTATGACGATATGATTAACCAGAAAGGCTTCGGTCAACGACAGCCTGATGGTTCAATTATCTGGTTCGTAAACGGACAGAAAAAGGTAGCTAAATAAGCCCTCTTCTCTCCTCCTTTTAGTACTATGACGCCTCTCTGTGGGCGGCCCAATTTGCGTAGGGAATTCCCTCTACGCAGCCATAACTTTTTAAGGAATTTCCCCTATGCCTAAAGTAAGTGCAATTGATGCAATCCGTCAACCGTTCCAGTTCCAATCCAAATCAACCCAAACCTTCAGCGAGCCTAAGCAAATTCGCTTGGGTGGCACAGAAAAGACTGTGTTTGATCTGGCTAAGAACAAGAGCGTTACCGTAGTTGATGGTGGCACTCTGGTTAACGTTTCCCATCGTATCCGCACTGGCAAAACTGCCAAAGATCGTGCCAAGAAAGGTGAGTAATGAAAATAGGACAACCCTCTAAAGATTACGTAACGCAATTTTGTGAAGTCCTAGTTGGTGAAGTCTTCTCTTCAAAGCCTTTTTCTAGTTACTTCATGAAAATCCCTGATGCTAAAGTGGAAGTCTGTGCTAACCCTGTCAACGCAGTCAACCTCAACACGGGACATTTGATGGTCTTCAAGCCAGACACACCGGTTACTGAAATCAAAGATGCCTACCTCGCCTTTGGTGGGGATAAGTAGAGTGACATTTATAGCCTTCCCTCCGGAGGGCTATGTGAGTTATTCTGACTCAACTAACCTAATCTTAATATATTTCCCGTATGGGGCCGATGCTAGGGCGAGGAATAATCCTCAAACATCCGTCGGATAGATATTTTAAGAGCAGGTTATCCACAGATATTGGGTAATATCTTTTTGGATTTAAAGCTTGGCTCTTTTCGGAGAGTCCTTTTTTAAATTCAACGAGAGGAAATATGTCTAAATTAGATTTAAAACTGCTAGCAGCAGCGGTAGTGATTTGTGCACTAGCACTGGTAACGCAGAGAACATCTGGATTTATTCAGTGTTTCTTTTCTGGGCAATCCACTTATCAGTGGGTTATTGACGAGTGTAAACAACAGGAGTAAGTATGAATACACGTCCCATCAAGGGCAACGTTAATATTGAAACTCTGAACAAGGTTGCATCAAATCTCGGTGGAATGTCCAACGAGGATCTTGAGCAAGAACTTGCTTGGATTGCAAATGGTATCAAAGTTGCTAAAGGTAAGATTGCTCGTGAGCAAAGCAACATGAAAGCTCACAAGTATATCATCCGTCGTGCAAATGTGTTACCAGAGCGGGTTGTACATCTTGCCCGTAAAAACTACGCAGAAGCAAAGAAAGCTCTGGAAGAAGCTACTTTCCAGAAGCACCAATTTATGAACAACTACAGAAACTTCCGAGATATTCTTTATATCCGTAAGTCAATTGAGTTGATTAAAAACCAATAGAGGTTGGTATAATGTTTCCAGTAACATTAGAAGATACTGAAGGTAATGTTTTAACGGTCCACCCTCCTTGTTATGGGTTCCTTCAGCTTCGCAACTATAATGGTGGCGTTGATGAAGATAATTACGAAGATGAATACTTCGACCCTAACATGTATGAGGCAACTCATGGGTGGAATATGCACGTTCGAGTGTGGCATGAAGAAGCTAACGTTCGTAGTGCTGATGGGGAAGAGTTCCTGTTAAGCCGAGAGATGGATATGTGTAAAATCAAGCATATCTGGAACTCCGGAACTCACATGAAGATGTTAGGTTTTAGACGATGGCGTGATGAAAAACCTGTATCCGCAGATTTAGGTTGGGGTGCAATTGATCACGAAGGCGAGCTTAAAAATAACATTGAGCACTGGAATGATAAAAACCCTGAGTATCAAACCTCACCTCGTGCTGTACTGGAAGCTATGGAAGCATTTGTGGACAAAGATCGTCCCTCCTGTTTACGCTGGCACGAAAAAGGTTTTATGGGTGTAGCAACTGAGAATGTTCCTGCTGATCGTTGTCTGTTCTATTTAATGTTAGATCGAACCTTCTATTGTGATGATGAAGAGAGTCAAGTTGAAACCTTCCTTCATAAATGGTTGGTTGAAGGCTGGACAATTCTTCAGGCTTACGTTTACTCACGAATGGTTAGCACTTACACTAACCTCTTGGGTGAAACGAAAGCTACTCTTGTTGGTAATGATTGGGATGCTTGTATCTTCCCAGCGTCGTTGTTTACGGTTGGTATGGCTGATAAATATGCTGAAGCATTTCAAGTGCCTTGGCGTCAACAGTCATACAGAGATGGATGCGGTCACTTCCGTGATGAAGACTTTAAGTGGATTCATTACGAGAATGATGAAACAGCAGAATTACGAGTTAATAACTCGATGTTCTTGCCGGTGATGCACCCTGATTTAGTAGAGAATGAATCAGAAATCCTGAAATGTGACAACCTTCTGATTAACTTTACCCGTCGCGTATCTAAAGATGAGAGAACAGCTAATAGTCTAATCTACGGCATCCGTGCTGAGACTAAAGATCTGTTCAACATTTATAACATTGTTCAGCGATTTAGTAGTGGAACTATGGACCAAAGTTCAGTGTATTCAGTGATTCCATCCTCTGAGTGGGATGGTATTATGAGCGGATTATTTTTAGGAAAATAAAAGGTTAGTTATGTCAATCTCCACAACGATCGTACCTCTGAATCTTCAACAAGATTTAGGGGAACAGAAGTTCTTAGGTCGTGGGTGCTTCGGTATCCACAACTACATGCAAGGCCAATGCGTAAATGATATTAATGGCGAAGTTATCACGGAAGAGGGGCGTTATAGACGCTTCAACCGTGATATCAACTTGCAATTGGAGATGTTGAATTACTGGACTCACTCTTTTCACGGTCATGTTCCATCTGAAATTGAAAAGAACTTGGTTGAAACAGCAGACATTATGAACTCTATGTCTTGCTATCGTGATGTATTTACAATCACTTCAGCGAATAGTGTTGCTGTCAACCTCCGTGAGCATCCAGCAGATCAGATCTTCACAGGACTTATGCTCTTTCGTAGTATTCTGGAAGGGCAATATCGTGGAATGGATTTCCTAGCAGAAGGAATTGAAGACAGGGAAGAGTGGCTGAAGCGTAAACGCATCGGAATCGCTCTAGTGTTAGCTGGGTTGGGTCGTGACTTCTTCGGTGGATGGTCTCAACGAGGAAGAGCTAATGGGAGTAGCGAGAGCACCTCTATTGTTGTTAATAACGATATGTCAGCAGCAGCATTCCTTCCTTTGGTTGTAGACTCTGATGAATACACGAAACAAGTATGGGTTCAAAACCCCTTCGGTGTTGGTGACAACGAGAATGGTTATGTTCGTAACCATAGTCAAGAAGCCTTACGAAGATTTGCTCGTGCTAAAGATCAAGACCCGGACGAGTATGAAACAATGTCAGAGTGGTTAAGACTCTGGTCCAACTGTCATGGTCACAAACGTGAAGCAATAGACAATAAGTTGGAAAACATTACAGTACAAAACTTTACAGCCCGACTAATTCAGCGTACTGGCCCAAACTCTGGCCTTACTATTGAAGAAGTTGGTAACACAATCTCATCTCTCTTTTCTGAATTAGTGGAGTATTACAATGACTAAGCGCGCTTTCCTTATTGGCTCTGACCCTGAAATGTTCGTTCGTACCAGCAATGGCATAATCACCTCTGTGGCTGGTCTGTTAGGCTGTTCTAAGGACGATAAGATCACTCTGGCTAAGGATGTTCGTCTTCAAGAGGACAACGTACTGGCTGAGTTTGATATCGACCCACAGAGCGGCTTTGACGCGTTTAACGATAACATGCAACGTGGTATCGATCTCACCAACAATGTCCTGAACAAACTGGACATGGAAACAGCTCCGGGTGTTAGCTCTCACATCTTCACTGAAGAAGAGATGAAGACTTTCAATGAATCAGCGTTCATCTTCGGATGTACTCCTGATTTCAACGCTTTCACTGGTCAGAAGAATCCATCCCCGACTTCTCAGAACAAGGGGCTTCGTACTGCCGGTGGTCACGTACATCTCGGCGTAGTTGGTGCTTTAGATATCACTCTGCAAACTCAGATGATGCTGGGTGTGCTGTGTGACTACTTCCTGTCCCTCCCAGCAGTTATTATGGATAAAGATACTCGCCGTAAAGAACTCTACGGTAAAGCGTCTGCAATCCGTTACAAGGACTATGGTATTGAATATCGTTCACTGTCTAACTTCTGGATTAGTGATCGTGAAAACCGTAAGTTTGTTTACGATCAGGTTGACAAAGTTGTTCAGCAGTGTGATATGTCCACTCTGATGGCATTGCACTCTCGCCTTCCGATTGAGAAGCTTCATGAAATCATTAACGGCAACAACGTTAAAGAAGCTGACCAGCAGATCAAACTCCTTCAGGTAGCATAAGAGGTTATCGTGAGCTTAGTAGCTGATTTTTCTCATTACTATAATGGTACATGGATTGCTAAACGAGCAGGTAATATCAACCTTCCGTGTTTTGTGATTGGTGTTGAGCAGAGCGGTAACTTCCGCAGTGATGACTTCTCTCATGAAGCAGAGCAGGCTCTGTACTTTGTTGTAGAGCAGTGGTACAAGAACGAGCAAGGGAATCTTCGAAACACTACGATGAACATTCCAGTGTTCGACCCAACCTTGATTCTTGAATCGCCTGATGTTGGTTATCTGTTCCATAACGGTAACACTGTAAGCTGGACTCATATTAACCCTGTTCGTCAGAGAGCAAAGGGTTTAATGGGTAATAAGATTCGAAATGCTCCGGGTGTTGGTCGTGCTATCTCTGGGGATATGGTTTACAGCCTGTTCAATCCTGAATTCGAGGGGTTGGTTACTCGTTATATTTACATCAACCCTACTGATGGTAAGGTGCATTATAAAGGTGCACTGGTAGGACAAGTAGATCTGGAAGCGCCTCGTGACTCTTACGGTCAGCAATCAATTCGACTTCTGGAACACTTTCATCACATTTCTGAAAACCTTAGCAATTATAATATTACGTTGGTGGATTCGTTATGACAACTGTAGCGCAAACTTTTGGATATCGAGAAGGTCGTTTAACTGAGGCGCATAGTTCAATTGCACTTCAGTGCGGTGTCGGTATCGAACTAGAACTCGAAGGTTCCGATCATATCGAAGCAGATATGTGGGATTGTACAGAGGATGGTTCCCTGCGTAATGGTTGTGAAATGGTATGTTCACGACCTTACAACGGACAGGAGTTGTTAGACGCTATCAACAACCTGAGTGAAGCAGTAGCTGAATCGCACGCCGAGGGGACTTGGCGTTGCTCTACTCACGTTCATATGGATATGAGGGATGCTGATAGTAATATCCTCAAGAAAACCATTCTCGCTTGGACCTTCTATGAAAAGATGTTGTTCAAGTGTTCAGGCTACCATCGTTACCGTAGCAACTTCTGCCCTGCTTTTGCAGTGGTACAAGCACAGGTAATGAATGCCTCTGACGCATTTAACTACGACGATGAAGAGTTCTTCAACCGTCTGGTTCGTTCATGGGATAAGTATACATCCCTGAACCTTCTGCCACTTGCCCAATACGGTTCGATTGAGTTCCGTATCAGCGAGCCTAAGTGGAAACGTGGTCAACTTCTCAATCTGGTTAACCGCTTCTTGATGTTGAAAAAGCTGGCATTAGATAACGCAGAGATGAGCAATGATCAGTTTATTGAGCATTTAAATACTGTACGATTTGCCCCAATGCTTCCTTACCTTCCTCTGGATTACAATCTGGATGAATCGGATTTGCATTCAGGTTATTGTATGGCTCGTGATGTTTTGTATTGCCGTTCTCATGAAGTAGAGCAGTCTGGTCGTATTCGTTTGCGTCGAACCAACTCCAACGGAGAAGTTCTTGTTGACCTACGTCTTATCCCAGACTTCTACGGATTCCTTGGATATGTTCGAGGGAACGCTAACAACTTGTACCAAGAGATTCTGGTTATGCTTCGTACAACTGACCTATCTACTGTACGATCTGCACCAGAGCAACGTATCCGTGCTATTTTTGACTTATTGCGTGAGTCAGGACACAGTGATAACAACATCACAGGATACATTCCAGATCATCTGGAAAATCAGTTAGAGCAAGCGCTGTAATCAATGGGTGCCTCTGATAAAGGGGCACAATTTAAAGGTTAATTAGATGAAAGGGTTTACCCTTCAGGTGGATTAGAAAATTTGTGGCATCGTATTAGCTGGCGGTAATCTGTCAAGCACTGATTTAGACGTATTCAACCAACTCTTTTATGCTGGAGTATTCCGAGGACAGCACTCCTCCGGTATCTTTGGTCAGCGTAAGAGCACTAAGGAAGTCTTTACCTACAAAGAAGCCCTTCCTTCTTTCGCATTCATCCTTCAAGATGAGTACAAGAAGCACACCACTGGTGAAACAGCTTACACTGTAGCGCCTTCTTGGATTGTTGGTCATAGCCGTCATGCAACGAAAGGTGCAGTTAACGCCAAGAACGCCCATCCTTTCCAAC
>CALKAR010000071.1 GCA_937988745.1 uncultured Peptococcaceae bacterium
TGCATACTTATAACGAGCAAACAGGGCAAAATGTTGGTGTCGAAAAATGAATTACCTAATTCTTGACAAAACAAGCCATTATGTGGCACAATGAAATTGACCAACCGGTCAGTAAAGACGGAGGACAGACGAGATGAATACTGCTAACCACGACGACCCCCGAGCACGTATTTTGAATGCATCCATCGAGCTATTTTCGCAAAAAGGCTATGATGCCACACGCGTCAGTGAGATCGCTGAATCGGCTGAGGTCAATAAATCCCTGATTTACTACTACTTCAAGAGCAAGGAAGAGATCCTCGACACTCTCCTCGATGCGCTCATGAACCAGTTAACTGCTCTTTCCATGGACTTTATTGATAATTTCGTCGTCCCCATGATCAAGGACGGAAGATTAGATATCGACGGTGATCGCTTCGAGTTTGTCGACAGCGCAGCTGCCGAATACTTCAAGGACCACTTAACCACACATTACGAACGATTGGTAGACTATTTGCTCAAAGAGCGCTCCGTGGTGCGCATCCTGATGTTCGAATCCCTCCGCCACGGAAGAAAGCATGACAGCAGCCTGTTTCGCTTCTTTGAACTCCTTGATAAAAACCCGAGCAATCCTGCATACAGCACAATCCGCAGTGCTGATGAAGACTTTGAATACTCCGATGACACAGTGTTCTTTAAGTTTTTCTTCTCACTGATCCCGCTGGTGAGCATCGCGGCGTATTATGATGAATACAAGGCGAAAAGTCTCTTAAGTGATGAAAGGATGAAGGAGTTAACGCTGCGTTCGTTGGAGATGCTGGTTAAAGGTGCGCAGGACCGGTATATATACGTATTCACAGCAATGGAGAGTTAACCTAATGGGTTACTCTTTCATTTTCACCAGGCTTGACCAACCGGTCAGTCAAGCTTATCGGTTATGCATGTTTCATCCCTGCAGCGAAGCGTACTGATAAAAAAACTGGGGAGGTAGTCTCATGACCAACAAAACCAAACTGGTTGTTACTGGTTGGATTATTGCTGCGTTGGGTGTTCTGGGCTTCTTCAGCTGGTTTCCCGTTGGACAGGGACCTGTCTGGTATCAGATTGTGAAGGTCGCAGCTGGACTGTACTTGGCACTGTTCAGTAAGGAAGATGCATAACGCTTAAGGAGACTGTGCTGCAGGGGTGTTTACATGGAGGGTGCGTCGAAACGCACCCTCCTGATTTCATACAGCAATAAGCCACCAGCATACTGAGACGCTGGTGGCAGCTCTTTACTGGTCACTTGTCTGCTTCTCGGTCAGCTCGTCAGGGATATAACCGCCGTTTTTCTTTCTCTGACGAACGCATAAGGTCAGCAGATACTCAATTTGACCGTTTATCGAACGGAAATCCTCGGCCGCCCAGGATGCGATTTCGTCGTAGAGCTTCTGGGATATCCGCAGGGGAACCTGTTTCTTCTTGCCCATCTTAATACAGGCTGCCGCTGTTTACCACTGGCTGTACGTCGCGATTACCGCAGAGGACAACCAGCAGATTAGATACCATGGCGGCCTTACGCTCCTCATCAAGTTCGAGTGCTTCGTTCTCTTCGAGTTTCTCCAGAGCCATCTCGACAATGCTGACAGCGCCTTCCACAATCATCTTTCTAGCATCTACAATGGCGCTGGCCTGCTGCCGCTGCAGCATAACGGCAGCGATTTCTGGAGCGTAAGCAAGATAGGTGATTCGGACTTCGAGGATTTCCAGACCGGCATCTTCAACCTTTTCCTGAAGCTGCTGGCGAATTCGCTCAGCTACCACTGAACTAGAACCCCGCAGGCTCCCCTCATCAGGAATCCCATCGCCTGTTGTATCAATGCCTGGAGCCACATCATATGGGTAAATGCGCACTATATCGCGCACCGCACTGTCGCACTGCAGAGAAAGGTATTCTTTGTAGTTATCCACATTGAAGACTGCTTGAGCCGTATCTACAACCCGCCACACAACAGCGACTCCAATTTCCACAGGGTTTCCTAAAGCATCATTGATCTTCTGCTTGGAGTTGTTCAACGTCATGATCTTGAGCGATATCTTCTTCCCAGAAGGCACACCGCTTCCCGTTTGAGCTGCCGCTGTTGCCGCCTGCTCCACATCCCCACTCTGCCCCAACCGAGTTTGGGCTGCCGGATTGACTGCCGTGGAAAAAGGATTGACGTAATAAAAGCCCGGCTCTTTTAAAGTGCCGATATACTTTCCAAACAGCGTCAAAACCAAAGCTTCTTCTGGCTTAATCACTTTAAGGCCCAGCATTGGAATCCAGCCGAGCACCATCCAGGTAATGCTTACACCTAAGGGAATCCCCCCGGCCACATGTGCCCCTCTATTAACGAGGATACCTCCAAATATGATCCCACCAATGGCAGCTAGATAGAGCAAAATAAACAGCATCAAAAATGGCATACCTGGTCTAGCTTGCAGTGTTTTTTCTCGCATAACTTTCCCCCTTCATATTGTCCTGATATATTAATGATATCATATTGGTATAGATCATCCAAGGCAATTGTGGCGAAGCGACAAAAAAAGCACGTCTTTCCTCTTTTGGAGGATTGACGTGCTTGTGTTATACGTTACGCAATTGCTTTTTCCCGTACTTCGCTGTCTAAGATAAGCTTTGCTGCTCCATAGATCCCCGCATTGTTGCCGAGGTGAGCCTGCACAATCTCAGCTTCAGCCTTGGCGAATACGGAATGTTTGGCGTAGTATTTTGCGATCATGTCGATCAGAAAGTCACCTGCATTCGAAAGCCCGCCGCCAATGACATACAGCTCAGGGTCAATGATCTGACTGATATCCGTCAGAGTCTTACCCAGGATCTCCATACAGTATTCCACAGTCTCAAGAGCAAGAGCATCTCCGTCTTTGGCTGCATCGACAACGTCTTTAGCTGTGAAGTCTTCTCTGCCGTAGAGGCTGCATTCTTCAGGATTCTGAGCTTTAGCCAAAGCTCTCTTCATCTGGGTTACGACTCCGGTTGCGGAAGAATACTGCTCAAGGCACCCTCTACCGCCGCAGTTGCAGAGCTCTGGTTCCTCAGGATTGACAGTTATGTGTCCAATTTCCCCTGCCACTCCTCTGAGGCCGTTGAGGACCTTTCCGTTGAGGACTAGCCCACCGCCAACACCTGTTCCTAAGGTGACCATGACAAGGTTCTTATACCCCTGCCCTGCTCCCCGCCACATTTCGCCTAATGCAGCGGCGTTAGCATCGTTGGTTGCGGCAATGGGGACATCGCCTAAGAACTTGGACAGCTCTGTTTGGAAATTGATGTTCCGCAGCCCTAAATTTACGCAGGCTGATACGAAACCATCGTCTTGTACTGGACCGGGTACACCCAATCCTACGCCGAGCAGCTTGTTATTGCCCACTTTGTTAGTAACTTCCTCGGCGATATCTTTAATGAGACCTTCACCAATCTGGGTTTTCTTCTTCCACTGCTCGAGCAGCGTCCCATTGGCGTCAAACAGTCCAAATTTGATGTCAGTTCCGCCGACATCAACACCGATACAGAAATTCATACTAGACTTCTCTCCATCTACATGTGTTATTTAATCTAGGCTGCCATCCTAGAGTGTGTCCAACACTCCTACTATACCATTAAAATCACGAATGACCAACTAGTTTCTCCCCATCTATGCACTTTAACCTTTGAGGCCAGTGAGAGTAATACCGCGCACAAAGGTCTTCTGCATAAACAGGAAGACAATGATGATGGGAATTACACTAATGGTGGCACCTGTCATAACTAAACCCATGTCAGTCCAGTACTGTCCCTGGAACATCCTCAGACCCAACGGAAGAGTGTACTGTTCCTGCGAAGACAGGACAATCAAAGGCCAGAGAAAACTGTTCCACTGTCCCATAAAGGTAAAGATGGCCAGCGCGGAAAGAGACGCCTTAGCCTGCGGTAAGATGAGCCGCCAGAAGATCATAAATTCCGATGCACCGTCTATTCTGCCCGCTTCAATAAATTCATTAGGAATGCTCTGCATAGCCTGCCGCATCAGGAAGATTCCAAAAACGTTGCCTAAAGAAGGCAGGATAATCGCCCAGTGTGTGTTGACTAGCCCCACTTTGCCCAGTAAAAGGTATAGGGGAATCATGGTAACTGCACCAGGAACCATCATAGTAGAAAGCAGGCCTAAGAAAATGGCGTTACGGAATTTAAACTGGAATTTCTCGAATACATATCCCACAATGGCGGAAGTAAACAGCACGGCAAGGGTAACTGTCACAGCAATGTACAAGCTGTTAAAGAAGAATCTGCCAAACTGCAGCTCACTTACTACCCGCCAGTAGCGTTCAAAGGTGATCTCGGTAGGAAAGATCACTGGGGGAATCTTCATTACTTCGCCGGGTATCTTTATGCTGGTGGTGATCATCCAGTAAAATGGAAAAACCATGGTAAGGCCACCGGCCAGCAGGATTACCCACTTAATAAATCCAAGCACCCTTCTCTTCCACATGCCGCACACCCCCTAGTGTTCCACCTGATTGCGAGAAACGATTTTGAACTGAATCAGTGTCAGAGTAACTATAATTGCAAACAGCATAAATGCCATTGCAGAAGCTCTGCCCATCTGGTAGTAGCTGAATGCTCTGGTGTATAAGAGTTCAATAAAGCCGCGGGTTGAATTCAATGGACCCTTCATAACATAGAGCTGGTCGAATACTTGGAAACCAGTAATGAAGCCGGTGATTAACAGATAAACAAAGGTCGGCCGCAAGAGCGGCAGAGTGATATACCAGGTTTTCTGCCAGGTGTTGGCCCCGTCGACTTGGGCTGCCTCGTAATAAGATTCAGGGATTGCATTTAGCCCGGCAAGGAAAATAACGATCGTGTAGCCCATGCCCTGCCAGATCGAAGCAGCAATGGCTGAGGGCAGCGCTGTTGTAGGCGATGAAAGCCACATCTGCCGAGGGATTCCAAAGAGTTTTAGTACTTCGTTTAAAAGGCCAAAGCGCGGCTGATACAACCAACCCCAGATAACACCTACGGCTACGAGTGAAGTCATGACGGGGAGAAAATAAATGGTTCTGAGAACTGCCTGCCCCCGCTTGACACTGTTAATTAAGAGAGCAAAAAACAGAGCAAAAGCGCCACCAATAAAGACCGTTGTGACCGCGAACTTCGCAGTAACTATGAGGGAACTGACTAAATGGGTATCACCAATTAAGGCCTTGTAGTTGTCGAGAGCGACAAACTTCGGTGGGTTCAAAAAGTCCATTTCATGAAAGCTGATATAAAACGCGTAGAAGATGGGGATGACATTGAAAAATAGAAAGAACAGGATGGTTGGGATCAGAACTGCCAGTACAAAGCGCTTTTTGGCATCGATTGCTTTGATTCTTTCCACCAGAGACATGCACTTTCCCCCTTTGTTGGGCGGTTAAGAGGGGATGGCGGACATCCCCTCTTAAGTTTGTTCCAATATTCCTTATTCAGCAACTGGGGTATATAGGTCTTCTACATACCATTTGACCGGTCTTTCTGCCAAGACACCGTTGGCTTCTGCCTCGGCTGCTCTCATAGCTTCTGCTGCCGGATAACCGAAGAACAGCAGATCTTCGAGCATTCCCAGGCCGTAGTCGTTTTCTACTTCAAACGGAATTTCGCCAGGAATGTTGGTGTAAGGTACCTGCTCCGCAATGGCAGAAATGAGCGGGTCAGAAGTGATTCTGGGGTCATCCAGCAAGTTCACATTGGATGGAGCTGTACCTAAGATCAGGTTGACCTCAACTAAATAATCGGTTTCTTCATAGAGCCACTTGAGGAACTCAAAGGCTGCCCGCTTGTTTTCTGGGCGAGCTGCTTTCATAACAGACATACCAGTTTCATGGTTGTTGCGGGCAATTGGCCCTGGAGCAAGCTTGCCGTCAAAGGTTGGCAATCTGAATACGGCCCAATTGAGATCAGGATAGTTGTTGTTCAGTTCGCCTCCCAGCCAGCTCCAGCTGTAAACCATACCAGCGTGGCCGGTTCCCATAGCTTCGCTGAAGCTGAGGAAGCCCATTTCGGTTACCCGATCTTCGTAAATGAGCTTTTCGATGTATTCGAGGGCTTGAATACCTGCGTCATTGTACCAATCCACTGTCTTGGCATCTTCACCGTACAGCTTACCGCCTAATTGATAGTGCAGGTCAAGCCAGAAAACACCGAGGATTCCGTTAGGAACAAAGCCTGCGATTTGGATATCGCCATTGTCATCGTATTGGGTGAGGCGTTTAGCGATTACCGCAAACTCATCCCAAGTGGTAGGAATATCTGCTTCAGTAAGTCCGGCTGCTTCCCACAGGTCGGTGTTGTAGAAAATGAGGCCTGTCATGATGCCTACCGGGTAGAAATGGAAGGTTCCATCAAATAAGTAAGCGGCTTCGAAGTTGATAATCTCTTCTTTATAGCGGTCGTAGTCGAAAAGGTCGGCTGGATATGCTTCGAGGTGGTTTAAGAAAGCTTGAGTCTGTGAGTTGTGGAACTGCGCGATATCAGGTACGTCTCCGCCGGCTACACCGGACATGAGGCGGGTCCAATAATCTTCCCAACCAATAACTTGAGTCTCAAAGGTCACATCAGGATTGAGCTTCTCGTACTCTTCCATGTACTTCAGCTTCAGGTTCATTCTGGGCTGATGCCAGTCCCAATGCCTGAGCGTTACTTTGGCACTGGCTGTAAAAGCCATGCCTAACACGAGTACTAAAGCCAGAGTAAGTGCCACAAACCTCGTTCTCACTGTTATGTCCTCCTTTAATTGATGGTCAAATCCTGCAGCCTTACCAAACGACACTAGATGACCTTTTCTTCGTGAATCGATCACCACCTTCGTTTCTGATTAAACCTTTAATCACAAGACCAAAAAAGAACGAGCTCCAGCCCTTAACGATAGTTCTATTTTACCCTAATCTATACTTTGAGTTTAAGCTCATTCAAGGCGAATGTCAAGGGATAATTACACTCGTTTTAACTCCTAGGGAAAAATTTGCGATTTCCGTATGCATTCTTTCGGAAAACATGTTATAATATGCTTAAACATTTAACCACTTTGGGGGAATAAGCATGAAACCCAAACAGGTAACTATTCGAGATATAGCCCGGGAAGCGAATGTTTCAATCGCAACCGTTTCCAACGTGATTAACAACAAGGGGCGGGTTTCAGAAGAGACTCGCGCTTTGATAGAAGAATTAATTAGGAAGTATAACTATACCCCTAACCTGGCCGCCCGCAGTTTGAAGAATAAAAACTCACACCTAATTAGCGTTGTGGTTCCCTACTTAACCAAGGGTCAATTTGAGGACAACCCATTTTTCTGGCAGGTAATGTCGGGCATCGAAACGGGTGCCAGCAGCAAGAACTTCCATGTGATGCTGAGTGCCATGTCCAACAGCCCGGATATGTCGTTTATTAAAGAGCGGCAGCTTGATGGAATTGTGGTGGTCGGTGTACATGAAAGCTCGGAGCATTACCGCGCCATTCTAGAGCTGGATATTCCCTGCGTCTTTATGGACAGCTTCATCAGCGCTCCTGAGGTTTACCAGGTGAACAGCGATGATCGATGGGGCGGCTATTTGGGAACCAGATACCTAATCTCACTGGGGTATGATCGGATTATCTTAGTATCTGGTGTGGAACGGGACATTGATGAGAGGTTTGGGGTAATTTATCAAAGATGGTCGGGATACAAGCAGGCGTTGGAGGAAGCAAATATCCCCTATCAGCCGGAACTTGTGATCAAGGCTGGAAACACGATGCTTGGGGGATATCATGCGGCGCAGAAGGTTGTGAGCCTGCTGGACAAAAAGACCGCAATCTTTGTTCTATCTGACATTGCAGCCATGGGCCTGATTCGAGGACTAAATGAACTGGGAATTTCGGTACCCAGAGATGTTTCAGTGATGGGCTATGACGATATCTTTTATGCAGACTTTATGGTTCCCTCTCTTACCACCATCCGGCAGGACATTTTCAATAAGGGGAAACAAGCAGTGAAGCTCCTTTTGGCTCAAATTGAGAACCGTGATATCGAGGAAAAATCACTGCTGCTGCCGGTAGAGTTGAAGATCAGAGAGAGTACGACGAAGAATTTGGTTTAAGGAATCAATCATGCAAAGAAAAAGGCCTCCCGGTGTGGGAGGC